>JAGVNY010000200.1 GCA_020053015.1 Candidatus Zixiibacteriota bacterium | reverse complement strand
CTTGGCTACGTAAGTCCGCTTGACTTCGATTCGAGAAACACACATGCTTAACAAACTGTCCACAAAACCGGGGGAAGACCAAACCCGACCTACTCCAACCCAGCATTTCGCAACTTGTGGGACAGCCTCTGGACATCTGCCACTCACAAATCGGTAGCTGACGCTTGCAGGCATTCACCCAATCAGATTCGTCTCATTCCTCTGCCATTTCTGCCGACAAAGACAAATACAAGGCTTCTGGACAACATTCCACCAGGAAACGACTAAATGCACACTGAGACCGTCGTCATTGAGGGACACATCGTCGATTCCGGCATCATGTCTGAGATTCTCGACACAATCATCAAGTCCGGCGCACAATTCAAAATAGCTTCGTTCGAGATGGGCAAGACGAATCTCGACCCATCGCGCGCTAAGATTGAGATAACTGGCCCAAAGACTGCGGTCTCTGATCTGCTTCCCCGCTTGAACGTGCTGGGTTGCTTTCTCGATTCTCCGCAACAGGTTACGGCTAAGCCTGCCGAGGCAGATCGTGTTGTCCCGGATGACTTCTATTCGACGACCAATCACACCACCAAGATATTCCTCGACGGCAACTGGGTGACGGCGGAGAATCAGAGGATGGATGCCGTGATAGTGATTGAAGACAAGGGACCCGTCTGTCGCAAACTTCGCGAGGTGAAGCAAGGCGACAAGATTGTGTGCGGTGTCGGCGGGATCAGAGTTATTCCTGAATTCAGAGACCGGGACAGGTCGGACTTCGCGTTCATGATGAGCGAAACGTCGTCAGAGCGGCGAGTAGAGCTTGCCGTCAAACGAGTTGCCGATCTCATCCGGAAACCCGGCACAAGAACGGCTCTGGTAGCTGGACCGGTAGTCGTGCATACAGGCTCCTCAAGAGCAACATGCGACCTCATAGAATCTGGCTATGTGCAGTTGCTATTGTCCGGCAATGCCCTCGCCGTCCACGACATCGAGCAATCTCTTTATGGCACGTCGCTCGGAATTCATCTCGACAACGGGCTCCCGGTCAACGAAGGACATCGCAATCACATGAGAGCTATCAACACGATCTATAGAGCAGGGTCAATAGCAAATGCAGTCAAGTTAGGCATTCTCAGATCAGGCATCATGTACACATGCGTCAAGAATGATGTGCCGTTTGTGCTTGCCGGTTCTATCCGCGACGACGGACCGCTGCCGGAAGTAATCACCGACATGAACATGGCTCAGCAAAGGTATTCCGAAGAGCTGCGGAGCATCGATGTCGTGCTGATGCTGTCCACGATGCTGCATTCGATAGCAGTAGGTAACATGCTTCCCTCGCGCGTTCGGACGATCATAGTCGACATAAACCCGCCTGTCGTGACAAAGCTCTCCGATCGTGGATCATCGCAGGCGGTCGGCATCGTAACGGATGTCGGACTTTTCCTCAATCTGCTGTCGCAGACGCTGCGTCGTTAGTAGATCGCAGTCATTCTTACCAGCATCGGTGTCAGCAGAACTCCAATTCATTGATAATCAAAAGATTAAGCGCGCGATCTGTGCTTAATTTCGGAAAGAATACAAAAAAGATTGCACTACTCGATTTTTCACTTGACAAATAGGGATGAACTTTGTATTGTATCGCTGCACATTCCTCTGCACTTGCCTTACCAATGCCCTACCCCCAGGGCGATAAGGACTGGATCTGGAGCCGACTCAAGCAACCTGGGTCGGCTCTGCCATTTGTATCGGCATTTACGGAAAGGTTATGATTGCAAAAGTGAGAGCTACCGTTATATTTGGAGCAAGTAGGTCACATCTCGATTTCTGGAGAATTCGCATGAAGAGAAGTGTCAGATTAGTCGTGTTGGCTTGCCTCCTAACGCTGACTACCGCATCGGGCCAAATGATGTCCGATCCGTTCGCGTCAGCTTTCACGAGCGCCGCCTCAGATAGCGTTCGATTCAACTTCGATGTTTCGGATACACTTGTAGCGATGGGACCTATCACATGCTCAGCGCTATACCGGGCTCAATCGACTACATCGTGGACGACCATACCCATGACCGAGCTTTACCAATCTTGCTCGCTCTACACTTTCGGGACGTCAATCGAATACTCGACAAGCCTGTCAACGGCAGAGTGGTACATTCGCGCGGAAGCTGATTCGGCGGTAGCTACACAGTCTCCCAAGAACGCATCAGGCCAGTTTCCGGTGCCTCAGTATCAACTGGCCGATGTCGGCGTCGACCCTGTTGGCGATGCCGTGACTGCGGCTGGCACATTTCAGGACATTACTCACGCTTACGCGAGCTATTCCGACACTAAGCTGTTCGTGCGCATTGACAACAACGGCGGCGGGTTTCCGACAAACTCGGGGTTGACCTTCTACATGTACGCAGTGGGGGTCGTTGATCCGGATGTCGCCGATTCCGTGGCATTCAGCATGGTCTATGTCAACATTCCGTTTGTTATGACCTCAGGACTCTACAAGTTCGATCCATCCGATAGTTCGTTTTCGCGCATCGGAAACATATCGACAAACATCTCCGGCACTTCCCTCTCCATGTCGTGCAACATAGCTGATCTAACGGCTCAGCCGGAGTGGTCCGACTGGCCTCCGCCGTCAGGTGTGGTGATTCTTGCGCCAATTACTGCGACATTGTCAGGTTCGACTTTCGACATGACCACCAATGACTGGGGAAAGATAGCAATCTATCAGCCCGCATCGACAATCACGGATTATTCATCCAATGTCGCCCCGGCGCTGTCACTCGCAGATGTGGACGCCTCGACACCCGGCGAGGTTGCTGCACAGGTTACGTACGGAGACGCGGACGGCAATTTGCCGGTCACTCGCGATTTCCATTTCGAGTTGTCGGTCTATCCTATGACCGCATGCGAAAAGGAATACTCAACGGCCACTCTATTCGAATGTAATTCAACGGTGACGTCTTCGGGATGGTATCGTTACTTCTTCGAATTCTCGGACGGCGCTGCATCAGTGACCACCGACCTTGATTCGATCTATATCAACCTTGGGCAATATGTACCGGGTGATGCCGATGGTAGCGGGATTGTTGACATAGATGACGTCGTATATCTGATTACGTTCATTTTCGCCAGCGGCCCCGCTCCGGAGCCATACGAATCAGGCGACGTCGATTGCTCCGGCATGATAGACATCGATGACGTCGTCTATCTGATCACTTACATCTTTCAATCAGGGCCACCACCTCTATCCTGCTGAACGCACTCCGCAGCTTAGATCACTGACTGTACCCGGCCGAAGTCTCAGAAGCAGCAGTACGCTTCAATTGACATTCACATTTCATAGAGCGATATTGCTATCGATGCAGCACACGAGCCAGGCGTCACGGGCGCGACACTGATCGGAGGATAGATGCTCAGTGCGGACAGGAGTTTCTTCCTGCTTGTGGACATGCAGGGGAAACTTGCCTCTCTCGTTCAGAAACACAGAGAACTGACCGAATCGATTGTCACTCTGATTAGAGGACTTCGAATCCTGGAAATACCGACAGTTTGGATGGAGCAATATCCCAAAGGTCTCGGCGAAACGATCCCAAAGATAAAGGGGGAGCTGGAAGGCGTGACTCCGTTCGCCAAGACGAGTTTCGGTTGCGGAGGCGACGAAGCCATCATGGCTGCGATTACGTCGCTCGGTAGAAAGCAGGCAATTGTGGCTGGCATAGAAACACACGTCTGCGTGTATCAGAGCTGCATGCAGCTTCTGGAAGGCGGCTTTGAAGTAACGCTCATTGAGGACTGCACGTCGTCACGGAACAAGAGGGACAGGAAGACAGCGCTTCATGCTCTGTCGGCAGCCGGAGTGAAGATATCGACGGTGGAGATGGTCCTCTTCGAATTGCTGCACAAAGCAGGCGGTGAGAAATTCAAGCTGATCTCTTCGCTCATTAAGTAGACTCTCGCATGGAGTAGGACATGCTGCTCTGTATTGACATCGGAAACACCAACGTCGTGATGGGGCTATTCGAGGGTGACCGCCTGATCGGGCAGGCCAGATTCGCAACTTCAAACCTCAAGACTGCGGATGAGTGCGGGATTCAGGCGAGTCATCTGGTGCAGATGTGTCATCCACTGAAACAGGTCGAGGTTGACGGTGTCGCCATCTCGTCTGTTGTGCCTGCTCTTACGCCATGGATGATAGAAATGAGCAGGCGGTATTTGAGCAAGGAACCGGTTGTCGTGAGCTCCGATCTCGACATGGGTCTTGTGTTAATGGTGCATAATCCCCGTGAAATCGGCGCTGACAGGCTCGCCAACGCAGTCGCTGCCATAAAGCTGTACCAAGGAGACTGCCTGATCATCGATCTGGGCACTGCAACTACATTTGATGTTATCTCCGGAAAAGGCGAATACCTCGGTGGCGCTATCGCCCCGGGACTGGAAACGGCTGCGGCGAATCTTGCTCAAAGGGCTGCGCAGTTGTTCTCGGTGGAGATAACTCCTCCTAAGAACGTAATAGGAAAGTCGACGGAAGAATGCATGAAATCCGGCATATTCTGGGGGCAGGTCGAGATGCTCAACGGGATGATTGTGCGCATCGAAGAGGAGTATCAAGCTGAATGCACGATCGTCATCACCGGTGGCTATGGGAAGACTCTATCGCAATACATCGATCGAGAGGTGGTCTACAACCCTGACCTGACGCTGATCGGTCTGAAATTGATCTATGATGGAGCAAGGTAGTCAAAGGGCAACTACATGAAGCGGCTCTTGACGATGGTGATTATTATCTATTGTGCCGTCGCTCTGGGTAACATCGCATTCCGAATCAACGAGTACCAATGGGACTTTCGAACATACTACTACGCTGCCAAATCTCTCCAATCCGGTCTTGATCCATATTCGACTGAAGACTTGAGCTCTTTGTCAGGCTCGGAAATCCGTTTACCGTATACTTATCCTCCTGCGACGCTTTGGCTGTTCAGTCCTTTTACTTTCATACCCTACGAATACTCGAGCAGAGTTTGGCTACTGCTGAAGATCGTGGCGCTAGTAGCTCTGGTAGTGATTTGGAAACGCGTCTTCCTGCAGGAATCACTGGAGGCTTCCTTGCTGGTATTCTCACTCGTGGCGTTTCATGCTGCACTCTATCTCGATCTTGCGAGCGGGAATATCTCTGTGTTTGAACAACTGGGAATATGGCTTGCCCTCCTGTGTCTCGTCCGCTCCCGGCTCACCTTGTTCTGCATCCTAATTGTCTGGGTTTCGTTTATCAAGATTGCGCCGATCGTATTCTTGTCACTTCCCATCGTCATGAAGACGAGAAACGCAGTCAAGTGTGCTGTCATCTCGTTTGTTGCATTCTCGGCATTGATAGCAGCGAACTACATCGCGATGCCTGACCTGTTTGGCTCATTTGCCAGGACAATTTCGTCAATTGACGAAAGGGGAATATCAAATGCGTGCACGTACGCATTCATAATGGACTCAGCCGATATTCTCGAAGAGAAGAACCTAATCCATCTGCCTGCCACGGTACCACTGATAGCGTACTTCTCACTTGCAATCGCGATCCTCGGCGTGGCGCTTGCCAGGTTTCGAGCCGGATTCGTTCGGGACCAACGACCTGATATCATGGCGTCAATCTCACTGTTTGCGCTCACGTACGCTCTGATTATGCCAAGGCTCAAGTCCTACTCATATGTGCTACTAATACCCGTAGGCTATTATGTGCTGAGGAGGCACATTCATTCAGAGGTTGTCTATTACTTGCTGTTGGTCTTAATGGGTCTGATCGCATTTGCAGCGGGGCCTCTTCCTCTTTCGGCATCACTCAAAGAGCTGCTATTGCCCTATCAAGCTCTTCTATTTGCAGCTTTCCTGTGGGCGGTGATGGTTTTGCGGGAACCTCCAGTTGCTGACGGAAGCCGGAGCATTGCCCCACTTCGGTGAGGAGTCCCGTATAAAGCAGAACCCGAGCTTGATCAGCCCGGGTCCCTGATTATCCAATTGGAAAGTCCGAGTTAGAATCTGATTCCGAATGAGAAACGATGCGCTGAGTCGAGATTGCCGAAGTCCGACCACGCGTAGTCGACAACGAGCGCCGAACCGGAAGTCGGGTTGACAATGACACCGCCGCCCAGCGTCAGACCTTCCTCTTCAGATCGGAACTTGTATCCGGCCCGAAGTGAGACAGCCTGCTTCCATGTGTACTCGGTACCGAGCGAGAGTTGCTGCACGTTGTCATTTGGGTGCTTCGCATCCGCAGACACCGTCCATGTCGAAAATTCATTCTGAATGAAGTCATATGCCAGGCCGAGCCTGAACGTGAGAGGGAGATCATAATCCTCTGTAGTCAGGGATGCGTCTACGGCGTCATAATTCGTATTGTCCTGGTCCCTGCGATACTCGAAATCAAGCGTAGATCCGGAGAATCTCATCCCGGGACCGAGGTTCAGAACGCTCACACCCATTCTGAGGTTGCGGTAGCCGGTATCAAACCGCGTACCTATGTCGAACGCATAACCTTTGCTTCGCGCCTCGGCAATACGCTCCGAAACGTATTTGATCTTGAATCCTGCTGCGAACCTATCAGTGAGGCTGTGCGCATATCCGGCGGCGATAGCGAAGCTCGAAGCATCGAATGTCCTTCCGGTTCCGTCAGGCTGCCAGACGGTCGTTTCCTCCATGTCTCCTACGCTCAACACGGTCAGTGCAAAACCGGCAGTGCCGCCAAAGCTAACGGGCGTAGCAAATGACACGAAATTCAAATTGACGCTCTCCACCCAGTCGACATTCGTAAATGCAAACTCACTGCCTTCCATCTTGGCCATTCCAGCCGGATTCCAATACATGGAGTAGGCATCGTCAACGATAGCCGTCGCGGCTTCGCCAACTCCGATGTATCGTGCCCCCATACCGATCTTGAGGAATTGGGCGCCAGCCGATCCCACCCTTGAGAAATCGCCTGCCTGCACTGAAACAGTGAGCAGCAGCAGCGAAGCCGCAGCTACTACCAACGATTTATGCAAAGACCATCTCATCGCGCTACCCTCACTTTATGACGGCAAACTTGCCGATTTTCGAGCCGTACTTCGAGTCTACGGAATAGAAGTATATACCTGGCGCCACTCCCTGTGCGTTCGATGAGCTCAGGTCCCAGGCAGCCGTTCCGCCGTTGCTCGTATGCTCAATGGTTTTCACAAGATCGCCGGCCAGCGTGTAGATGCGAACGGTACAAACGTCCGGCAGATTGACAAACTCAAGTCTCCGCTGACCCTCTTCGCTTTCCCATTCTGCGTTTACCACGTAAGGGTTAGGCACGACTTTCACGTTGTCGAGCGCCGAACTTGCTGCCGCGAATTCAACTCCGGGAGTCTTGAAGCTGAAAACGTCATCTGCTCCATTGATTGGAGCTCCTCCGACGGTCAGCACATCCCCCGTACCCCAACTGTCACTACCCGCCGGATTGAAAACGACGGTCCAAATGTGATAGTAGGGGAATGCCTCCGGATGTGAGTTCCCATCGTATGGCCAGTTGACAATGATCACATAGTCTTTGTTGCCATTTTCGGCATTCAAGGGAGTCCATTCGCCATCGTAATCCCAATCAATGATCTCAGCGTTGACCTGCTCATTTGTCGTCATATTCCAGACTTCGAACGGCAATTCAACGGGCGTGGCATCATCCCACCACCAGTATCCCTGCGATCCGGTAGCTGTGAATCTGATTTCATACTCTGATCGGAAATGAACTCCACCACCAAGCGGATAGCCTGCAAGCTCGTTGATCGGCGGAGGCACCGCGACAAGTTTGAGTGTCGTGTCGCCGGAGGTGGCGAACTCGGTCTGGTGATAGCTGGTTGGCACAAGCTCTCCGTCTTCAACGAGAACTGAGAAGCCATCCACAACCTCTGCCAGCTCGGGATCTGCCGTCTGATCGGTCTGATCTTTGAGCAGCGTATCACCTGTTTCGGCGTTGATGACATGCCAGTAAGTCTGGTACGGATCTTCACTGAACCTGACCTGATACTCTGAGCCGGTCATCAACCCAGCATCGTACTCAGTGATAGTGACCGAACCCTGACTGGCATGGCCACCGTTTGCGGCCGTGTGCTGGAGGGTACGCTGTATGTCGTAATAGCCGGCGGGACGAGACCTCGGTCTGACGAGTACAGCGTTTGACTCATAACCGGGCGTACCGTATGCGGTCGCAAGCGATTTGAGTCCCAGCTCCTCCTCGCCCGCATCGTATGCTACTACCGAGTACCAGTAATCGAAACCGTTGTAGATGGTCGTATCAATGAACGAATGTGCAACCAGATCGTTCGAGTCGAGTTTTTCGAAGGTCGCGATCGGGTCATAGCCGGGACCGATGCTGCCATCGCTGTTGGTTGTCTTCTTGCCCCAGCTCAGGCCGAAGTCGGTCGATCGGTATACTTTGTAGCCTTGGAAGTCTATTTCGCCGGAACACCTGTCCGGAGTCGTTTCCGATAGATTGTCCCACCAGAGCTTCACTCTTCTGTCATCCGCTTTGGCATGCAGAGCCGCCTCTTTGGGAGGTTCTGGACCGATGAACTTGTGGTCGTAGATCATCTGAGCCATGTCAGCGGTCTTTTTCAGCGCGATCGAATCGGGCGCTGCTATCAGAGCATACACGACCCGTACTGTCTTTCCCGCTTCCAGATTGATCCCTCTGGTGCATTGAATATAGTACTGGTCTGTCGGAGGTAAGCTCTCGTCGAATGAGTCGCTTCCAATGAGGGCGAATCTGTCCCCATCGGTGTACTCTGACACCCACTCTCCCGTACGGAACGCGGTCATTCCGATACCGTCCGGAGTCTCGATGTACATCGTCCCCATTACGCCTGCGACCACGTTGGGACCCCATCCGGGGTCATAGTTGTCGCGATCATAAGTCCATGCCAGATTTCGCTCCCGGTCAAACGCCACCAGATCGTCCAACCGTCCGTTTTCACCCTGGAAATCTCCGCCAACGTCGAAATCCGCATAGATGCCGAACGCCAAACTATCGTAGTCTTGATCGCCCCTATTTGTGATCTGGAGTACCAGGAACAAGTAGTCTTCGTTGTAGCTGTAATTCCACTGATAGACTGTATGCGTGACCTCCAGATTGAGAGCACTGTTGCCCGGTGCAAGCGCATCGTCGCCCATCCGGAAATGACTTTCCTGCTGCGCTAGTGGCCCTCCCCGAATGGTGTCATGGGAAATCGGGTCCCAGATCTGGTTGTATTCCAATGCCATCGTAACAGGATTCCAGACTTGCCAGCCGTAAGCTGGGTATCCGGCTCCCAGACCGACTGTGTCTGCAAGATTGAAGTCATAGGTTGAATCGGTGGTGGAGATCCGAATGTCGTACGAGTTGATCCCGGAGATCAACGAGCGAAAGGGAATCGGCATGAGATCGTTGTCGGTGTCGACCACCACGGTGTCCCCGTTCGATTTCACCGCACCCATCCAGTACTTGATTTCTGCAAGGTAATTCCGACCCGTACCCTTAGGGTATTCACCAGACGGATATCCGTACTGACGAAACCCGCCGACATACCCCCAGTTGGCGACCGTTACGGCGACATTGCCCTTGTTGTGAATCACAAAGTCGCGTACGTCCGCCGGCGGGAGTTGACTGGCGAGCTGCATCGCCGCTGCCGGTTGCGCAATCAACGCGACCGCGGTGATAGCGAGTAATGAGAACAGCGTTTTCTTGTTCATCTATTCCACTCCGGATTGCTGATTAGAATATCAACTCCATACCCCACTGTATTCGCCTCGGCGAGTCGTAATTCTGGGGGTCTTTCGCAAGCAGGTCCCACACTTCATTGACTTGAGCCGTAGTGATCGGACCATCGCCGTCGGGATCCTGAGTCAAAGATGGATCGCGCCCGTCATCGTCGGCCTTGCCAGTGTTCGAGTAGACTGCGATGACGTTGCGCCGATCGAACAGATTCTCCACTTCCACGAAGAGCGAGAGAAACGTCTTGCCGCTCTTGCTGAAATAGAAATCCTTGTTGACCTTCAGATCGACCGTATATGTTGCTGGCATTTGTCCTTCGTTGAGCAGCCCTATGCGATTGCCTTCATTGTCGGTCTTCGTGTAAGGCATGCCGCTTCCGTACTGGGCGAGGACGTTAATCCCCCATGCATCCGGCACGGACACCCCGAATACTTTCGCATTGTAATCCCGTGGAATCCTGAAATCAGCGTTCAGCGAAATCGTGTGCCTTTGGTCGAAAGAGAGGCGATACTCCTTGACCGGATACACGGGCGGGTCCGCCTGTGTGAAGTAATCATAATATCCTTCGTTCGGATCGGACGAATTGCCGCGTGCAATCATGTACCCGTAGTTGAGCGATCCAGAGAGATTCCGGGTCTTTTGGATGTTGAAAATCACGTCGAAACCCTTGACAGAGCCGTAGTCTGAATTCGTGTATGCGACGTACGATCCTCCCGGGTACCGAACGAGCTGCGTCGATGTCAGATTCGATATATCTCTGTAGTATGTGACGAACTTGAGCGCAGCATTCTCACTTATCATGTGGCTCAAGCCGACTTCGTATGCGATCGTCTGTTCCGGTTCCAGGTTGGGATTTCCAACGAGCGGAAATCCGGAGTTCAGTTCTGCATCCAAATTCGTGTACATGTAGGCGTAGAGCGGTACCTGGTAATAGAGCCCATAGTTGAAGTGGATCACGGTGTGATCGGAAATCGGATGGGACATTCCGAGTCTCGGAGAGACTTTGGACTTGGGCTCTGACGTGAGCTGGGAGTTCTTGGTGACCGGATTGTCCCAGTAGGCCACCGCCGCATCGAGATAATCAAATCTCAGCCCCGCGTTCACGATCAGATGCCGCATCTCTATCTTGTCCTGCAAGTAAGCAGATGCGTACCGAGGTCTCACCAGATACTTCTCGCCGTAAGGGATTGCGTTGAAGAACTGTTTGTTGTCCCAGCTTAGTCTGTGAACTCTGTATTCGGCGCCTATCTTCACCTGATTGTGCTTGTCAAGTTGCACAAGCATGTCGCTGGAAAGGCTCTTGTACGAACTGAACCGATAAGAGTAGACCGGATAGAAATCGTCACCTTCGGTGAAGCCGGCTCCGAAATAGCTGTCGCCATGATTGTAGTTGTGTACATGTATGTCGCCGGTGTACTGGCCGTTGGCGTCTTCCGAATAGCCGGGCCATTGATTCCAATACGTATCGAACAAGTCTTGCGGGGCGAGTTTTGTCCATGTCTCAAAGTGGTTCAGTCTTACGTTGAAAACCATGTTTTCGCGAGGCGTGTAAGTCCATTTCAAGCCGAGTCTTGATGACTCTGATTTGATAATGCCTGCACCATCGAGATTATAATCGTAAGAGATGTCGTTAACGTCCCTGTGGACATATCGCAGTCGTCTGGCGCGGTAGAAATTCCCGAATGCCTGCGCTTTCATACTGGGAGTCGGCTGAAACGCGAGCTTTCCGGTTTGAGAGAACGAGTTTGTGTGATTGTGAGGAAGGTAGCCCTCAAAATCGCGGTACTCGCTCGAACTGAAGAACGTAGCCTTATAATCCTTGTAGAAATAGGGAATCGGTCCGCCAAGGTTACCTACCGCAAGATCCTCACCTATCCGCCTGAAATCGCCAAATTCTCCGGACGTTACCTCGTATGGCCGGGTCATCCCATCACCGAACTTCAATTTGCCGTGATACTCCGGACCGCCCTCCTGAGTCATGGCGCTGATCACACCCGAGAGAGCTTCACCGTATTCAGCCGAGAATCCACCCGGCACGACGTCGAGCTCTTCAAGCGCCTCAGGGGAAATGCGGGTGCCCATGCTCCCGTAGAAGGGATCCTGGACGGGAACGTCGTCGAAGTAATAGCTGTTCGATCCGTCTCTGCCGCCTCGGACATGCAAGTCGCCGTTGGCGTCTGCTACAACGCCTGCTGTAGCATTGATTATTTTGTCAATTGAGAGCGCATTGGGGAAATTCCGCAACTCGTCGCGCGTAATGACGTTGACAGATGCCGTTCGGTCCTTTGCAAGTAGCGGTTTCTCGGCACGGACAGTTATCACCTGGTTGGTCGCGATGGTGGTGGCCTCAAGCTCGAAATCGACGGGCGTTGTCAGGTCGAGCAACACCTTTACGTCAGATTTGGCCAAAGGCAGATGCCCGATAGACCGTGCAGTAAGCGTATACGTCCCCACCGGCACGTTGATCAAGTAGAACTCTCCGTCGGCGTCTGACACGCATGTGACGTCGATCCCATCGATCGTTATCGTCGCCCCGGCGATCAGTTCCTTGGTTTCCGTATTGAAGATCGTCCCTGCAATCTTGCCCGACGTCCCCGCAAGTGCGGCACTGGAGAATACGGCCAGAGCAGTGACCAGTAATCCAGCCGGCGCTAATAGCATCCTTTTCAACTTCATAACACCAACCTCTATACCTTTTGCGAGATCATGATATCTGTTCAGCCGCCCTCCTGTCGGACGGTCCTCTCTTTCTTATCGATTCAGCGCAAGAGCTAACTTGTCTGTCGAATCGGATCTGTCGCTTTCTGCAACGAATATCGACAACCCCTCTCTAAACTTTAGGCAGCCAATTTGGCGTAAATGCAGATGCGAGCCGGAGTCGGATAAGGGGCATGGCCGAGCAGCTTGATATGCCCCGTTCGACCGTTCAGCATGATATAGAAGCCGCCTCGTTGCGGTCGAATCTGGACTGCTAACGTCCTGAAATCCCGATTGCCTGTGACGTGAGTTGTTCAGACGTCTTCTTCGACTCTGCCTTGCAGTCCGAGCTGCCAGTCTCATAAGCAACTGCCAGGTCAGATCACCGAGACCGGAGCACATATGCGCTCCATGTCCATTCAAGCATGGAGAGTTAGCTGCCGATAACCCGCAGTGAAATACATGCGATGCATCGGGCCAGCGTTCCGGCAGATATATGTCTGGGAATAGGAGACCTCGTCCATCTTGCGCGCACATAAACCAAATAGGCCGTCAGGAGCACTGTGGCTTGCTGCTGTGGTCTTGCTGCTCCTTCTGAACGTCTTCAGTTGCCTTGCTGAAGAGTTGACGGTTCTCATAGTGTCGCCCGACGAACAGGAATCGACCGTTCGGTCTCTAAAGGGAATACGGCAAACTCTCGATGGGAGCGGGTTACCACTGAAAATCGAGTCGGTGGTCATTGGATCAGCCGAGGAGTACCGCGACACTCTGAGAGCGCAGATAGAGCGCTTCAAGCCTGATGTTCTCGTGACCATCGGATCGCGGGTTTCCAAACTGGCAGGATATCTCAATACCAACGTTCCCATCGTATTCGCGTCCGTTCTGAATCCCGTGACAAGCGGCCTCGTCCAAAGTCTCCACTCTCCGGGAGGATTGATCACCGGAGCTTCGCTCGACATTGACGTAAAGCTTCAGCTTGAGAGATTCAAGAAGCTGGTGCCGTCCGTTAAGAGACTCGGAGTACTGTTCACGCAGAGGACGCAGGATCAGGTGGAACTCGCGCGGAGTGTCGCAGCGTCGCTCTCCATTGAAGTTGTTCCGTATGAAGTGACATCGCCAAAAGATGTTCCTCTCGGGCTGGATTCAATCGCTCGCAGCTGCCACGGCATCTGGGCTGTTCCCGATGAACTCATCTACACGCCGCAGTCGGTGAAACACATCATCCTCGAGTCATTTCGCAATAGGATTCCGGTTATGGGCTTCTCGCCGTCATTCGTGCAGTCTGGCGCCCTTTTCGCCCTGATCGTCGATCAGAAGTTTGTCGGAGTGCAGGCAGGCGAACTCGCCGTAAAGATCCTGAAGGGAGCGTCACCGTCCGGGCTTCCGGTCACGTCTCCGGAGGCTCCCTATCTGTATATCAACAGGAATACTGCCGAGAAACTCGGGCTCAGCATCTCCGCGGATTACTACTCGGTCGCGAAGGAGGTATACGAATGAGGCGCTTGCTTTCGTTCTCAAGCCTCCGCTTCAAGGCGATGGTGACCATCTCCGCGCTCATCGTCCTGACGACTTCAGTGCTTGGCGGATTTCTGTTCAACAACCTCCGCAATGAGATGAAGCTCGAGCTCCTGAAATGGGGAGAATCGACTGCACGGCAGATAGCTCACTCCAGCGAGTACGGCGTTCTGACCGAAAACTCATCCGAGCTGACGAATGTTCTTCAGGCCATCACTCTTCACGATGAGTTCCTATACGCCGTCGTGCAGGACAGCACGGGCAGAATTCTCTCGCAGTATGATCGTCTCAACGCCGAAGAGCTTGTGCGATGGATCGCAACGAGAGATTTCGACCAGAACATCAGCAAGGACACTACCACTGTCAGCTACCGGACAGTTCCCGAGCTCAATAAGGAGATGGTGGAGTTCTCCTTCCCGGTCAGGACCACTACATTCGACATGGCGCTGGAGGATCTCGGGGCAACGACCATTGACGACAAGGCTTACGCGTCGACGAGCGACAGAATCGGCCTCGTCAGACTCGGTGTGTCGCTCGACGGTGTGCGTGACAAGATATTCTCGGCCGCCCGGATTACCGCGCTCATCATCTTTCTCGTGACCATTGCGGTGATAGCCCTGACGGCGGTCTTGGTGAACGTGATCATCAAGCCGATCGACAACCTCGTGAATGCGGCGGAAATCATTGCCACAGGGGATATGTCCCATTTCGTGGCTGAAGGCTCGGTCGACGAGATCAATCGACTTGCTCGCGCCTTTAACGCTATGGTGCGCTCGCTGCGCGACTCGAGGGACGAGATAGAAGTCTACAACCGGACGCTTGAATTGAAGATCGCGGAGAGAACCCGGGAGCTTGAGCAGGCCCAGTCTCAGCTCGTTCAATCGGAGAAACTCAGCGCTATCGGACAGCTCGCCGCTGGTGTCGCACATGAATTGAACAACCCGATGGGCGGGATTCTCGGTTATGCGCAATTTGCCCTGGAGAAGATATCCAAGTCGGAGCCGGGGACAATCTCGCAGCGAGACCTCGACTCGCAGAAGAAATACCTTACCGACATCGAGCAGCAGGCGAGAAGATGCCGCGCCATTATCAAGAATCTCCTGAAGTTTTCACGATCCTCCGACAAGAAGGAATGGGAGAACTTCGATATCAATGTCACTCTCAATGAGACCGTGTCTCTGATCCAGCATCAGCTCGATCTTGGCAACATAACTCTCGTCAAAGACATGGCCGACAGTTTGCCCAAACTCCACGGGAATCCGTCCCAGATGCAGCAAGTGTTCACGAATTTGCTGCTGAACGCGCAGCACGCGATGTCTGACGGGGGCGAAATGAGGCTTTCAACGCGCCTCGCTCCCAGACTTGGTGAGTTTTCGGGATGTGTGGAGGTGACAGTGGAGGATACTGGGGTTGGAATTGACGAAAGCCATGTTCACAGGATATTTGAGCCGTTCTTCACGACAAAGGATAAAGGCAAGGGCACCGGTCTCGGGCTATCGATCAGTTATGGCATCGTCAAGGAGCACGGAGGTGACATTGCCGTGCACAGTGTAGTCGGAAAGGGAACAAAGTTCACGGTGATATTGCCGCTGGAGACGACAGCGTCAGGCGCTTCGGAGGAGACCGGGACACAAGCTTCCAGAAGAGCTGAGTCCCGACTGCAATAGGCCGTATCGGAACTCCGAAGATCAAGCTGGAGATGCCAATCGGGATATGCAGGCGCTTGAATTAACGAAGATATTGTCAACAAGGGAGTTATCGGGCTGGTTCAGGAAAGCGGCCTGTCGCCCGATAAGACGTAGCAGAGTCAGGTGAGGTATGGCACCAGGTGGTCGAGTCAAGAATATCCTGATCGTCGACGACACCGATGTGATCCGGAGACTCCTGAGCGAGCTTCTCATTGGTGAGGGGTATCAGGTGTTTACGGCTTGCGACGGCGAAGAGGCGATCTCCGTGATTCAGTCGGAGTCAATAGACCTCGTGTTCTGCGACGTGCATATGCCGCGCCTCAACGGACTCGAAACGTTGAAGAGGTCAAGGAAGCTCAACCCGGATTTGCTGTTCGTGATGACTGACAGTCTCCCGGACGAGCTGAGCGAAGCAGCACGGAAGATCGGAGCCATCGATTGCATAGCCAAGCCCTTTGATATCGAGGAAGTCCGTAGCATTGTCGTTCGAGCAGAAGGATTCTACGAGAAGGTACTGAATGCCCACGGCGTCCGTTCATGATACTGCAAAAATGAAGATTCTCATCGTCGACGACGAAGAGATCATCCTTAATATCGCAGCTGACGTTCTCGGAAGCGAAGGCTACGTTGTAACCACGGAAACCAACCCGCTCAACGCAATCGAGACAATCAAGCAGAACAAGTTCGACTTCGTGCTGACTGATATCAACATGCCGGAGATGAACGGGCTGCAAATGGTCAAGATGATGCAGGACCTGGATCCTGACGTGGGCGCAATCTTCATGACCGGATATGCCAACCTGGAGACAGCAAAAGAGGCGATCCAGACAGGGGCTTACGACTACATAATGAAGCCTTTTGAGCTCAGCGAGCTTAGGGCAGCAGTCGGCAAAGCAGCCCGAAAGCGTCGAGAGCTCGCCGAGAAGTCGGACTCCGGACGCCTGGACAGACTTTCGGAACTTGTGGAAGTTCTCTATACGGTCGGCGACAAGAATAGCCTTCTGAAACTTTCCCTCGGCCTCGCTCTCGTCAACTCCGGCCATTCGACTGGCTTCATAGCCTGTTGGGAGAAGAAGTCCGGCGAGATGTCGCTGGTGTGGACCGACAACGTGAGACAGAGCGACTTCGAGAGCATGAGCAGAACTCTCGATGAATCCGCCGCGCGATCAAGTTTCGGCTTCGAGACACCGCTGCGGGTCGCCACTCTCGCCGAACACCCGTTCATTTCGACCATCGTCGGGGGGTATCCGGAAGTCAACACTCTCGCAGGGTACTTCAAGCCTCGGCTATGGAATACAACTCTCAAGGTACTGCACCGCGATCAGTTCTTCATGCTGATTTGCGTGCAGGATGAGTCATTGGAAGACCAGCTCGCCGAGAAGGACCTGAAACTTCTAAACATAGTGTTGAACATGGCGATGGTCGTGATCGAAAACGTGCTCCTTCTCGAAGAGTCGCAGACGGCGCTCAAGGAACTCGAGAGCCTCCATGATCAGATCGTCAATCTCGAGAGAGTGGCAACCCAGGGAATCATGTCCGCCGAGATCGGCCACGAGCTCAACAACTATCTCAATATCGTCCGCTCAAACTTTGAGTTGCTTCAGAGAAAGGCGAAGATCAACAATCCTGATGACGTCAGAAGATACATGAGGGGTATCGAAGAAAGCCTCGATCAGATGACCCGTTTCACGAAGGGTCTCGTGGATTCGGCAACCCTCAAATCAGAAAAGAGCGAAATCGATCTGGATGAATTGATCGGCGACATTATCTCCTTCCTGTCGCCTCAGAAGAAGTTCCGCGAGATCAGGCTCAGTCACAATAAACGCTGCGAACTTCCGAGAATTCTTGCCGACAGGAGACAGCTGCAGCAAATCTTCTACAACATGCTGAATAATGCTGCCGAGGCTTTTGCGGGCCTTGTTCGAGAGGAGAAATCCATAGTGATCGCCACCGAAAAGACTGAATCCGCTGTGACGGTCACTGTCTCGGACAACGGCGGCGGCATCCCGAAACACCTCGTTGCCGGAATGTTTGCGAACAGATTCACAACAAAGACCGGAGGGCACGGCTTCGGACTCATCGTGTGTAAGAAAGTCGTCGAAAACCATGGGGGATCAATCGAAACCCATTCCGTAGAGGGACAGGGCACGACTTTCCGAATATCGTTTCCGTTTGTCGCTTAGCTGACGTAGACAATCCCCATCAAATCCCGAACTCGCTTAATTGCCAGCGCATCCATACGAAGGATCAGGCCCGCCCAGATACATGTATGAGATCAGGAACTGAACATCTATGATGTTGAACTCGCAGTCTGCGTTGACATCAAGCCAATTAACGTCTGCGGGCATTGGCTCTGCAAGAAACAGGATTCTGATCATCTGAAGCACGTCGACAATCGTGAGACGAGCATCCTCGTTCACATCCCCCGCAACAGCACGCGGAACTCCGAAAAGGTCTGCGGCGTATTCCATAATTGATCGGGCCGACTGCAATTCGAGGTGAAAGATCGGGTATCCGAGGAGCACGATCTGATTCGTGTCGATGGCGGAGTGCAGACCGCACACGAGGTTGTTCCAGTTGTCAAGTGTGTCAACCGATTGATATCGATAGTTGCTTGAGGAGACAATTTCGTCGTATTCGAAGACGCGAACAAACCGCAACGCGGCTGAAAGACCTTGCATATTGAATTCCGATTTGACGGACGTGTCTATGACCGCGTCCGGCCAACCATCGATTCCTTTCGCGCCCAAGAATGAAGTGTCTGGAGCTTCATCGTTTGATTGCAGACCGAACCAGTCGCTGGCATACTGGCTCACCGGATCGACTGTCATCGGCCCCCCAATCATGATGTTGCCACCCCATCCGCGAAGCCACCTTAACGCCTCTATGTTGTTATAGAGTGCAGTGTTTCCGTCACATATCCAGAATAGGCTGCGAAACTGCCCAAGTTCTTCAATCGTGAAGTAATCCTGAGTCGCCGGCATCAGATACTCCGTGTGCTCGATATTGGCAAGGGCATACCGATAACGAGGGATGGCATTCGAGGCATCTATGAAGCCTAGCCCAGTTTCCAAGATGACCAGGAGATTGTGATCGAAGAACGCACCACGGCTTGTCACAATAGCCGTTGGTTCGGACTCGATCGAATCTTCGTCTACGGCGACCACGTAATAGTCATGGTAGTTGCTCCGATCTACCGATGAATCCGCAAATTGTGTGGAATCGACTGTCGCGATGTATTTGAACTGATCCAGGTCCCGGACAGACCTCATGATCTTGTAACCGACCACGTCGATTTGAGGCGAAGCGCTCCATGTCAGATCAATTGCTCTGTATCCGGGCGAAGCATGGACTGCGGATGGTGTTTCCGGCGCGGCGACAGGAACACCGGACGCCTCGCTCCGGACGATACTTTCTGAGTCACCCATCGTCACAGTTGCGGAAACGAAGTATTCAACATGTTCTGCAAGGTCAGTCAGAGGAAAGGTTGTGTCCGATTTTGGAAGGACAAACTTGAAGCTGCTGTCTCCGGGGAAAGTCCCGAGTCTCAAGACAATGTCAAAATCTCTCGGATCGACAAAGGCCTTCCACCTGGCGAGAAGCCTGTCACCTTTGCCAAGATCTGCAATCTCGAATCCTTCTACAGCCGGAGGAGCCTGTGCTATTGCGTACACGCCAGCCGCACAACCCTTTACGATCTTGGTCATATACGCAAAGTCGCAATTGTCAGCGATGTCGTGTGTGCTGTGATAGTGAAGTGTATTGAAGACATGCTCGGACGCAAAGAGAGCCCTGAATCCGGCTGCATGGAATGGATAATGGTCAGATAGTTCCCAAAACCCACTGGAGGAGATGTAGCTCGGAACCAGAAAACCGTACGTTGACACCATTTGTCCGATCAGCTCTGCGTGTGCTCGGCCGTCGTCTTTACAATACATGTTGACTATTCGGTTAGTCCCCGTGTTGTAGGCTATCATGTCTGCGTTCAGGACAATTTCAATGTTCAGATTCCGGTTGTCATTGACGTAAGCATAGCTTCCGAGCAAGCCTTGCTCTTCGCCGGAGAAACAAATAAACCGTACCGTCTTTGGTGTGTCGAAACCGCTGAGTACTCGCGCGATTTCGAGACACATCGCAGTGCCGCTGGCGTTGTCATCGGCGCCCGGAGCGAGAACAAGTGGATTGCCAGATTGGACAGTAGAATCGAAGTGCCCACAGATGATGATATAGGTCTCTGGAGCAGACGTACCGGTGTGATCGGCAACAACGTTGTAAGCATAGTCGCCGTAAAGCGCGGGGAGATAGAGAAAGGAATCGACAACTGCCTCGCATCCATACGACCGAAACTTCGATACAAGCCAATCTCTCGCAGCCACGACAGAATCCGACGGCGTGTATCTGGTTACAAATGCTTCGAGCCTTCTGACATAGCTTTCGAGACTGTCTTCCGACACCATAGCAGCTACCGAGTCGAGGAGTTCGCTCTGGCTCGCTATGAACCGTGACGGACTGGGCATGACGAACTTGATGGGCACTTCGAAGTTTGGAAGCGGTATGAGTTCCAATCGATCGATTTGCTGGACGATGCCCTCCGCGTATTCTCTCCTCAGAAGGGTCTGGCCGTCTATCCGTAGCACCGTTTCAGAACCGAGCGACAAACTGGAGAATTCCGTCATAGCGGATGGGTCATGCGAGCTAAGCAGAACCCAGTCATCTTTGCGGAAACCTGAGAGCAGCGAGTCACAGTCAACTCCACCGTCACGGATGTCAGCAAGCGACCGCGCAGTGCCGGCCATTAGATACATGTTCCCACTGCGAAGAACCGCCAAAGCATCTGAGCGTATGACGGTCTGCGCATCACGAAAGCTGTGCAGTCTCACCTGGAATAGAATGTCTCTATCGAAAGACTCAGCGATTCTGCCTTGTGAAACAGCGCTCATCGCAGTGACGATGGCCAGCATTAAAGAGAGAACTCTAAGTCTCATCATTCTTCCTCAAGTCGCCACGGTACCGACACTCAGCCCGAAGGAAGATCGTAGATTCGTTTCGAACCAAATGATTGCCCCACTGAATCTAATCGAGTTCGCCAACCGAAGCAAGCGCCGTTATGCTCCTGAAGCTAAACAGCTCGCACCTGCTTAACATCTCATCTGCCAGACCGTTCCGACCTGCAAGGCAACTCGAATTGCCTTGATTTCGCAGCATCACACAGCTATTTAACGTTTGAATGAATCATCCGTTGGAGTGAAACATGACCAAAACAGCGCTGACTGTGTTATTGTGCCTGATCGCTACTCCTAACCTGGGTGTGGGCGAGAGCGGTTTTCACCTGCATGTTGATGTCACGAAACTGCAAAACGGCCTGACGTTGTTGACCTGCGTCGACTCGTCTGCATCCACCGTGTCCTATCAGACCTTTATCAATGCCGGATCGCGCGATGAGACCAAGCCGGGCGCCACTGGTCTGGCCCATGTCTTCGAGCACATGATGTTTCGCGGCACGGCGTTGTATCCCGATTTCGACGATGCCGTGTCATTCATGGGTCCGGAGACCAACGGCTACACTACAGACGACTATACATGCTATTTCGTAAACGCTAAACCGGAGTTCCTCGAAAAGATCATCGAGGTTGAGTCAGACAGAGTGCAGAACCTCAGTTTCTCACAGGAAGCGTTTCGTCGGGAACTCGGACCGGTCAAAGAAGAACGGCGTCGAGGCGTGGATGATGACCCCGGTGGGTTCCTGTACCAGGAGCTCTACAAGCTTGCTTTCACACGACACACGTACAGGCATCCGGTGATCGGCTGGGAGGAGGATCTTGAGAAGAACATGACGTATGAAGATGCGCATGAATTCAAGAAGACCTTCTACGCTCCCAACTACTGCACGATCGTGATTTCCGGCAAGTTCGATCCGAACCTTGCATCCGAACTCGTCCTTAAGCACTACGGCACATGGCAGCCGTCTCTGCCGCCTGTATCGCAGGTCAGCGCGGAGCCTGAGCAGCGCGTATCGAAAAGGAAGGACTTCAGATGGAAGGACCGCCATGTTCCGCCTCGTCTTTTGCTTGGGTACAGGGGTCCCGATTTGAACTACGACACGCCGGATTTCGTGGCGCTGAAAGTGTTATCCAATGTGCTTTTCTCCAAGACCGGCAGGCTCTACAAGAAGCTGCACGTCGACAGCGACTTAGTCGAGCGTATCGGCGGTGAAGTCGATGGCCGTAAGGATCCGGGACTCATTGTGATCGATGCCTCGCTCAGGGACGATGTCGGGTTTGATTCCATTCTGGCTGTCATCAGGTCGGAACTAACCTCGCTGGCAACGACCGAGTTATCACCAAGCGAGCTTGAGCTCGCCGTTAATCCGATGAAAGCCGATTACCTCTTCAGGCTCGATAGGCCTTCCCGAATAGGGGGACAAATCGGGTACTATCATCTGGTCGGCGGCGATTACAAGATGATCTTCGAGCACTATGAGACACTCAGCAGCATAACCCCGTCGGACATCCGCGCAGCCGCTGCGAAGTATCTAACTGAGAATGCTTCCACCGTAGTGACTCTGTCACCGGCCGCACTGCAGGAAGGGAGATAGAATCGATGAAAGCAGCAACAGAAATCTTTCTTACAGCTTTGGCCTTGTTGCTGGTGGCTTGTATTGAGCCACGGAAACAAACGGCGACAGAGTCTCAGCCTCGGTTGGTCGAGTTCAATCGACCCGGGATTCCAGTAGTTGACATTCGCATCCTTGTGAAGTCAGGTTCAGCAGACGATCCGGTGGGCAAGGATGGTTTAGCGAGGTTCACGTCCAAGCTTATGTTGCGAGGCACCGAGCGATTCAATCGGGACAGCATCAATAATCGCCTTCAATTGCTCGGGACGGAGCTCGATGTCAAAGTCGATCGCGAGACCATTCTTTTCCGATGCAAGACTCTTAGGGAAAACCTCGATCAATCGTATGAGCTTCTGTCCGACATCCTTCTCCATCCGTCATTCACGTCTCTGGAGGCAGAGAGGATTCGGACCGAGCAATTGGACGAGATTGACAACATCATTGAGGACGACGGCAGACTCGCGCTTTGTGCATTCCAGAGTATCCTGTATTCCGGACACAGGTATTCGCATCCGGTCGAAGGCATCAAATCAGTGGTCAAGTCGTTGTCAGCAACCGACGCCGAGTCATTCTACAGGAGCAATTTCAAGTCAGACAATATCATCATAGGGATCGCTGGTGACTATCCTGATGGATTCGCTCGGAAAGCGCAATCGGATATCGCTTCTTTGCCTGCAGGATTCAAGAAACTGGATCGAGGCACAGCGACTCCGGTGCCCGCGCGAAAGGTAGTACTGGTTGAGAAGGAGAACCGCACTCAGAACCACTTCCGCATTGGCAACATAGTCACGTACGATCGAACGAACGCAGACTACTATCCGCTCATAGTGGCCAACGCTTACCTTGGACAGCACAGAGAATCATTCGGCAGGTTGTACCAAACTATCCGCACAGAGCGAGGACTCGCATACGGCGTGTATTCCTATCTGGAGCACTTCGAGCAGGCAGGCTGGTCGAAGCTTCCGAGTTCGTTGATCCCGTGGATGCCTACCTATCGCTCGATTTGGACATATCCCAAGTCGATTAACACGGAATTCGCGATAAAGCTCGCGATGCTCGAGTTGTCGAAGCTTGCCGACGGCTGCTTAGATAGCGCTTCCTTCGACAAATCAAGGCTGTTCGCTACCAATCATTTCGCATTCCAGCATGAGACGATTGCCCAACGGATGGAACTTCGGATGGAAGAACTGCTGTTCGGCAACAGCGGCTATGTCGATGGTTATGCCCCCAGAATCGAGAGTGTGACTCAGTCAGAAGCGGTCGACGCCGTCAAGCGTAATTGGCCAATCGACCGTTTTCTGCTCGTGGCAGTGGTTTCTGATGCGCAAGCATTCAAAGCGTCGCTGCTTGACAGCGTAACGACGATTGAGTATCCGTCCGGCGCAACAAGCACTGGCCAGGAAGATGTCGATCAGGCGGTGAAGGCATTCGATCTGGAACTTACGGAGAGTGATTTTACGATTGTCAAAGCTGCTGATCTGTTCGAATAGAGAATGGCGTTCTGGCCACTGCGCTTGTTTGCAGATCACGAGTGCGCAGACCCGTGCGGCATTGGGAGTCCCTTCCCGACGCAACTGATGCGCCAGATGCCTTCAAGAGAGGAGAGGCTGTCCCACAAGTCCTGAATGGAGGAGGAAGACTGGATTCCGGCCGGAGTTTACCCCGTACTTGATACGGCGCCCTCGCAAGTGGTTGCGGGCAGGTCACAACCACGACTTCGTCGCGGTCAAGACCTGCCCGAACACTATGAGTTGCGAAATGCTTGACTGGAGTAGGTCGGGTTCCGGATTGCGTGAAGCGCAAGAAGAAACCCGATACCGACTTATCGGCCTTCTGCGTCTCGCGAAGCGTGACCCCGGAGGCCGACCTACTCATTCTTGGATGCGCCTTCCTGCGCAACGGACAACTGAGAAACCCCTAAACGCCTTCCTGCTTCAGCTCGACATAAGCGACGCTGACCGCGTGTTTGTCACTGTGGGAAATCGATACTGCGATCGATACTTGTTGGCCGATCGTTGCTGCGCGTTGAGAAATGTGAACGACGGGCGCTTTTCCGGTCTCGCCGAGAATCTCTATATCCTGCCATGAAAGACCGGAAAACCCGTGCTGACACACGGCTTTGTACACGGCCTCTTTGCATGCTACTCGACCCGCGACTGACTGCAGGAAATTAGCCTTCGATCGGCAATACTCGTATTCTCGTGGCGTGAGGATTCTGCGCAGGAACTTCTCGCCCCAGCGGACATACGATCCTCTTATCCGCTCCACGTCAACGATGTCAATTCCGATCGATACACTCATGCAGCAACAGCCTTGCTTGTCTATGTTGGTAATATACGACTGAAATGCGAGTTGACAAAGCCCCAAACGAGCGGCATATGAGGTCTTGGGCAAGTTCAGGCTTGCATTTCCTCTGCCAAGACTTAGATTCATGCCGTATGGGGATGGAGTCCCCCAATAACCGCCCCGGCCGGGCTGATGACTCCTACCGCAATGGCCCATGCAGCGGTAGGGTCGAAATCACTCGCCAATGAACCCGCTGCAGAGCGGGCTTCTTGTTTGTGGTCGGTTGCCGAGGATTTTGAAACAGGAGGACTCCAACATGCAGGATATCTTCACAACAGCGTCCCTGTGGCTCGGACTCGCGGTAGTATCGGCGGTTATCGCGTATCATCTTCGAATCTCAATCGCCCTCGTCGAAATATGCGTCGGGGTCGCTGCCGCTGCGGTGGTGACTCAGTGGGGTAGAACAGAAGTCCCGGGTTCGAATCTGGAATGGCTTCGCTTTCTGGCATCCTCGGGAGCGGTTCTGCTGACCTTTCTTGCAGGGGCAGAGCTTGACCCTGCTGCAGTTCGGACTAAACTGAAGGAAGTGTCGGTCGTCGGTCTAATCGGTTTTCTCGCCCCGTTTCTGGGTTGCGCCGCTCTGGCATACTATGGACTCGGATGGAGCGCACCCGCGAGTTTGCTCTGCGGAGTCGCTCTTTCAACTACTTCGATGGCCGTCGTGTATGCCGTGATGCTTGAGACCGGATTCAACAAAACGGAATTCGGCAAAGGAATCCTCGGAGCCTGTTTCATCAATGACCTTGGCACAGTCATCGCGCTCGGTCTGATATTCGCTCCCTTCACTTACAAGACGGTCGTGTTTCTGATCGCAAGCGCAGTTGTTCTCGCTCTTCTGCCATTCACCACCGGCCTGATGACACGACTCTACGCGTACAGGACCGCAGCTATAAGAACCAAATGGGTGCTTCTGGTTCTCCTCGGCCTCGGATCTCTGGCGTATTGGTCGGGAAGCGAAGCTGTCCTCCCGGCTTACATTGCCGGCATGATTCTCGCGGGCAGCGCTGCAAGAGACGCTCACTGGATCAGGCGGCTTCGCACTCTGACGGTAGGATTCCTCACGCCATTCTACTTCTTGCGCGCCGGGACCCTTGTATCTCTGACAGCGCTTATTTCGGCGCCTGTCGTGTTCGCGGTACTCCTCGCGGGCAAAGTGGCGTCTAAGATATTCGGGCTGTATCCTGTCGTCGCGAGGTTCCGGACGAACCGAAACGAGAGATGGTACTATACGCTTCTGATGTCCACAGGCCTTACTTTCGGTACAATCTCCTCTCTGTACGGGCTCACTCACGGAATTGTGACGACAGAACAATACTCATTCCTCGTCGCTGCAGTGATCGCAAGTGCCGTGATCCCCACTCTGATTGCCGGAATCGCCTTCCTGCCGAAGCACCTTCTTCCTGCGCCGGATAACGGGGCACCTGCAGAGCCGGGGGAGAGCGATCTGGGAGATGAAGGTTGAGCATCCCGGAGGCTCCGTCGTCGGTTGCTTGCGCCTTCCGAGATAGCGCTTGATTTTACAGGCGGAATGAATTATGATTGAAGTAGTTGGAGAGAGAGGCGACGGAAAAAAGTCCTAACAACTATTTTCATGAAGGTCGCCCCCAGTCGGTTGATAATGATGCCGTGACCTCCCTCGGGAGTAGCGTCGTTTATACACCGCGGTGGCTGTAAAAACCCTTTACCGTGTCGTAATCGGGAGCTTTTTTTCTCTGGCGACACAAGCCCCTCTCTCTCCTTCTTTCTTCGCAGCCAGCTACGTCCTTCCGATGATTCACCGAAGTTGGAGTCGCTATCGTCTGGTGTAGGCTGTTTCCCATTGGAACCGCCCCAAGTTGCCGCAAGACAGTAAATTATTCCTCGCGCTGGCCGATCACTACAAAAGGCAGACGAAGCTCAGAACATGGAGGTGAACGTGAAGGTCACGATAAAGAGGGGAAGACCAGAGACCCAGCTGGAACGAAGGACATCACCAAGGATCGTTAGAGGCTCCGACATCGAGACATCGAGGATCGAGTATCCGATGGGGAGTTCATCCGTTGTCACGGGGAGGATGTCGAATCTGTCTTCAGGCGGTGTTCAGTTCTCATGCCAGCAAGAGTACGCCCCCGACACGCTCCTGCAAATGAGCATGACACTTCCCGGCTGGACAAGGCATCATCCGGGGTTCATCAGGGTCTACGAGAACTCGATCGGACGCCCGTTCACGGCTGTCGGACGCGTTCTGCGTTGCGACAGAACGGCAGAGGGGTTTAGCGTTGCGACGAAGTTCGTGAATGTCGATCCGGACGACCTGCAGGGCTTAAGCAAGTACCTGCAGAAGACCTGTGCTACGGCTCAAGACCAGAACTGAGCGCGCAGGACGCACTTCCATCAGTTAGCTACCATCTGATAACATTGGTGCCCCACGCTTTGGAGGCTGTCTCAAAACACATTAGTTGATTTTGAGGTGTTAGGAGTGTAGTGTGGCTGTGCTGGAGGATGGATTAGATGAAGAAGGAGATACGGGCG
>JAGVNY010000020.1 GCA_020053015.1 Candidatus Zixiibacteriota bacterium | reverse complement strand
TGCCGATCGCCTTCCGCCAAAGAGGGAGAAGGACGTTCTTTGCGGCCATTATGGCTCTACCCCTGAAGTTCTTATTGCCTATTGTTATGGTCAAATGTCGCCGGATGCTTCTGCACCAGTCCAGCTTGTAGTCGTGTACGTCTCCCCCAAAGTCATATTCACAGACTTCACCGTTGCTGAACAGGTCTCTGATAATCGCAAGCCTCAAATTGTTACCGGGGGAGAAGTACTTGAATGTGTCATCGAAATCGCTGCGCACGCCGGCGTATTTCGTACCACATCGCAGACAGTAGTCGAAGCCCACGACTGAGCCTTTGATCTTAATGGTGTAAACGGCCGCAAGACCTCTGTCGATGGCCCGAGGGCTGAAATCGGCGTATAATCTGCCCTCCGGTGTGTCCGGGGACAGGTTGTCTCCATCGCCGGCTTTCCAGCTCTTTGACGATATCTCGAAAATTCTCGGCAGGAGTTCAATCCATTCGGCGCCATGTCTCAACTGGCTGATATCACTGTCCTCAGCTTCTCTTAGCCTGTCGATAGCGTACTTCTCAAGCGATTTCCGTCGTTTCTTTGAGAAAGAGAGCCAGTAGCCTTCAAACGTTCCTTCGGTGATGAGGAAAGGCGACCTGAATCCGTCAGCGATTTGAATGCCGTAACCATGCTCACTGCCGCTAAGGTACCCCGCGATACGCCGCGTCGTCAGAAGATTCTCCTCGAGGTTCTTCAGGTAGATAATGTCCCACCCGTCGAGCGCGAGAACCTGCTTAAGCAGAGGTTCAACAGCGTCCTGATCGGCCACGATGAAGTTGCAGCGTGGCGTCATTTCATTTGCGACAAAGCGCAGTGTATTTGTCTTGATGTGCCTGAACCTCTGCACAGACCGGTACAGCGGAGCAAGTCCCACTAACAACCCGTCGCGAAAGGCCGCGACGATCGATAAATCACCATCCATGGAGTAAGCTTTCACAAGCTCTGAAAACCACAGATGCCGCATGAACGCATGGTCACTCTCAGTCTGCGTGACGAGTTCATCCCAAGGTTTCTCGAGAACTTGGAGTCTGTCAAGGCTGCCTATTATTTCGTACTTCATCTATGCTCGATCGAAACCAAAACTTGCTCAATCCTAACGCCACTGCTGCCATTACGCTGATTCGAAGCACCTCTGCGGTTTTGCGGCTGCTGTCGATGTTCTGATTAATCGTGTCAAACGGTCATCAGCATTGGCCTCTTAAGCTCTTCTCTCCGCGACTCTCTGAAGCTTGATAAGTCTCGATACGATTGGATCCGGCGCAAGCAATGCTGCTCGTAGCCAGACTGGCTTATGTCTCATCAAACTGAACTCCGCTCGAGCTTCAGGAATTCTGTCAAGAATCAGTAAGTCCTTGATCCGCATTTCGCGCTGCCGGTCAATCTCACGCTCGTATTTGCTCCGCATTCTTGCAAGGAACGACTCATCCTTGCCCCAGATGCGTTCCATAACGGCGATTCGCGCCTCGGCCATGGCGAGGCTCCTCGCGTGCGTCAGCCGATCGCCGGCATCGGCGTTCTGAAATGCTGTCTCGCAGTCAATATAGGCACCGTAGCCGATGCCCGCAAGTAGTCCGAAACAGAACCAGTCCTCGTACAGCGGAAGGTCCTCGGCGAAATGAAGCGCTGTCAAAGCCTCCACGCGTCTGGCAACGAGCGTGCTGGTGAAGACGTAATTCCTTGACATCTCCGCATCGTACAGATTCCCGACGTAGTAATCTGCATCCCGACAACCAGAAGGTAGATCGATCGTATTGCTCAGTCGGATGCCTTCGCCGAGAATTTCGCGCCAGGGCCTTTCGTCACGGTGCCAGGAGTTGAGACTCTTTCGATGCTCGGAGCCTGACTCATCGCGTCCGATGAAATCGGTGAAGCAGAAGAGTATATCCGGGCGTGCAGACATGAGCCGTCGCTGGAGATCAAGCTTGAAAGGCATCCACTCGTCATCTGAATCGAGAAACGCCACAAGATCGTGTCGGGCTTCCGCGATACCTGCGTTGCGGGCGGTTCCCGCGCTGCTGTTGGGGATCCTGATTAGCCGCATCCCACCGCCAAACCGCGCCAGGACTTCGGCCGTGTTGTCCGTGGACCCGTCGTCAACGACGATGACCTCGTCGCGATCCTTCGATGCGGTGAGTGCGGATTCAACTGCGCGACCGACCACATGAGCTCGGTTGTATGTCGGTATTATGGTCGAGACAGCCAGCTCAGTCATCATTGCTCCCAGAACGCCCCGCCCTCAAGAAGCGAGAAACCTTCACGGCCATGGTCGATCGGCGCATAATCGACGAAGCCGCCGATGAGATGATTGTCGACAAAAGCGATCCGGCGGTTCTTGGATACATTGTTAAATCGTAGTACGGTCGTTGTTCCATCTTCCAGTTCCTGTGCCATGCCATGTCGGTGAGGCAGTTAATCTCGTCTGTGTCCCCGTCCTCGTATGCTCGCTCAACCGTCTTCTCGAACAACAGGTTCCCCGGAGAAACATGCGAGAAAGTCTCGTCGTAAGCGATTTTCATTACGACGAGCGTTCTTTCGAGTCTGGTGGCCATCTGGGCTGCGATTGGCTTCCCTGCAACACTCAGAAGATGCCATTCCAGCCAGCCAAGCTGTTTCAGCTGGAGTGTCAAATCGTGATAGAACGACTCCACGGCAGGGGATCCGAGAATCGCGGTCTTCTCCCGACCTTTCCAGCCCGATGCTTCAAGCTGAAGGAACGAGTCGAGATCAGAGGCCGATGTCGAATCCGACCGTTTGAAGTCAAATCGGACTTCTGACAATTCCGCGAGCTTCTTGGCCGACTTGCGCAGATTCTTGCGGAAATTCGAACTTAATGAGTTCTTGTATGCGTCCATTGTTCCGCTGATGCTTAGATACGAGCCGGTGCCGTCGACATTCTTGACGGCAAGCCATTTCGGTATGCCTATGCCCGCGAAGGCAAGAGCCGGCGACGCAGAGTGCAGCCTTCGGAATCTCAGCTCCAGTTTCTTGCCGAGGGCGGCTGCGAGCGCCTCAAGCAGGACTTCCATGGTTTCGCGCTCGTAACCGCTGGCGAGGGCGAAATCTACTGACAGAATGTGGTCGCCGAAGGGCGTGGCGAGTGACGAGAGACTCTGTCCAAACCGCTTCCGTGTCCCGAGGCTCAGTGGCAGCGCACCAACAAGCTGGTCGCCTTTGTATGCGAAGAGAATGCACCACGAACCGGGGACAGCCGTCAGGTAAGAGAAGTGTGCGGTAACCCAAGCGTGGGACAACATCGGCAGTCGCTGTGGCGATTGCAGCGCGATTTCATTCCATCGGCCTCCCTCGGCCTCGACCGCGTCAAGGTTCCGAAGACACTTGATGGTGTAGTCAGCATTCCGGTAGATGACTCCATCCGGCAGTTGGAGACTGAGATGCGAGGTTGGACTTGTCACACTCAGCGTTACCTCTCCGGTTGCGGTGTCGGCGAATTGACACTGATATGCTCTAATGCCAGCGATTTGCGGAAGTGGTTGATTGAGGTCAACTGCGTTTTCGCTTGCTGTTCACGATAGCCCGAGTCTTCTTTGCAGCAACGGCAACTGGAGAATCGAGCACTTTTTCCCGGAGTATCGACTTGTTCACCATGCCGCCGAGCTTCGGCGAATCACAAGTTCTCACTTCCAGCAATCGAACTCCCGAAGCAGCGGCAAACCGTTGCACTGATTCGGCAATGTCCGTTCCAAGGCTCATGTATTCGGCTCCGCACGACTCCACAATCGATCTGCAATCGCAGCATCCGGTTGATACTGCGTGTTCACGACCGAATCGAGTAAGCTGCTGCATTCTGATCGAGCCGAGTTTGCCGTCGTTTATCAATACAATCATTAGATCAAGCCCGTCTCTGCGCGCAGTAGTAATCTCCATCGCTGTCGATGCAAAACTGCCGTCACCTATGACGGCTACAACCCGATCGTCCGGGCAGGCAAGCTTAGCGCCGATGGCGGCGGGAAGACCGAAACCGGTCGATTGTAGATCAGACGGAGTGATAAGACCCCGTGGTCGCTGGACTCGGACGTAGTTGCGAGTCAGGTTCTGGTGCATACCCGAATCAGTCAATATGCACGCGCGGTCAGACAGCGTTTCGTTTAGCGCGAGAATCACTTCGGAGACTTTGATATCTCCCCCAGACAACACCGGCTCAAACTTGAAATAATCGGCTTGGGACTGTCTAACGCGATTTTTCCACTTCGCGAGTTCACCGTCCGAGAAGCCGGTCACTGAGGACGCGAGATCATGCTTGTGCTTCAGTAAATGTTCAAGAAAAGCCTGCGCATCGGAGAAGATCGCCATATTCGCCCTGTAGTTGCCCGAACTGAGCGTTCCCTTGGAAGCGTCCACATGGATGAGTTTGTTTTCATCTATGACAAGCTCGAATCCAGAAGTCCCGTTGTGCGAGAACTTGCAGCCGATGGCCAGCACAACGTCGCATTCTTTGAAGAGGTCGTTGACCAAACCGACCCCTCCGGCGCCGACGCCTGCATCGATGGACAGTCTGTGGCTCTCCGGGACAACTCCGCGTCCGGAACACGTTGTGACAACCGGCGCCTGCAGCAGCTCAGCAAGTTCCATCAACGCTTTCGATGCGCCGCTCGCGCCCTGACCGGCGAGAATCGCAAGTCGACGGGCTGTGGTTATCTTGGCCACTGACTTGGCAATCGAAGACGGGTCGGGATCAGCAGCGAAGACAAGCGGTCTCTCTGTGGCAGTAGCAATCGGTTCCGCAAGACATGCTTGACGGGCGATCTCGACAACTACCGGCCCGGGTTCTCCGGACATGGACATCACGTAGGCATCCGCTATAGCGTCAGCAATCTCCGATGCGTCCGAGGCCGTCAGCCATCCCTTCACTATCGGAGCGGCGATATCGCGCAGGTCAAGAGCCTGGAGCCGGAACTTCTTGTCTGGATGGCCGTCGGGAGCGGAGACCAAGTGAATTAGTGCGGCGGAGTCGTGTCGAGCTTCTGCCAGACCGGTAAGTGCGTACAGGAACCCAGGACCTGGGATTGTGGCTATCGCAGCCGGTCTGCCGGATGCCCTGAAGTAACCGTTGGCCATGAAAGCGGCAGCGGTCTCTGTTGTCGGAAGAATCGTCCTGATTTCAGATCTCCGCAACGCCTCGAACAACTCCAGATTCTGTGTACCCGGAATACCGAAGACGGTGTTGATTCCGATGTGACCAAGCGCTGAAGCGAGCGCCCCTTTGGTACGGCTGCCGTTACTCATCCAACTCCCTCTGCCCGCCTCGGCTGATTACTCGTCTGACTGCTGCTTTGCCGAGGTCTGCAATCCGCTGGGCTGTTTCCCCCACTCGAAACGCGAACGAATCCGTCTTTGCAATCACCAGAGTGAGCTCGAGGTTCCCACCGAGCTGGGATTTGAACTTGGTGAC
>JAGVNY010000255.1 GCA_020053015.1 Candidatus Zixiibacteriota bacterium | reverse complement strand
TTAAGTTCTCTCTCTGGCATTAGGTGTCTCCTTTCTGGTTACTCCATTTACCTTAAGGATACACCTTCTGCCTTTTACACACTCCTAAAGATATTACCGACACCCCATGCGGTGTCGGGAATCCCTTCCCGACACTCCTGTCCACCGACTCTCGTCAGGAAAGGATTCTTGACGGCGCAACTTCCCTTGCGTACCCCGACACTCCCGCGCGAATCCTGACTTGACACCCTGCCGGCGTTGCTTATCATCACCGCATGAAGACCCGCGTTGTTTCCATCGATCTCTGGGGCACGATCTTCGATCCCAACGGCGAGATATCCGCAGCACACTTGCGTCGGCGACTCGTGCGCGAATACGCGGCCAAACATGGTATGACAGACGCCGATGTCGTTGACAATGCCTATGAGACGGCGGGAAAGCACTTCTACGATACCTACTACACGAAATCGATAACGCTCACGTCGCGAGAACGGCTCGCACATCAGCTCGGAATCATCGGCCTCGAACCATCCGGCGATGAGTTCGATTTGCTGCTCTCGAAAGTCGAAGACGCCATCGTTGACTACCCTCCCCCTCTTGCACAAAACGTTCGCGCCGGCCTTGCAGCTCTGGCAGATCGCTACAGACTGGCGGTTATCTCCGACACCGGTTTCTCACCGGGCCGAGCAATTCGCAAGGTCTTCCAGATGTATGACATCGCGAGGTACTTCACGGACTACTCGTTCTCCGATGAGAATCGCAAGTCGAAACCTGACCCGTATGCGTTCACCTCGGTGCTGGACAGACTCGGAGCAACGCCTGCCGAATCGCTTCACATCGGCGACACCGAGCCGACTGACATCGTCGGTGCGAAACGCCTCGGCGCGAGGACATGCCTGTATGTAGGAATCTCGGACACGTACCTGAACAACACAATCGCAGAATTCGTGCTGCGCGACTGGTCGGAGACAGCTGGGTTGATTGAACACATCGAGAATGGCCAGCGAGACTGAGGACCCGATGGTTAGATACGCTTTGCTGCGTATTTTTTGTTGACTGAAGGGAGTGACGACATTAGGATTGGGGCGTGTTAATATACTGTTGCACCACAAGTTACATGCTTAAGTCTGCCGGGGTTTTTGCCGATAGATGGAATGTGCTTGACAGGAGTATACGAGCGGGATTAACTTTAGAATTTCTATTGAGAGGAATGTAGGATTGACACCAATTCTCAAGTGGTTTCAGAAGAACGGTACTGACTTCAATGACCACAAGGAAGTGTTCAAGAACCTGACTGGGGGGCTGCCCAATCGATCGACTGATTCATCATTCAGTCCTATTGGCGGTGGTGCGGTTCGCAGGCCTCAAGCCAAGGATGGCTATTCCGTACACGACATTAGTAGGAGGTCGTCTGATCGGAAGGATTGACGGCTGTTGCCACGACGAGTCTTCTGACCCAAAATCGAATCGAAGAGAGCTGACTGACAGCAAGGCACCGGGTGTGGCGTACGGCGGCCGAAGCGAGCTTGTGCTTGAGGTCGCCGAGTCAGAACCTCAGTTGCTGTATTCTCTGCGGTACTCTACTGAGGATTTGTATACAGTCCTTCGACCGAAGGGATCCTGATCAGTCATGATTAACTTTCGATCAATTACCGTTTGAATACTCTGCTCGAATCTGCCGTCATCGAATTCCAATCCAAGGTGCCTGAGTCTCTGCTGGATGTCCTCCTTGGAAAGATAGTGCTTGATCGCCGATACAGTATCGGAAGCATCCGCTGTTCTCTGTGCATCAAACACGAGGTAGACAATGGCCGAGGTCAGTTCATCCTGTACTATGAGAGACACGCTGGGAAAGACACTTGCAATGGTTTTCAAACTTTCCTCGGCGACACCCTCCTGCGACACGTCCTCGCCATAAACAATTCCTTTGGACAACTGATGGAGCAGCTTCACAATCTGAAACCACTGGTACAGCTCGGTTGGCCTTCGGATATCGCCCCAGACAAAGGTGGTCTTTAGTCTCCGATTCCAGATGGCGCCTAAGCGCTCAACTGCGATCATCGGAGAATTCGATGACGGAGAAACCACAGATTTGGAGAACTCTACCAGAGCATCATCGTCAAAGGACTTGATTGTCTCTGTCAGATGCACGAGTCCCTTGCGCATCTGGTTGGGTGTAAGGAAACCCACAAATGCAGTACGAAACTGTCGGTGGGCCTTGTTTATGACCGTATTCAGATCGAGACTGGACTTCGTCACGTTGGGTCCCTCCATTTTGTACTTGACATCGGTATCCAGATTGAAGTATAGATGTCTATTCATGAAAGTCAAGTAACAAGGGCGATATCCATGTCACTTACTCTCAAAAATGCGCTGAAAAGGACCCATATCGCATCGCTAACAGTGGAGGGGTGTCGATCTACCTACGAAGCTTTTCGGTTCATCGAGCAAGAGATTCACTACACTAAGAAGGTGTGTGGTCTTCAAAGGGACCCGGACAATAGACAATATCCTTTCTTCGGTAACCTGAGTTCTCAAGTAGTCCTGATGGAAAGGGCTCTGGAGCAGCTGCGTCAAGTGGCCCTGCTGCCAAAGTACGAACAACTTGGCAAAGAGACTGACGATGCATCGTTGGCTGAATTGGATTTGGAGCGCTTAAGGATGGTACGCGACTCCCTCGATCTAATCAGCGCGACCCTACAGGACGTGCAGAATGCTGTTACTCAGCGTAGATTCCGGAACAGCTCAGCAATGTCACTCGTGCAAGTTCAGCTCCCTCACAAGAGGATGCGCCTTTCCGAGGTACATCTAGACTTTGCAGACACATACAGAGCCATTTACTCTCTAGCCGACCGCTACGCCAGCCGTTGCATCTCCCCATATTTCTCCAATGCTGTTCTGGAAGAAGCAGGATTGCCGACAATTGTAGTCTCCAGAGGCGAGGCTTTTTGCCTTGAGCTGTTCTCAGTCAGAGTCAACGATTTTCCGGTCTTCCTGGACCCGGCGACAAAGATCGTCGCGGACAAGTCTCAGGAAAGGAGTACGTCTTCTGATCTGCAGAAGGCACTCGTGTTTCAGGAGATCGTGGACAGGATATCTGTGCCCGAACTCACGGAGTACTTCAAATACCTAGTCGGGTTTTCTCGTGTGGTAACACCCCGCTTCTTTCCTGTAATGATCAGATATGCTCCCCTTCTTGCGCACGAACTATTTCACCTTGTTGTTCGGTCTGCTGAGTTGATTGCAGACTCGAATTCCTATCGGTTTTTCTCCTCCGAAGTCGACGGAAATCTACCGGAGACCGACTTTGGGGGACCTATGTGTAAACTGGCTGTCGATTTCCAGGCGCTATCGGACTCTCTCTTCAGGTTCCTGTCAGATACTTATTATGTTGTGAATACGGAGGAATGCTCTCACGGAAATGATCCCTCCGCCGCAGTTGGACGACACGGAGTTTGCATCAAAGAACATATTGATAGCTATAAGTTCTTTTTCGGCGGGGACGGAACCAATGGCCGAGATCGTCTGGATACTCTGTGTCTCGCAAATCAAAGAATGTTGACATCGTTCAAGAATAGGCTTGAGGAAAAAGCGAGGCAATTTGCTGTTGAGCTGCTCGCTGACATCTGCGCCCTGATTGTGACACCCTCATATCTGCCAGCTCTCATTTGCCACAGCTATGGAGATTCGTTTTCGGTGATTTCGTTGCACGAGGACAAAGAAGCAGAGGACAGGTACTTCCAAGACGTGGGGCATCCACCCATGCCAGTTAGGGCGAATATTTTACAGGAACTGGCTCGTACAATGGGATTCACGAGACTTGCGGATAGAACAGCTCAGCTCATCGAGGACTGGAATGCAGAACCTGCAGTCAAGCGGGCCTATCTGGAAACTTGGAATACCTGGCGAATGAAGTGGTGGGAGAACAAGGAAACTCAAGCGCTAATTGGGGATATTGTGGTTTCCTTTCGGAGTGCAGTGCATTCTTCGTGGTTATATTTCGAGTGCTCTGGCCAGAATCGGACGGTTGATCAGGACAAACTGGAGTGCGCTTTTGACGAGATATGCTCCTGGGTTCAGAAGGGACAGCTCATCTGGGATAACAAGACGTCTGTACGGGAAAGAATGGCGGCAGTTCTCGGTGCAGATGAATTGGAGGGCAAGTTCGAACTGGAGATATCGGATGTCATGGACGCAATGTGGTACAAGCTGCTCGCCGACAAGTACGAGATGGACGAGCGCCAGCGCCTGCAATGGCGGTTAGTGCTGTCCAAGAATTTTGGAGGATAGTCCCATGAAAATGAAAACGGACTTGATCGCAGTCACGTTTGTGAAATGCGGCAAGAACGAGGCCATCAACTTTCAGACGACCTTTGCGAACGAATTCCTCGGCAAAGAGTGGCCAGGGGGAGAAGCCGACTGCGATGGGGTCATACCTGTCTTCGTGGCAACGACCACCGGTTATTTCGACTACATCGTCGGTATTAAGGCTTCATCGGCGCGGGTTGTTACTGATTTTCTGGCCAAAGTCATGCGTTCTGACGACAACGATCTGGGCAAGACCATACTGGATACTCAAACAACAATTGCGGCGTTGAGCCAAGAGGGGATAGTCTCGGAACCCCCGTCGGCCAAACATGCGCTCTCGGAGTGCTGATGAGCTGCGTGAGCGCTGAAGCGCGACCACATCTTCACAGCAGCAGTGTGTCCCTTCTCGTATCAACGAACGCTCTCGCCCGTGCTATTTCATCAAGATCGATCTCGACCATTGCTGATTCGATTACCCCGTCGCTCTCGAAAAGACACTCCCCGTTCGGCGAGAAGCAGAACGATCGCGATAGGCCGTTGGCGCCGATCGTGAATATCTGATTCTCGATCGCGCGAGCGCAGAGAAGCGTTCGAAACATGTGCTCGCGCTGCGCACCCCAATGAGCAGGCACGAAGAGCACGTCCAGCCCCTCTTTCATCATCAGCCGCGTCAGTTCAGGAAACCGAAGATCATAGCAAATCACAACGCCGCAGCAGAAGTCGCGGCCAGCCACAACTGCGCGGAATGTACCCGCGTACTCGCCGCTCCTGAAACGGAGTTGGTCGCTGAACGGCCTGAACATGTGAATCTTTGACGCCGCATGCACGACTTCGCCGTTGTTGAAGACAAGCGACCTGTTCTCAAACCGTCCTTCGTGAGAATCTGCTATCGGCAGCGAACCAGCTATCAGATACGCCGACGGATACTCGGCTGAAATTCGTCTGATACTGTCTATTAACTCTTCAGATTCATCCAGTATTTCAAATTCGGTCTCGGAATACCGGCAGTTGAACAGCTCGGCAAGCAGCAGACAGTCGGCCCCTTCAACCAACAGACGGCGCGCGGGTTCGAGATTACGTGCAAGGCCGATCTTCATGGCTGATCATCACTTGGAGGCGAGAGCAGATCAAGTATGAAGAAGCAAAGAAAAGAGGCGGCTTCCGGATTCGAACCGGAGAATAGAGGTTTTGCAGACCTCTGCCTTACCACTTGGCTAAGCCGCCTGTAACCTTCTTGTCGGCAACCAGAGAGCGAACTTGCAGCGGAGGAATCCGATTGATCTCAAACCCATGTCCTTGCCCGCTGCCCCACCCCGCTCCTCAACCGACCGAGGCAATGTCCATCAAAACTATGGAGCGGGAAACGGGACTCGAACCCGCGACAGCCACCTTGGCAAGGTGGTGCTCTACCAACTGAGCTATTCCCGCTCGAACGCTCACCTAATATATCGGCAGCCTCTGGTCGTGTCAAATTCTTTTTCGGAATGAGAAAACGCACAGCAGCTTACAGCGAGGAATCGACCCACCTCCCCATTCAGGAAACCGCCAGCGATGAGACTCTTCGGCAACTTCTCAGTTGATGGAGCTTTCGACCGGCGTGGCTCGGATTCCGGTCCGCTCGTGAATGCACGAGAGCCGCCGTAAAATAGCCAATCGAACTCGATTTCCGCAGGGACTGCCGGAGAGCGTTAATCGGGGCCTGCTGAAATCAAACCGCACTGATTATCTCTGCAATCCTTGACTGACGATGCGGTTGTATCAGGAATCCTTTCCTGTCACGAAATTCCGACTTGCGCGAAATGCCGACTACCGCTTAATTATGATTGACTGATTCAAAGCGAATAGTCTGTCGGGAGTTCTATTCACCGACCGCTGATTAACAGAGTGGTTCTATTCCCGCCAGACCCATGAAGGATCGGAGGTCACCATGAGCAACCGTCTCTTTCAAACCATCAGCCTGCTTGTTGCTATTCTCATCGGACAAGCGGCGCTTGCACAAGATCCGGGAGTGCCGGACACGGTGTATTTTGGCCAAGATGGCAAGGCGTACTCGCATCCGGGCAACCGTTTCAGAATTCCAGTCTACATCACAAGCGATGAATATCTGGCAGGCCTTTCAATTGGACTCGAATACGGCTTCACCGCAATCAGCCCACAGTACGATTCCGTCTCCAAGCTTGGCAGCGTGTTCATGGACGGCAGTTACTTCGAGATTGGCCAAGTGATGACAAACGAAGGCTCCATCAACGGCATAATGCCAGACACCCTTTGCATGGGTGGCGCCGCCATCAACAACAGCCTCCCGCCCGGCAAGCACAAGTACTGTGACGTGTGGTTTACGGGAGGAAACTCCGGAGATCAAATAGTGGCGGACAGCGCCTGGACTCCACCGGCCTGCGAGATACTCTTCATGATGGGGGGCGAATTGATAGAATTCATCCCTCAGATCGTGACGGGCACGTTGACATTAGAACCGTCACCCGCGCTCATATTCCCGACTGTCCCATCAAGCACTGTTGGCGATGCCGCCTCTCCGATAACGTGGGAGGTCTCCGCTGCTGGCTACTATCCGCCGATTAGTATTGTTCTGGACAGCATTGTGAACTCCGTAACCGACAGCTTGGTTCCATATGTGCCGCCTACGTCGGGTACGAACCCGCTCTCAGTCACGTGGACACCTACGTATGCCGAGTATGGGAATTTCACTGCGCATTACACGGCAACGGACGCGTGGGATGGCAAACTCAATTTCACGTCCCCGATTACAGTCAATTACGTTTATCCGCCGTGCGAAGTATTTCGCGGCGATGCAAACTGCAATGACTTCGTGGACATCGACGATGTCGTGCATCTTATCAATTACATCTTCGCAGGAGGTCCCCCGCCGGGCTGCCCTGAGAAGTAGTCGGCAGAAACCCATCGTGTGTGAATCCGGAGGGCAGAACCCGGAGTCGTGCAGTAGCAGGACGCAGCGGTTCTGCCTTATAGTCCACAGAATAGGGATACTGAACATAAAGGTATCCCCTTTTGTTAGGTTTGAGAAGCTGGAATTTGAGAATTTGGTCGAGGTTGATAGCTGGGAGAGTGGCGATGTTTGGGGAGATGGATTGGTCTCTTTCGGTGATGATATTCCATGGGGTTCTGTTCTGTTTGTAGCTGTTTTTTCTGGCGATGTTGAACCAGAGGATATATGCGGTTGCCTTCTCGAAGAAGGTTTTGGCTGAGTCAAACTGTTCGACGACGAAGAACTCATTCTCGATGATTCCGTGGACGGTTTCGACGTCAGCCTGGTATGTGTGAGCACCCGGCGGAATGGTATGGTGAGAGAGTCCTTTTTCGGCGAGGACGGTATTGGTGAAGAGGGAAGTTTCTTTAGCGGACCATGAGCCGATGAACTCTGTTCCGTTGTCGGTTTGGATGCGGGATCCCTGGAGATTAACGCCGCAGGCCTTGAGATGGTCGATGATAATCTGAGCGAAGAGAGAGGCGACAGTGAGAGTACATTCCGAGGCATATCCTGTGAACTGGAGTCCAGAGACGACCTCTCTGGCGGTGAACTGGAATCTTGGGAGGTTGTATCTTCTCATTTGCGGCCAATACTCAGGGATATCGTAGAGGTACTTAGTGTCGACGTCGATCTGCACTTCGTTCCTCAGTGTCTTCGACTCGAAGATACACCATTTTGCCTTGATCTCTCTGAGGTCGTTCTTGGTTTTGTGTTTGCGCCGTTTCTTTCTGGACAATCCTTCCTCTCTCCAGATTTTGCGGATAGCTTTCTCGGAGATTGTGAGTGAGAAGTCTCGCCTGATTCTCTGGGCTCCCCATGACCTGAGCTTCTTCTTGAGTTCAATCGCCAGCTCTCTTTGTTTCTCTTCGATGCGGGAGGGTTTCTTACCGGACGGTTCACTCCTTCGATCTTCGAGTCCTCGCATGGAGCCGGGTTGCCATCTTGAGAGCCACTTGCGGACTGTTTTGGGAGTTGTGTTGAAGGCTCTGGCAGTGGGTTTGACACCATGCTCCCGTGCGTACCTGACCATTTCGTAGCGAAACCATTTTGGGTCTTTACAAAGTCTCATGTTTTAGTAATATCCAATCGGGCACATATCTCCATCCCTGGTGACGGCGTTGGTGGTTCAAAGCAATCAACCAGGATATGGGGTATGTGTCCATCTGTTTTGAGCGAAGAGCCGGCAGGTCTTCGTTCGCTACGCTCACTCAGACCTGCCGGCTCTTGAGCCATTCTCTTAGCGCTCTTCCTCCATCCTTACCCATGATCAGAAGGGGGGTACCTTCTATGTTCCGTCTCCCATATAGTCCACAGAATCTTCTTGACAGTTCAGTTTTAATGTGGTTATGTAAGGCCACTATACAGCCAACCTGAACGCGGCTGACTTTCTTCATCAATGACGTTCAGACGGACAATCATCGTTAGAAGAGAGAGGACGATATGGCGCCTGTTCAACGTAGTCTGCGCTTCGTCGTAATCGCTACTATTGCTGCGATAATGGCATTGACTATTACTGCTGCTAAAGGAAATGCTCTGAGATCGCCTGATTCCGGATGGGCTCGGATGACAGACTTCGATGGACCAATGACTCAGGCCTTTGTGTGTGACTATGATCCGGACAGAGATCGCATTGTGCTCTTCAGCGGCAACGATGAGACATATTAGTTGACTGACCAGACTTGGGAGTTCGATGGCAGCGCTTGGAGTGTTGTTGCAACTGGTGGCCCCACCATTCGCGGCAACGCTGTAATGTGTTATGACAGGGCGAGAGATGAGATGATCCTGTACGGAGGCTGGACCCCTTCGGACTGGTACCTTGACGACACGTGGAGCTGGGACGGTACTTCGTGGACTCAGAAGCAGGTTCAAGGCCCCTCCGCCAGAGCTAATTGCGCATGTGCCTATGACGAGGCTCGCCAGAGAATCGTAGTCTTCGGAGGATCACTATGGCAGACGATCTACGGTGAAACCTGGGAATGGGATGGCAAGCAGTGGCTGCTTTGCAGCACTGAGGGCCCGTCGCCAAGGATATTCCCACGAATGGCCTACGACAGCCAGCGAGGAAAGTGCGTGCTTTTCGGCGGTCAGGACCATTACGCCGGAACGACCATGGGAGACACCTGGGAGTGGGACGGATCGAGCTGGACACAGGTTTCCTCGACCGGCCCTGCGCCGAGGCTCTGGCAGATGATGGCTTTCGATCCCATACGCATGAAGACGGTAATGTTCGGAGGAACCAATGCCTTCGATCCGGCCGACATTTTCGCCATCTTCGGAGACACATGGGAATGGGACGGCACCTCCTGGACTCAGGCGTCCACCACCGGGCCCA
>JAGVNY010000121.1 GCA_020053015.1 Candidatus Zixiibacteriota bacterium | reverse complement strand
GAGCGCGCTCGAATCCGGCTGCTGAAGTAGATTGTAGGGCTGAACCCGAAAAGTTCCCGATCGGCAGAATCGCTTCGTCCCTGTTACGGGGACTTCGGGTTCTTCCCTACGAGCCGGGCCGACGCATGCCGTACCTCACTGACTGTTCTTTGTAGGGCTGTTCACTGATTAGGATGGAGACTGTAGTCGGTTAGCCGACTCATGAGGATTCCGTGCGTGCCTCTTCTGATCTGATCTCTCAGAACGCCCTCCTGCTCGAATCCGCAGGATCTGTAGAATCTCAGAGTTCTCTCTTCTGCTTCGGAGACGATCAGGCTGACCTTCCAGAATCCACGCTTGATTGCCTCACTCAGCACGTAATCGAGTAGTATGCGACCCAGTCCCTTTCGCTGATGATTCCCGCTGATCACTATCTGGTCGATCCATCCTCCGCCCGGCCATGAGCGCAGATTGCAGTAGCCGACAACTTCGTTGCCTATTTCCGCGATTCCAACGAACACTCTGCCGGCTTCACATCCCGAGCGGAGAGCGCTGGCGTTCGCCGACCAATCAAATGGATAACTGTCTTTGAAACCTTCTTCGGACAATCTGGCGATTTCCGGCTCGTCAGCCGGCTGCATGATTCGCAGACAGACGTTCGTTGTGGGGTCTTTACCCTGCACGATTAAACCTCATTGTGTGGATCTGCCTATTGAAGTCTCTGTTCGAGCGCTGATCGTGAGCCTTCCGGTTGACAGTCGATCCTTTGTGCATGCCAGTTGCGGCCCGATTCGCCGTTTGCTGTCGAGCATTTCCTTCAACTCGATCCTCGTTCCGGATGTGTCGAACAAAGCTCCGCCGACTCGTTCGAGCAGAGTAATTCCACCGGCGAGATCCCACAACTGGGAATAGCCAGCAAACGCTCCCCATGCCGACCCGCATGCCACTTTGGCAATGTGATACGCCGTTGACCCGAGGCATCGAGCCTTGCCGTCGAATGCCAGCTCGTATCTCTTGTGCATGTTCGATGTAACGCAAACGTAGTCGTCGCCTCCGGCGTCTGTGCTCAGAGTCAAGTGACCTAAGCGGGTGTCGTTTGCGAATGCAGCGCCCTCTTCATTAGCATAGTAAAGCTCGTCAAGAATCGGGAAGTAAAGCGAGGCTACGTACGGGTTACCATCGCGCAGTAGTGCGACAGATGTTCCCCATATCGGAAGCCCTGCAACGAAAGACGATGTCCCGTCGATCGGGTCGACCACCCAGGTGCACTCGCTGTCGGAAGATTCGATGCCCCATCCACTCTCTTCGCCGATGAATCTGCTCTTGGGAATCAGCTCGGTCAGACGAGTTCTTAGCATCGTTTCGATTTCGACGTCTGCATCGGTGACCAGCGAATGATCCGCTTTTCTCCTGTGCCCTATGGTTCGGAAGCGGATTCGCAAAATTTCACCCGCTTCTCGCACGATGCTGTTCATGTCGCCAGAGAGAGACATTGCACTCCTCAGAAAACGCCGCTGGTCTGACCATAATACAAAGAGTTTGCAGAATCAGGAAGGAGTAATTATCTATTTCATGGCCGTATCCAAAGGCAAGGGAGGACAACATGACAGTTTCGAATAAAGCAAGGGAGCTAACACCCCAGGAACTACGATGGCGCTGCGAACTTAAGTCGATTCCTTACGAGACAAGCCAGGCGGTGGAACCAGATGATGTTATAATTGGTCAGGAGCGTGCGGTTGAGGCAATCAAGCTCGGTCTTGAAGTCGGAAGACAGGGCTACAACATTTTCATCTCCGGTATGGCCGGAACGGGAAGAACAACCACTGTCAAGCATCTGCTGGAGACAATGGTCCAGGACAAGGGCCTTCCTCCCGATATCGTCTACCTGCATAATTTCAAAGACCCGGAGGAACCGAAAGCGGTAATACTGCCTGCCGGCGATGGATGTCGATTCAAGACAGCGATGGAAAGGCTGGTGAACGACCTCGTGCGAGATGTCACGAGTCTCTTCGAGTCGGACAAGTATCAGGAACACCGCAAGAGCATCGTCCGGAATTTTCAAGCGAAGCAGAAGGAGATTTTGCAAGCCTTTGAGAAGGAAATCGCCGCAGAGAACTTTGCTCTCGTGCAAGTGCAGGTAGGCCCGTTCGTTAAACCGGACCTTCACCCGGTGATCGACGGCAGGCCGATTTCTTTCGATGAACTCGAGGTTCTCGTCAGAGAAGGGAAGATCCCGGAAGACGACTTGCACAAGTTCGAGGAAAAATACCAGGAGTTGGAAGCCCGGCTTCACGAAGTCTTCAAAGCTACTCGTGAAGTTGTTTTGAGGCTTGAGGAAACGCTGCATCAACTCGAACGAAAGCGCACCGAACCGGTTGTCAAGAATCTGATCGGTGTGGTAAGGGCTGACTTCACTTCTCCTGGCCTGCAGAAGCACCTCGACGAGGTCGCCGATGACGTCGTGAAGAATCTCCCGCTGTTCACGAGGGAAAAAGGTTCAAATAACAGGTCGGAGGACCAGCAGGGCAAACGCGAGCCGGATGCGTATCTCGCCTACCGGGTGAATGTGATCGTAGATAACTGCACGACGAAGAAGCGCCCGATAGTTATTGAAACGAACCCCACCTTCCGAAATCTGTTCGGAATGATCGAGCGCGAGTCTGACGGCTCTCGTTCGTTTCGGACCGACTTCACCAAGATCAAAGCGGGATCGCTTCTGAAGGCATCAGGCGGTTTTCTGGTGATAAACGCGCTTGATGCCTTGATCGAACCAGGTGTATGGCCGGCATTGAAGCGGACTCTTCGCAACAACAAAGTCGAGATACTCAGCTACGATCCTTTTCACATGCTATCGGCCACCGCTCTCAAACCGCAGGCGGTCGAGATTTCCGTCAAAGTAATCATGATCGGAGATCATTATCTGTACGACCTGCTGTACTTCGCCGACGAGGACTTCAAGAAGACGTTCAAAGTTCTCGCCCAGTTCGACACAAGCATGAAGCTCGAAGGCGCCGCAACGGTCGAGTATGCGAAATTCATCTCCAAGATATGCGCGCGTGACAAGCTTCGCCCATTTGACAGAAGCGGAATGGCAGGCGTTATCGAGTACGGTGTAAGGCTTGCGGGTCGTCGCAATAAGGTGACCACGCGGTTCAATCTGATCTCCGATCTTCTCCGGGAAGCTGACTTCTGGGCCGCGAGGGAGACAGCCGAAGCCGTAACCTACGAGCATGTCAATAAGGCGATCGAGAACTGGAAAAAGCGAATGAATCTGCCCGAGGAGAAGATCAACGAGGCGATCGAAGAGGGTACGATTATGATCGATACGACCGGTTCGGTCGTCGGTCAGATAAACGGCCTCTCCGTTTATGATCTGGGACAATACCAATTCGGCAAACCGACTCGCATCACCGCGACAGT
>JAGVNY010000105.1 GCA_020053015.1 Candidatus Zixiibacteriota bacterium | reverse complement strand
TTCAGGATAATTGTCAATGACGACTTTGAGCGGCCGAAGCACAGCCATCACTCGCGGAGCGCGCTTGTTCATGTCCTCGCGCAGACAATATTCCAGTAGCGCGAAGTCGACGATGCTGTCTCTCTTGGCGACTCCGATTCGTTCGGCGAAGTTGCGCATGGCCTCCGGAGTATATCCGCGCCTGCGCAGACCCGAAATTGTCGGCATTCTTGGGTCGTCCCAGCCGCTCACATGCTTCTCCTGAACGAGCTGCAGCAGCTTGCGCTTGCTCATCATGGTATAAGTCAGGTTCAATCGCGCAAATTCGATTTGCTGCGGATGGAAGACTCCAAGCTGATCGAGAAACCAGTCGTACAAGGGGCGGTGATCTTCAAACTCGAGCGTACATATCGAGTGCGTTATGCGTTCGATTGAGTCGGAGACACAATGCGCGTAGTCATACATCGGGTAGATGCACCATTTGTCCCCAGTTCGGTGATGCGACTCATGCTTTATGCGATATATGGCTGGATCGCGCATGTTGATATTGCCTGATGACATATCGATCTTGGCTCGCAGAACTCTCGAACCGTCCGGAAATTCGCCTTTGCGCATTCGCTCGAAGAGGTCGAGATTCTCCTCGGCCGATCTGTTGCGGTAAGGGCTCTCTTTGCCGGGGCTGGTCAGAGTCCCTCGGTATTCGCGGATTTCTTCGGCGCTCAGATCGCAAACGTAGGCTTTGCCAAGCTTTATCAACTCGATTGCGTACTGATAGAACTGCTCGAAGTAATCCGATGCGTAGTAACAGCGACCATCCCAATCGAAGCCCAGCCAGCGGACATCCTCCATAATCGAATCGACGTATTCCACTTCCTCTTTGCTGGGATTGGTGTCGTCGAATCTGAGGTTGCACAGTCCGCCATAACTCGCTGCTATGCCGAAATTGAGGCAGATTGACTTTGCGTGGCCGATGTGCAGATAACCGTTAGGTTCCGGTGGAAATCTTGTGTGTACTCGCCCGGCGTGTTTGCCGACGCGATTGTCCTCATCGATGATGTCTCTGATGAAATTCGATGGCATCGCTCCAGGAGTTCTCTCGGGAAGCGAACTATCGTTCGCTCTGCCAGACTCTGGGTCCTTGTCGGATGGCTTGCTCACTGTCGTATCCTCAAGAATTTCAACTCTGCCTTTGCACGTACCTTATCGGCAAAACGCAGTAGCTCGTTATCTCGTTCCGATTCCCGAGCTGCAAAGTAAGGTTACTTCAGACGATCATCAAGAAAAATGCGCAGATCCAAATTGTGCAGCATCAGCGCTATCATAACCCTCTCTGTTCCGTCAGGTCACACACTTCCTCCGCAACTGCGGGATCGTGCAAGACCTGACGCAACGGGTATCTCGAGAGCACTCAAGTGGTAGTCTTCAACAAATACGGTGAAATTCTGAGCCATTCTTCGTATCATTCCTCGATCTTGATGTTTGAGGTGGTGCACAAATGCGACAACTCTTGAAGGACATGTCCATATACGGCCTCGGAGGTGTACTGTCCAGGACCGTCCAGCTCTTACTTCTGCCGGTCTATACTCGAGTACTTGCGCCCGCGGATTATGGCTGCCTTGAGCTTGTATATCTGGTCGCCAACATACTGGCAATCCTCTATGGCCTCATGATCTCAACCGGTTACATTCGCGTGTACTATGACAGCAAAGAGCCGGCCTATCGCGATCGCGTGCTGGGATCCGCGTTCTGGTTCACAACTGCCAGCACCGCGATCTTCTTCACGCTCTCATTTGCTTCGGCCTCGTCTATTTCAGAGCTCGTATTCGGCTTTGACGATGGCATCACTCTCGTCATGCTCGTCACTCTCTCCACCGGGATTACGGCCCACAGCCGCGTGCTCTACAACGTGCTAATGGTGCGCGAACAAGCCAGAAGCTATGTCGGCGTGAATCTGATAACCCTTCTTCTCACGATGGGCATTACGATCTACTTCGTTGTTGGGCTCAAGTGGGGAGTGAAGGGTGTGTTGCTCGCACAAATTTCGGGGTATTCCATCGAGTTGATCGTCCTGGCGGCTCTTGTGGTGCGTCGGTCCATTCTCAGCTTCTCTTTCGGACACGTAAGGGAAATGCTCGCATTCTCGATGCCGCTGATACCACTTCAGATAGCGTCATTCGTGATCGCTCTCTCCGACAGGTTCTTCCTGAAGGAGTACTCCGGATTGAGCGATGTGGGACTCTATTCCCTCGGATATAAATTCGCCTCGGTACTGCCCATCCTTACTATCGAGCCGTTTAAGGCTTTCAGCCCGCGGATTTTCAGTCTTATAGACCGACCGGACGAATGCAAGAAGATGATCGCCGACTTCACAAGGTATTATCTCGCCGTCAGTCTCACGCTTGCCCTCGCGATTTCGATGTTTTCCCGCGAAGTGATCGCTGTAATGTCCGATGAATCGTTTCATGACAGCTACCGGGTGATTTACATCCTCTGCGCTTCTCAGGTGTTGCTGGGTGTATACAATCTCTCTCGCTACGCCAACAACATCGTCAAGAAGAACTGGATCATAATGTTGTCGTGGATTCTGGCGAGCATTCTGAATGTCGGCCTCAACCTCTTGCTGGTTCCGAGGTACGGCATGTATGGCGCTGCGATTTCGTCCGTTACGGCATACGCGGCGCTGGTCGTCGCAAACCTGTATGCTACTCGACGCATCTATCCGATCCACTTCAGCTACAGCCGGCTTGTCCAGATTTCGCTACTTGCGGTTGGCGTCTTTGCCTTGTCCACGCTGGCTGACCGGGAAGCTGCGCTGTCGATTCCGATCAAAGCCACATTGCTGGCAGTATTCGTTGTGGTAGTTCTCAAGACTCGGTATTTCGACGAAGATGAGATACGTAAGGCGAAGCGACTCATTTTGAGGCATGAGAGTTCGGGGTCTCAGATGGGCAGATGATTATGCTGAGGCGTTTAAGCGGCGGAATTCCTCTGCGATGACCCCGTTACGGAACTCAAATTCACAGATGACGTCTCCGCGCCTGAGCAGCTCCACGAAATTGTCGAATCCCCTGATAGGTCTGTGATCGAGTCCCACCACTTGAATGCACCTGACGAAAGCTCCCTTCTCATTGCGATGCGGAAGCGAGGCGAGGTAGGATTTGAATCTGTACAAAAACGCGAATCTGATCGCCGCATACAGTGCAAGCATGATCGCAACGGCTAATATCCAGAGCCCCGAAGCGCCGCCGATCGTTGTTGCAAGGATCGCTGCACCGGCGATTACAGTGGCGGTGGCATCCCCGACATACCACGCGTGCGAGAGATGTGGGCTTTCAGTGGAGCAGAGTCGACAGATAGGATAATTCCAGGTCATTATCGTACGAGCAGGTTCGGTGGACTCAAGTTCTCGCTTGTTCAATCCGCCGTCCTGCGCGTGAAGACTCAGCTCCCTGTGCACCAAACTCGATGTCCGTCCGCATCCGACGCATCTGTCGGGCCAGACCGGATTTCTGCCGCGCACCTTGACGATGCTGACTGAGTCCGAACGCAAAGTCGACGACGATACTGGTGTGGTTGCCATCGTGTATGTCCTTCAATGGTAAGCATCGGAATTCAGGCAGCAGTCCTTCAGCAGCTTTTACGTTGACTTCAAAGTCGAAAAAAGTAGTATATCCTCTGCTGGACACATAAACGAACCAACGGAGCGCGATGTCCAAACCTCGTTCAAGCGATCATCAAAGATCAGCGCTATTTCACGTCCATGATGAATCCTTCTACCGGGACCTCAAGCGCCGCAACGTCGTCCGGTTGTCACTTACATATCTCTTGCCGATTATCCTGCTGACGGTGTTCTTCTATGTCCAGTACGGAACGCTCGAGTCTGAGGGAGAAAGCCTCCATCTGAAATCAATCGCAGAGAATCAATCGAAGACTCTCGACTTATATCTCTCGGAAAGGCTCGTCAATTTGGATAATCTAATCGACGACCCAGAATTTGAGCACCCTCCTTCATCTCTCAATATGAGGAATCACCTTGAGAAGTTGGTCGCAAGCAGCCCCGCATTCGTCGATCTCGGCTATTTCGACTCATCGGGAATTCAGACCTCATACTGGGGCCCATTCCCCTCTCTGGAGAAACGGAACTACAGCGCCGAGCAGTGGTATCTTGACCTCAAGAAAAGCAGCGTTGGATACATAATCACTGACATCTATCTCGGATTCAGGCAGCAACCGCACTTCACGATAGCAGTTTGCCGCACAGTGGACGGCAATCACATAGTACTTCGCGCCACGCTCGATCCTACAAAGATGTATGAGTATATCAGCTCTCTTGAGGGCGCTGGCGAAGTGAACACCATGATCGTAAACAAAGCCGGTTACTACCAGGTTGTGACGCCGCATCTCGGCTCGCCTCTCCAGTCTTCATCGATTGTGCCACCCTTGGAACCGAGGCTCGGCGTTGAGAGCGCCTCGGTTGCAGGAGTGAAGCTAACGTATGCGTATTCCTGGCTGCGAGGAGCCGATTGGGCTCTGATCGTGCAGTTTGCCGCTGCCCGCAACAAGTCGATATTATCGGGAGTGCGGCTTCAGGTGCTGGGAATATCCGCTCTCGCGGTGGTTCTCATCCTGTTCGTCATTGTAGGGCGCGCAGAGAAACTCGTGGACCTGCAGAGAGAATCAGACAGAACCAAGGCTCAGTTAGAGCATGCCGCAAAGCTTGCGTCTGTCGGCGAGCTTGCAGCAGGAATCGCGCACGAGATCAACAACCCGCTGGCGGTCATCAGTGAAACTGCAGGACTGATGAAGGATCTGCTGAATCCGGAGTTTGGATGCACTCCGCAGCCGGGCGATCTTGAGAAGTACCTCGATGAGATCCACGACTCGGTCTTTCGATGCAGAGACATCACCAGGAAACTCCTTGGATTCGTAAGGAAGACAGACGTCAGCCTCAAGTCGCTCGACATCAACAGGTTGATCGACAGTGTGCTCGGCGGCTTTCTCACCCGCGAGATGGCAGTCTACAATATCGAGATCGTCAGGCGATATAGCAGCAATCTGCCGCACATAGTCAGTGACAGCAACCAGCTGCAGCAGGTCGTGTTGAACATGCTTAACAACGCGGCTGATGCAATGGAGGAGCGTGCAGGCAAGATTACAATCACAACTTCGATCTCAGGGCGCTTCTTATCAATTGCCATATCGGACTCCGGCAAAGGAATCAAGCCGGAAGATATCGATAAGATATTTCTTCCGTTCTTCACAACCAAAGAAGTCGGGAAGGGCACCGGCCTGGGGTTATCCGTGAGCTATGGCATCATCAAGAACCTGGGTGGTCAGATCGAAGTACAGAGCAAGGTCGGAGAAGGCACTACTTTCGTGATAAACTTGCCGATAGCGGGAACCGAAACTGTGGTATAGTGACGTACCAGCCACAGCTGCCAATTGCATTCTTTCGTTTGCAAGTGGCGCCGAAGAGCAGTATCTTAATTATTGCTTGGCGTCTATACGGAAGACTCGAGCAGGAAGGGTGGAATGGCTGAGAAGATCAAACTCCTGATTGTAGACGACGAAGTCAAATTCCTCGAATCGATCGCCCAGCGGCTTGAAATGCGCGGCTTCGACGTAACCAAGGCAACCAACGGTGAACGCGCGCTCGACGAAGCCAGAAAGAGCAAGTTCGACGTGGCTCTGCTCGACCTAAGGATGCCAGGTATGAACGGAGTCGAAGTACTCGGCGTTTTGAAGAAGGAACACAAGTACATCGAAGCCATTATACTGACTGGCCACGGTTCAATCGACTCTGCCGTCGAATGCACGAAATTGGGCGCCTTTGACTACTTGCCCAAACCGTACGAGCTGGAGAAGCTGCTCGAAGTGCTTCAGAAGGCGTACGAGGCTCGACTTCGAAAGAAGTTCGCTCTGGATGAGGTTCGAATGGCCAAGATCCAAGAGCTTGCGGCAGGATCCAGTCCGCTGACCATTCTGCGGGAAATGAGCAAACTCGATGACGGGGAGAAGTAGCTCCGTCGGCGACTCTGCATTTCTTGCTACTCCGGCTTGATGATCCCCCGATCCAGCAGGCATCTCCGCTCGATTGCATCGCCTCTATTGACGGCGCATTTTGACCAGCGGTATTTCAGATCGAGCAGTTCAGCATCCGTCAGTTGCCATCTGACAGAGGATTTACGGAGCAGCGACGTAAGGTGATGCAGCGATATTGCTGTGCTTACTGATATATTGAAACTCTGAGTGAAGCCCTGCATTGGTATGCGCATCCTCATGCAAGATCGCCTGAGTGCGGTCTCCGACAAACCGTTCTCTTCATTTCCGAACAGGAGTGCGATCTTCCTGTCAATCGGAACATCCGTCAAGTCAACGTCCGGGCTCTGAAGAGTGGTTGAAATAAGCGAGTAACCCTGGGCTTCGAGCCGGTCAAGACACACATCGGTGTTGGGGGAACCAGGCCGGTCGTATCGGATTACGTCCACCCAGTCTGATGATCCCTGAGTTACGCAAGGGTTGACCTCAAACTGCCGGTAGTTGTCAATCACGTGCAGATCCTGCACACCCAGGCACTCACAACTCCGAATCACGGCACTGATATTGTGAGAATTGGAGATGTCTTCGAGGACTACTGTAATATACCGCGTTCGCAGTGATGCCACCTTATCGATCTTTTCCCGCCTCTCATCGGTGAGAAAACTCATCAGATAATCATGGATTTCCTGTTTCAGCTCATCGTACATCTGTGGTTCGTTTGCCTTCATTGTTGCAATTCCTGTCCACTCTTACTCGTCTCCGTTCAGAATACGTCGAATTGGGAGCGTTTGCAACTCCTGTGTCATAGTGGAACCGGACTGAAGTGCAGCAGGCCTGATTTCGAAGCGTCATCTAAAGGAGTTCCGAGCGATGTCGATCCTAACTGAAAAAGGAGCGACGATGAGAAATCGAGCTATACTGAGTCTTTTCCTCGGCCTGCTTGCGATAATTGCAGTCGGCTGCGCGAAGACAGTCTATGTGCAGGATGCTCCGCCTCCGCCGGAGTCTGAAGTCAGACCTGCTGCTCCCGCCGCGGACGCTGTCTGGATCGATGGCAGCTGGGCTTGGAACGGCCACAAGTATGTTTGGAGTCGCGGCTACTGGAATGCGAAGCCCAAAGGACATTGGGTAGCGGGGCATTGGGCGAAGCGGGGAAGAGGCCATGTCTGGGTGGCTGGCCACTGGAAACGCTGAGGAAGCAATGCCCATCGCATGCGCCATGGGCTGAAGGTTTGCCAGGCAATCGACTCTCGGACAGCATACCAACGCTTGTCTGGCCTCAGAATTGTGTGTCGTGGGGGGCCCAAGTCGGGTACAAGGGAGCGAGATGTTCAGTCTGCATTATCTGCGAGCGTGGCAATAGCGCTCCTTGCAATCTCGGCGATAGCATCCAATTTCTCGCGGATTTCTGGGTCCAGTCTGTTTTCAGGCACAAACGGAGCGAGGGCATAGAAATTCTTTTTGGTCATAATATTGGGAAGGCCCAGCTTCGCGTAGTATTTCACAAAGACAGGATCGAGGAATTCATCGCTCACCTTGCAGTTTGCATCCCATGGAGAGAGTTTTCCGAGAGTGAGCAAAGCCTCCTCCACCTCCTTAACAGCAGCTCTCATAGCCCTGACCCTGGTTTCGCCAAACAGCGGTTCGAGATCCCCGGCTCGGGCGAAGGCTTCAAGCGTCTCCGGATAACACAAGTAGTTCTCGATCTCCTTCTTCTGCCAGTTCAGAAGTTTCGGCCCCTGGGGACTCGGCAGACCCTGGTCGAGCCTGTCGAAGATCCCTATGCCAAGCAAGGTCGGCACTGCTTCCCTAACGCCGTGGAAATGCCTAACGGCATCCATAGGGTGATTCCCGACGTAGTGCACAAACGGTCTTTCCAGAGCCTGTAACGCATCGCCATTAGCGAGTCTCTGAGCAAACGCCCGTAGCGTCGCGATATCCGTTGAGCCCTCGAGGTAGAGGACCCAACCAGTCTGTTCTGCTTGATAGTAGTGTTCAAACCCTATTTCACGTAGAGCCTTCCCTACCTGTGTGCGTCTGTCATCTACTCGGTGAGGGCGACTACCCACGAACGCGATAACGACGTCTCTACGTGCGGCCTCGTTCAAGATCACTTCCGAGTGACTGGCAGCAATCACCTGATTGCCGTTGCTATTCGCCGTCTCCGTCAGAATGTCGTAAATCTGCCGCTGGCGGAGTATTTCAAGGTGGGCGTCCGGCTCGTCTAATAGCAAGACAGCACCTGGATTGGCATACATGAAAGCCAAAAGCAGCAGTGTCTGCTGAAGTCCTCGTCCAGATGAGGATAGATCCATGCGCAGTTTTCGTTCCCGGTATGCCATCACTATCTCACCCCTCTCTTTGACATACTCAGGTTGCTCCAATTCAACTCCAAACAGGGAGGAAATTTGGTGACAGAGCATCGCCCACTTCTCTGGACTCTGCTGGTTAACTGAAAAGCAGAGGTTCCGCAGAATTTCTGCAGTTCGGCCTTCCCCTATCCGAACGTTGATTGCCCCCTCCTCAAGCTTCGTTTCGTTTGCAGTTAGACCAGACATGGGAGGCAGGAGCGCCACCTGGATGTCGGACGCTTCGTCGGGAATCAACATCCTCTCAGGGTTCTTTGTTTCAGACAGACGCAAGGGACGGCAGTAGATTGACTCTTCATTTGCATAATCAAACTCAAGCCCGCATTCCCATTGCTTAGCGCCGGAGAAGCCCGAGACGATGACATCCAATCGGATATTCTTCGTGTCCTGCTTTCCACCGCGAGTTGTTACGTCTCGTACGCGCAAGTTGTGCCACAGTAGGTTTGCTGACGGCACGGGAATGGCAACCATGTCACGCCTATTGATTGCAACGCCAGTTCGTTCCTTTGGAGCATTCGGAACTTTGCGCTTTTCAAGCCAACGCTTGACGCCTAATTCCCAGAGCGCGAGGACTTGGAGCGCTGATGTCTTGCCGGAATTGTTAGGACCGATGAAGACCACCGGATTGCCGAGCTCTACCTCAATCTCGGCAAATCGCTTGAAATTCCTAACAACCAGTTTGTCGATCACGAAAAGTACCTCACTGACGAGAAATCAATCGACTAAGATTCACAGAAACCCAGCCTAAGTACTGGAAGACACCAACTGAGACTCCTTCACCGGTTACCAATCATTGAGGCCACTCACGACCAAGTCGGGGTGAGAGGATTTGAACCTCCGACATCTTGCTCCCAAAGCAAGCGCGCTACCAGGCTGCGCCACACCCCGAACTTTGCCTACGACGCTCGGCCAAGCTGCATATTATAGCCTCGCAGCATTCTAAGTCAAGGATCAATCGATTCGGCGCCGATCCTCGCCTCACTTGTTCCGAGTCTTCGCTCACACTCCTCTGACAAGCCGATCCATCCGCCGTAGATAGGCGCGGTCGAAACCGCGCCTGTCGGTGAGACCCGATCGACCCCAATCTGCGTGTCATTCCTGACACACAAGACACAACTCCCAGAAGTCCGCAGCTGTCTAACCCGTTGATTCGCAATGGAGTTACGGTTGGCATGACAGATGCCTCTCTTTCTGGTGGATTTGACAGAATGACCCTAACCGAAAGGAGATAGGCAATGAAACCGAGAACTCTCTACACAATCGGACTCTTCACAGCACTTGTGGCAATCGTCGGATTGACCCTGCTGAGCATTGAGCGGAAGCTGCCGGACGCGACCACAGATTCTGTGAAGTCACCTGAGCAGGCAGTAGTTACTCTTGATGAAAGCTCTGCGGCTGATATGTCGGCTTCCGATCCTGGCATACCTTATGACTATGCGGACGAAATCGATCTGAGGACAGCTCCCAACCTGCATGACAGCGTTGTCCTGGACTTCTCCCATGTGACCTGCGCGACTATGTTTCGCGGGCTTGTCGCGGCCGGCACAGACGGCGGAGTTGTGCTGTATAGTCCGGCAGACTCCGTCACTCAGATCGTCTCGGTAGGTCAGGGACTTGTCGATCACCGTGTGACCTGCCTTCTTGCGCACAACAACAGACTGTACATTGGCACCAAGAGCGGCCTCTTCTTGCGAGACGAATCTCGCGATGCAACACCGATCATCCCGGAGCTTCAATCCGAGATCACGGCGATTGCAATGTTCGGTGACACGCTCCTCATAGGTACTGCCACCGATGGCCTGATCAGAGTTACATACGACGAAACGGCAGTCGCTCTCGACGTCGACTCCATTACAGCAATAGAGTCAGCCCTCGGTCTCATTTGGGTCGCCACATCCGGGAACGGCTTGTTCTCGTACGACGGCGGGACTTTCCGCGAACGGTATCTGGATTGTGATACACTGGCCCTCGACTATGTAACCTCGCTCGGCTCCAAGTTCGGCCGTCTCTACGCGGGCACACATCTCGGCCTCTGGGTATTCGACGGCGGCAGGTGGAGGCTTCGCGATGCCCGCAATGGTCTGTTCGTCTCCAATATCACCGACGTCGCCTTCCGCGGCTGGCAGATAGTCGTCGGTACGAACGACTGGGGATGCTTCGCTCTGTACGAGGATGCGATAACCCCGCTCGCGTGGACTGAGGCAATAGAGGTGACTGCGGTGGCTGCTGACGGCGATATGATCGCAGTGGGAACGACCGACAGGGGACTCCTCGTCTACGACGGAAAAGGCGTGGCTAATGTCAACCCGCAGCAGAAAGCTGTCGAGCTGCCGCAGCTCACTCTCCTGATGTGAATCTTCTTACCGGACGAATCTGTAAACGCAGACAGGCTGCAGCACGATGCTGCAGCCTGCTGTATGTTTAGGTTCGACGGTCGAACGCATTGGCGCATCACCACTGGAAATTGTCGTACTTAGAGCATGGGGTAGGCGGGTGAGGTTACTAACAAAGAGTTAGTTCATCAGATACACGATGTCATCGATATCGACAGGTGGGTCTCCGTTACAATTAGCGTCGCCCATCAGAACATGCGGCTGCGGCTCGGACTTCTTGCCGCGCGTTGTTACTGCGTTAGGTCACGCGCTTCGATTGAAATGGATCGCAAGATCTGACGGAGCGATTTCAGTGGCCGGTGGAACAGCCCCTATTCGGAGATAGGCTTCTATTTCCGACCAGCCACGACATCGCTTTCGTTCGCTTCCAGCAAGGAGATGCAAGCAATATCGCTAACAATGTCGACGACTGTCAAGTGCTTGAGTGGGCTGCAGCCGAAAAGACAACAATCCCAAAGAAGGATTGACCCACGGGGAGAGCAAACTTCAATGCGTCGAAAAGGAGAGTGGTTGTCCCATGGGTTGCGAAATGCTTGAATGGAGTAGGTCGGGTTCCAGATTGCGCGGAGCACAAGAAGAAACCCGACACCGAGTTGTCGGCCTTCCTCGTCACGCCCAGCGTGACTCCGGAGGCCCACCTACTCAGTTGTAAGACAACGTCGAAGATTCCCGACGACGCGCCCAAATGCAGGCAAAGCCTCTGCTTAGAACTCTAATGTGCGGTCTTGTATTTCGCCCAGAGCACTCGTGCCGATTCAGAAGCGTTCGGCATCGGTTTTATCAGATAGTATTTGAGATTGCTCAGCTTCAGAGACATGCTTTTCTTCGCGCCATTTCTGAGTACCGTAATGTCAACATCGTCGCCCGGCTTTAGGCCGGTCAACACCTTGGGGATGTCAGAGGCCTTGCTGGCCTTGAAACCGCGAACCTCGGAGATCTGATCGCCAAATACAATGCCCGCCAGCTGTGCGGGACCTCCTGGCTCCACCCATTCAACCGACAAGTCGCCGCCGCCCTTGACACGAAATCCAATGTCGATCCCTTCCCCCGACATCTGATCGAGGCTCAGCCCGTAAGGAGCCAGCGCCTTCGAGAAGTCGATCGGTTTTGCCTGCTTGAAGTGATTGTCTATGAGAGTCTGAATCTCTGGCAAACCCAGATCGCGCAGGATTCCATATAGCTCATTCTCGAGGTAACCTTCTCTCCCGCCGTACGAGCTGTAAAGGCTTAGCATCAGATCGTCGAGACTTCTTTCGCCCGAGGTGTTTGCAACGAGCAGCATGTCGAACGTGGCAGCGAGCATGAACCCGTACATGCTTCGCTCGTTTGAATTCGGAAGCTGAAGAAGCGCATTCATTGCCAGTCCCCGTCTCGAGAGCGCATCCACGTATGTGTTGTAGGCCTTGGACAGATTGCTCAAATACTCGCTATCGTCCGTGAAACCGAGTGTTAGCATCGTCTTGAGCTGGTAGTAATTCAGCAGGGCGGTCGTGAACCAGTCGAGCGTGCCGGTTGTTGCCGGTCTGAAGTACCCCGGCGTCCAGAAGGACAGCAAGTTGTACGCGATCAACCCCATCTGCAGCCCGAGCTTGTCTGTGCCTACCTGCTCGTCAAGTAAGCAGTTGAAGCTCCGTTTGCCGACAGCCCCGAACGAATTGAAACCGGCTGTCTCTCCCGAGTTGGGGGTTCCGAAAATTGACATGGAGATGCGGTGCGCGGG
>JAGVNY010000085.1 GCA_020053015.1 Candidatus Zixiibacteriota bacterium | reverse complement strand
CGAGCGCTGCGGACACAATGTTGATCGTTCCACCGAACGAAGCGTCACCATAGTAAGAGCTTCCTATTCCTCGTTCAATCTGAATGTCAGTAACCTCGGCTGCGAAGTCAGGAAGATCGACGAAGTAAGTCGCCTGATCTTCGGGGTCATTGAGTGGGATTCCGTTTATGTATGTCGAGATTCGCTTGTCATCGAATCCGCGAATCTTGACGTAGCTGTACCCCAACCCGCCGCCAGCATCGGCGTACGAGTACAGATTCGGAGTGCTGGAGAGAAGAAGCGGAAACTCGCTGACAAGGTAATCGCGATTGATTTGATCGGCGGTCATGTTCGAAACCGGTCGTGAAGGCGTGGAAGCGCCATCTCGGCTCGCATGAACGGTGACCCCTTCTACTTCGTAGACGGATCGTTCCATCCGAATGACAACAGGCTCGTCGAGCATGACCCTCTTCATCGTCGGCTTGAAACCGACATGGGAGAAAGTGACAGACATAGCTTGCAGATCGGGGACTGTGACTTCGAACTTGCCTTCTGAGTTGGTCGGTTCAGCGTACCTTCCGTCAATTGTAATGTTCACTCCATCAAGTGGCTGACCAGCTTCGTCGACAACTCTGCCCGCTATCATTCCAGCAGATGAGCTTGCAACCCAAAGAAAGAGCAATCCTGAAGAGATTGCAGTTTTGCACATAAGACCTCCCGGAAACAAGAAAGCCCGCCACTCCATAATTGGAGAGAAGACGGACTCGAATTTGTTACTCTTGCCACCGTTTCCCTCCGCCGGCATTACCCGGATCAGGTTCGGGGGGTATAATCTCAGATCCCGCCAGACGGGACCACCCCCAACGGCTACACTATGTAGTTCTCTGACTTAATATACGGACTGAGATCGTCAGTGAGCAAGAGCAATCTTCGATAGTTTCCGTAGGGCAGAACCCCAGCAATCCCTGTTTCGGGGATTGCTGGGGTTCTGCCTCATCGATGCGCTGTCACGATAAGGCTTTTATAGGCAGAATCGCTATGTCCCGCTGAAGCGGGACACCGGATTCTGCCCTACTCATAAGATGGAATCGTCTATTCCGTCACCAGTATTGCTGCTGCAACTACTGTCGTCCAGAGTCCTTTGATATCACCCTGCGCGGATTGTGTGACGTTTCTCGTGCGAACGCGAATGCCTTTGATCTTCCATTCTTCTTTGTTTTCGTCCCAGCTCTTGTCAACATCAAATGGAATGCCCATAGTGGTGGCGAGCATCTCTGCAGCCAGATCCTCGGCATAATCTCCGGCGACTTTCTGAGTCTGTCCGAAACCGTGGTGCTCGGAGAGGTAACCGAAACGCTTCAGGTCTTTAGGCAGCGCAATTCCTATTGAGGCAGAGATTAGGCGATTCGGTTCGTTCGTGGCATTCTTGCTGATGACCGTGTGGACGATCTGTCCGGCGGTGAGATACCTCAGTCCAGCTTCTCGGGAGACGATTCGAGCGCCAGGCGGGAAGATCGAAGACACTGACACAAGATTGAACTGCGCGATCGACGCGTTCCGAAGAGCCATCTCGAATGAGTTAAGCTGTTCCTTGTGTCGGCCGACGCCTTTGGTCAGGAAGAGCTTCGATGGGACAATCGCCACGGCCGGACCTCCAATCTAATACAACTTGCGCGTGATAATAGCACACTCCGACGGATCGCGCAACCGCATTCACGGCTCATAAGCCGCGTATCGCCTGTTCGTAGGGAATGAAGCCTTTCACACCGCCTCGCATGGATGTCTTTGGTTTGTGAAAGGCGGGATTTTCTTTGATAGCTTTCAGAAGCTTTTCGCGGTAATCGGGGCGTGCGAGATGGGCTATGCCCACCGCGCGCTCGCCAAGGCTGAGCCGCTTGGGATCGAACGCGCCGTATTCCGTCACGATGATTACGCGATCGGACGGAGTCGCCGTCGTCGTTATGCCCGCAGGACCTCGGTCGATGATCTTCGAGATTCCTGCCTTGGTCGTTGATTTAAGCGCGATGATAGCCACTCCTCCTTCGGAGTACTGCGCTCCTCTTATGAAGTCGCTCTGTCCTCCGACTCCGCTGTATATCTTTCGCGCGTCGAGCGAATCAGCCCAGATGTTGCCGTGCAGGTCAACGCCGATCGCGCTGTTGATCGTTACCATCCGAGGCTGATCGGCAATTGTGAACACGCTGTTCGTGTAGTCGCTCGGTCTGCTCTGTACCGAGCTGTTATAGTGCAGCCATCCATAGCCTTCTTTCGTCTCCGATAAAAATATCGACGAGACGCAGAAGTTGATCCGCTTCTTCCATCTGTTCGTGACCACGCCCTTTTTCACCAGCTTTATCATGGCATCGGCAAAAAGCTCGGTGTGGATTCCCAGATCACGCGCACCTTTCCGGATGATTGCGTCCGTGACCGCTTCAGGTACCTGACCGATCCCATACTGAAGCGTCGAGCCGGGTTCATTGCCAGAGCCGTCGTGGACGTAGAGAGATGCGATGATCTCGCCGATTCTGATCGCCGTGTCGTCAGGTTCGCGCACTGGGCTGGCAGGAAGGGAGTAGTCGGAATCTACAAGATAGCTTATGTAGCTTTCCGGTATGGTCGTGCCGAGCACGAACGGCATCTGCTTATTGCGCTCTGCGATAACAACCCCGCCTTTGGAGCGCGCGGCTTGAAGCGCGGAGAGCACGGCCTCGACCGTGGTGCCGAGACTATAATTGCCGGCTTGATCGGGGCCGCTGACCGAGATCAGAGCCACATCGATTCCGCGTCCGTGGCTGACATACTTGGGCACTTCCGAGAGATGCATCGGATGGTATTTCGCCCAGCCTTTGTTCACTGCCTCCCGGGTGAGCTCGCTGTTAAATATCACCCGGTGCGTAAGGGTACGACACCGTTCTTTGGAAAACAGAGGTTTCGCTTGCTCTCCGAGCGGGAGAATGCAGAAGAGATCAATGTCTTTGATCGACGAGTCTTGCGCGAGCTGTTCGAGCAACAACTGGGGAGTAGCCGCGTTACCGGCGCTGTAGATAACACTCCCCGGCTTGAGTATCTTCGCATTGATAGCATCTTCGACCCGTTTGACTCTCTTCATGGCGCCCAATAAACGGCTTGCGCCAGGATTTACAAGCGATTATTGGCGTGGATTTCGACAGGAGGATTTAGGTGATGTAGGGGACTGACGAGAAGCGCGTATGCCAATCGTCACACACAGGTCTGTTGCTGCGAAGTCGTCGCATTCAAGATCTGATCAATGAGTTTGCAGCCGTCAACTATTTACACAGCAGATCGAGGAAACATGCTCGTCTTGTCACTCACTTTCGTCACGAGTCGGAACGAGGCAGATCAACCAGCAGGCACACAAGGTAGCCTCTGGTCTGGTCTGCTATGAATGCGCCGTTCTGTGTGTATGTGTCTGCAGCCGTGTTAATTCGCAGCCATGTGGGCTGTTGTTGTGGCACCGCTCCGATTGACATCGACGATATCGTGTGCCTGATTAATTGCGTCTTCGCAAGTGGCCCTGAGCCTTGTGCGGATTGCCACAAAAGGCGCGGTGCAACTGGTTGCTAATGTCGTGAGGTGACACTAAACCCTTCTATGCGACATGAGCGGTCTGCTCGAGTCGCAACATCGTGCCAGATTCATCTGTCGGATCGCGATCAGATACGCCGTGTCAGCAGCTTGATCCTGCCGTTGAGAATCTTGTTCACAGTGGTAGTGAATCTCGTCAGCGGCATGCCCTGCAGGCGAAGAGGATGCAGATATCTGAGTGCAACCTCCCCTGACGCGTTCTGCGCATCGCCCTGGCGCTTTGAAGTCATCGCTCGCCCTCCTCGCGGGTTGCTAAGAAATGTATCCAAAATGTCGTCCAGCCTTCTATCACTTGATGTACGGAGTGGTGTCGGGAAATCGCTCATCATAAATCAGATTCCTCCATGTTTTTTCAGTCCGTCGATCTCAATTCAGAGGCTATGACAAAGTTGCATCGAGTCCGGTTCAATTCAAGCTCAACGTGCTGATGTGAGATTCGGAGAGGATTAGCGAGAGGTTAGAAATGCGTTGGGCAGAAGGACGATGCTCCGCAGTGGCGCAGAGGATTCCTGCCCTGTGCTGTTGAACCTCGAAACTGTATCAGGAAGGGATTCTTGACTGCGTTGCGAAAGTTGGGAATTCGTCTGGATAGGAGGGCAGTCAGTTCTGTCGATTCACGGTGAAGTTAACTACCTGTTCGAGAGCGGAATAGTAACGGGATTCTCCGAATTTGCGGATAAGACCCAGCCCCTTTTCACCAAACTCGGCAGCGCGCTGGCGCGCATAGTCGATTCCTCCGGAGTTGCCTATGAACTCGATTATCCTCTTGTACTCCGAAGGCTTGGTGCCGTTGGACAACACGTCCGTGATCTCTTTGCGCGCCTGCTTCGAACTCGTGCGAAGCGCGAAGATCAAAGGCAGCGTGGCCTTGCCCTGCATAAGATCGCTTCCGACGGTCTTTCCGGTAGTGTTAGAGTCACCGACAATGTCGAGCAGATCATCGGCTATCTGGAACGAAATGCCGATCTGCTCGCCGAAACGCGAGAGCCTGTTAATGTCCTTCGCGGTTGCGCCGTTCAGCATGGCGCCAGACGCAGCCGAAGTCGAGAACAGCGACGCCGTCTTCGCAGCGATTATTTCAAGATAACTGTCTTCAGTCAGCTCATAGTTTCCGGATTCCTCAATCTGCCTGAGCTCCCCGAAGGCAACCCGTTCCGTAGCCAGAGAAACCTTGGCCGTAAGCGAAGGGCACTTGGTGGATACCAGCAAGCGAAACGCCTTTGCGAACAGATAGTCCCCAATTAGGATAGAGATCAGGTTGTTCCATTTGGCATTGACCGTCGTGTGTCCGCGCCTTTGGTCAGATTGGTCGACCACATCGTCGTGCAGCAGCGTTGCCGTGTGGATCAATTCGATAGACAATGCAGCCTCGACGATCTTTGAGTGAGTCATCCGGCAGCATCGAGCGGTGAGAAAGAGAAGAGTGGGGCGGATTCGCTTTCCACGCTTCTCGAGCAAGTGGTCAATCACGCTCTGAATAAGAGCGGAGTCGGCGGAAAGGCTGCTTTCGAGAAGCCGATCGAACTTCGTCAGCTCAGACCTGACCGGATCGAACGCCCATTTGAGATGTGAAGGCTCTTTTCTCATAGAGTAGTCGAAAATACGACACGAAACCCGATTGTCAAACGGTTTGTTCACTCCCATTCGATTGTCGCGGGGGGTTTGGAGCTGATGTCGTAAACCACCCGGTTGATCCCTTTGACACGGTTGATTATCTCGGAAGAGACATCAGCCAGGACGTTGTCGGGGATTCTGGCCCAATCCGCCGTCATTCCGTCAGTTGACGTAACCGCGCGCAGTGCGACGACGTTTTCGTAAGTCCGCTCATCACCCATGACGCCTACTGTTTGAACCGGCAACATGACGCAAAAAGCCTGCCATATTCTGTCGTACTGTGAATGGCGCCTCAGCGCCCTGATGAATATATCATCCGCCTGCCTGAGAAGATTCAGTCTATCCAGAGTTATCTCTCCGAGTATCCGAACCGCGAGCCCCGGACCTGGGAATGGATGCCGCCCAAGAATCTCATCTCCGAGACCCAGGAGTCTCCCGAGAGAACGAACTTCGTCCTTGAAGAGCTCCTTCAGCGGCTCAACAAGTTCCATCTTCATTCGTTCCGGAAGGCCTCCGACGTTGTGATGGCTCTTTATAGTCGCTGACGGCCCTTTGAATGAAACCGACTCTATTACATCGGGATAGAGTGTCCCCTGAGCGAGGAACCGCACGTTGCCGATCCGTCCAGCCTCCTCTTCGAAAACCTCTATGAATACCCGGCCAATTGTCTTGCGTTTGACCTCCGGATCAACCACGCCTGCCAGAGCGCTGACGAATCGTTCGGATGCATCGACTTTTCTGACATTGACTTTCAGTTCAGCCAGCGCTTCTGGAACGTCCTTGCCCTCGTTCAGCCGCAAGAGACCGTTGTCGACAAACACCGATGTCAAGTTTTTGCCGACAGCTTGCGACAGCAGCAGAGCGCAAACTGCCGAATCGACACCACCCGATATGGCGCAGATGATTTTCTCTTTGCCAACTCTCTCTCTGATTGCAGCAACCTGCGATTGGACGAATGACTCCATCGTCCAGTCGCCTGCGAGTCCACAGACGCCGAGAACGAAATTGGAGAGAATTCTGCTGCCACCCTCGGTATGGAAGACTTCAGGATGGAACTGCAGGCCAAAGATTCGCCTGTCAGCGTCTTCTACAGCAGCATAAGCTACAGACTCGGTCTTTCCAATCTGGCGAAAGCCGTTGGGGAGGTGGGAGACACTGTCACCGTGGCTCATCCAGACTGTGAATTCGGCAGGAAGTCCATTCCACATGTGAGATTCCGTTGTAATTGAGAACCTCGACCTTCCGTATTCTCTGCTTCTCGAAGCGACCAAGTCTCCGCCGAATTGCTTGGCGATGAGCTGAAGACCGTAGCAGATTCCGAGAATGGGCACGCCGAGCTTGAAGTAGCCGTCGTCGCAGAAGTAGGCGTCTTCGGACAAGACTGAATTCGGCCCACCTGAGAGCACTATGCCTCGCACGGGTTTCTTCATGGCTTCGGAGAGCGGGAAATTGAATGGCACTATTTCGCAGAACACCTTCTCCTCGCGGATACGTCGGGCAATCAACTGTGTGTACTGCGACCCGAAGTCGAGAATCAGAATGATTTCTCTGCCTGCCATCTCGCTATTTCCTTCGAAGAACCGTATCACGTTTCCAATGAGAATCGTCGATGTCGGGGTAATCGACGTTGTAGTGCAGCCCGCGAGACTCCTTGCGCTGTATGGCCGACTCGACTATGAGACTTGCCGCAGTCACGAGATTCCGAAGTTCAGTCATAGCGAAGGATGGCGGAAAACGGTGGAAAAGCCGCTCGGATTCTTCCGCAAGAATGTCGATTCTCTTTTTGGCGAGTTCAAGCCGTTCATTTGACCTCACGACGCCGACATAGTCCCACATGAGCCTCCGCAACTCCGCGACGCTGTGAGAAATCAGGATATTGTCTTTTTCGCCGGCGGCCTCCAGGGAGAGATTCTCGATCTCCGGTAGTATCGTCGGCGATTCAAATGGTCTGAGCTTCTCGAATGCGTCGACAGCAGCTTTCGCTGCGAAGTCCGCGACTACGACTGCTTCCAGCAGGGAGTTAGAAGCAAGGCGATTGGCTCCGTGCATGCCCGTACAGGCAGCCTCACCGACTGCGAAAAGGTTCTCGATATCCGTCCTGCCATGTTCATCCGTTCTTATGCCTCCGCACATATAGTGAGCGGCCGGTACGACCGGGATCTGGTCCTTCGTTATGTCGATGTTGAGGGCATTAAGCGTGCTATAGATATTAGGAAAACGCTTCAGCAAGTAGTCGGCTCGGATTGATGACAGATCGAGGAATACGCAGACATCACCCGAGAGCTTGAGCTCGCGGTCGATGGCTCGAGCGACTACGTCTCGAGGGGCAAGGTCTTTCATAGGATGATAGCGCGCCATGAATGCCTCGCCGGATCTCAGCCGGAGTATGGCGCCTTCGCCACGAACCGCCTCTGAAATCAGAAAACAGTCCCCTTGGGGGTGATAGAGTGAGGTGGGATGGAATTGCATGAACTCCATGTTCGCAATCGAAGCGCCCGCACGGTATGCCATCGCGACACCATCTCCGGTTGCGATGCTGGGATTGGTCGTGTGCATATAGACTCGGCCAAGCCCCCCCGTGGCAAGAAGCGTGACAGGAGCTACGAAGACTTCGATTTCCCCGGTATGTGCATCGAGCACATAGCATCCGTAACATGAACCGCGATCACCGGTCTCTCGAACAAGAAGATCAACGGCCAAATGATCTTCAGAGAGCTCGATGTTCGGATCGCTCTTGATCGCGTTGATAAGCCTGGTCTCGACTTCCCTGCCGGTGTAATCGGCGGCATGAACGACGCGCTTCTCAGAGTGACCGCCCTCCTGACCAGCGTCGAGATTCTCGAGCCTCCGCTCAGCTCCGGAGTATGAGAAATCCACGCCGAGCTTGAGTAACTCGCTGATCGCGCGAGGACCATGCTCGACAATCAACCTCACGACGTCGGTATGACAGAGCCCCCATCCCGCTGTCAAAGTATCATGAATGTGCTTCTCGAATGAATCCTTTGCTGCTATCACAGTCGCAATGCCGCCCTGCGCGTAGTTTGTGTTTGACTCCGAATCCTTCTTCTTGGTAACAACCGCGACACGGCCGTGCAACGCCACCTTCAGAGCAAAGGAAAGTCCCGCTATGCCTGATCCCACTATTAGGAAATCTGTGTTGTGTCTAATCATCAAACAGCCCAAGTAACGACTGATGCAAATTAGCTTCGCCGGCAGCAATCTGCAATCGGATTCTGTACACGTATACGTCCAATCCGCAGAAATCGAGCGCTTCGAGTTTTACGGCATCCTTCTCGGTGACAATCAGCGCGCGGCATCCCACCGAGATCGCCTCGGCCGCCACTTCGCGCATTTCAGCCTGAGTGAATATATGGTGGTCGACGAAAGCCCGTCTATGACGGATCTGCAGCCCGTGTTCTCTCAGCATCATGAAGAACGAATCAGGGTTGGCAATTGCAGCGACGGCGCACAGGGGTATGCCAGCCAATCCTGACATCGGTGTGGTCTTCCCGTTGCGCCATTCAACCACCGAATCGCACACGTAGTCTGATGCAACAACCCTGTTCACCCCATAGTCGCGCGTGATCTTCGCCAGGACAGAGTCTCTGTCATCCGCCTGCGATATGCGCGTGAGCAGTATTAAATCAGCCTGTTTGAGCGTTCGTCTCGGCTCGCGAAGATTGCCTGATGGCAGGAGATGCCCGGAGCCGAAAGGAGCTGTGGCATCAAGGACTACTATCTCCAGGTCTCTCTTAATCTTAAGGTGCTGAAATCCATCGTCGAGGATCGCTGCGTCAAAGCCGTGTGTTGTAGTCGCCATCTTAAACGACGCCAGCCTGTCCCGGCCGATTCCAATTGCACTTTCTGTCCTCGCAGCCATCAACTCGACTTCATCGGACAACAATGATATCCCTGATCGCCGACGCTCGGATCGATTTCCATCCGGATATAGCACGGTCGGGGATTCCACGTCTCCGCCGTATCCTCGAGTTAGAATGAGCGTGCTCTTCCCCAGGGATGACAAAATCTCGGCGATGTGGATCACCGCAGGAGTCTTGCCCGAGCCTCCGACTGTGATGCCGCCAACGGAGATCACCTTTACCGGAAGCCTGACAGACTTGCAGAGACCGATTGAATACGCGGTCCTTCTCATCGTGACCACTGTCAGATACAGCAGGGAGAACGGCAGAAGTAGCCAGCCCACGAGCAACTCTGCCAGAGACCGATCCCGCTTCGCCAGGAAGCTCTGTGCCCTAAGCATTTCCGACACGACTGCGCTCCCAGAAAGCGAGGATTGCATTGGCGATATCGTCGATATCCGATCCGAGAAGCGCGTTCAATTGACCGCGGTCGGGTACCTGGAATTGTCCGTTGAGGCAGCCGACGAAGAATTCCGCAAGGTCTTGAGTGTCCTTGACTGTTGTCGCGAATCCGGTCCTGACGCATGCTGATGCAAGTTCAGTGCAGTTATCCATATGGGGTCCGAAACATGTCGGCACGCCGAGCGCAATTGGCTCCAGAGGATTGTGCCCTCCGAGCGGCACAAGACTTCCGCCCACGAACGCGCACGCTCCGATTCCATACGTCCTCCACAGCTCACCAAACGTATTAAGGAGGATTACATCGGGGTGGCCGTTGGACGCGGCAAGTTCGGTCTTCCTGGAGCAGGCGAGATCGTGGCTTGATACAAGGCTTTCAATTTCTCCGAGGCGATCAAGGTGTCGTGGAGCGATTACGAGCTGCGCTGATGGATGATGCTTCCTGGCTGACAAGAATGCATCGAGGATCATCGTCTCCTCGCCGGGACGTGTGGAGCCGCATACAATAACTTTGGAGTCGAGTTCGAGACCGAGACTCTCCAATGCTGCATTCCGGTTGAACTTCGAGAGATTCGCGATCATTCCATGAGTCTTGACGTTGCCTCCCGCATGAACGCGACCCCTCGGCACACCCAGAGCAATAAATCTCTCGGCGTCTGCCGAAGACTGAGCATGAACGTACGCGAACCTCTCCACGACTGGCGCAATGAGAGGCCGAAGAGCCAGGTATCGCGCGAAGCTCTTCTCGGAGAGTCTGCCGTTCGCTACTACTGTCGGAATTCTGTGAGCATGGATTTCGGTAAGTAGGTTCAGCCACAGCTCTGTTTCCGTAAGCACAAATACTGCAGGATCAATGTCGCGGAGCGCCCGTCCTGCGAATGATCGAACGTCAAGAGGACAGTATCGGATCTCGACTCCTCTCATTGCCTCGGAGCGAGCGACTGACATGCCGCGTGGCGTGAATACAGTCAATACGATAACCGCATCAGGCCTGCCCTCGTGGACTTTTTCCACTAATAACAAGGCAGCTTTCACTTCACCTACCGATGATGCATGGATCCAGATCGGTCGACGACCCGAAGTATTCGGCTGCAGCCTGACGCCCATGCCGAGAAGTCCCAGGTACGATCTGTCTTTGATCAAAGCGCGAAACAGTATGACAGGCGCGACAACAACCGAGACGAGCGAGATCAGGATGTCATAGATAGCTTTCACAGTGACCCTTAATCTTCGGGGCTCTCCACCGGAGACTCGCGACCGGATTCACCGGGTCCGATCCTCAGTCCGCAGCAGGCAATTTTCAAATATACCCCAACGGAGTTTCCGCGCAAACTCTGAAAAAACGGCTTGACAGAAGTCAGCGGTCTTATTATACTTGAATCGTTCGAAAGGAGAACACCCGCTACACCTTCTTTGTTACCGCGTTTTTGTTGTATTCGTTAAGAGAGGAAGAAATCGACCTGCCTTTAGCTACCGTGCTGATGGTTTCTGTAAAACCGTAACCCCGTGATACGCGGGGAAAGGACGGAGCCCTCAATAAGCCTCAGAGTTACCGCGCATTCAGCGCCGAGAGAGTGATCGGCATTGTCGACCGCTGCCGGACATTTGTGGCGGTCAGCGACAGACGATCTTATACAAGGCGTAACTGAAGGAACGGGAACAACAGACCAAACTGCTACCGCAAGATCGTAAGCTCTTGTTCGGAAGATCGACCAAGGACAGATCGGATAACCTGTCCATTGTTCGAGAAAATCCTGCAAGGGAGGAGGTGGTAGCAGCAAGCCGCACAGCCTTTCAAGCACCAATCACCATGAGCGACCCGGACGTGGTCTGAGGGGGACCTAACCGGGAGAGATTCACTCAGCTGCGCTCGACGCCCGATGCGTGGACGGCAGGGATGCCGGGAGCGAATCTCAAGAGCTTGATCCGTGAGATAGGGCATGAGCCGGTACCGACCGACCGGCCATGCCCGCACAGTCGGCGCGTCAGTGTCGAACACATGCGATCAGCGAAGATGCCGATCCGGGCGCATGGTGACCGTGGGTGAAGGAACATTCTCAGAACCCCCGCGAAAGCGGGACAACGGCAAGGTATGAATCGCCCCGTTGCGGTAGCGTCTCGCAACACAGTACTTCGGGGGGCGGCACGGTCCGCTCCCCGATGGGGCGTTAGTTAATCTCTTATTCTCTCCCTCGACCGGCCGGCCGCCATATCAGCGGCCGGCTTTTGTGATTCAGCATTGGCCGGAAGTGGTAGATTGACGAGTCAATTGGGAGGGATCAAACCTCAAGATAACCTCAGAGTCTTTTGAATTGACATTTTCGGGGCAGGGGACATTATTGCAGGGAGCATAAGAACGAATGGTCCGCCAAGCAGATATGGACAACACGAATGCTGCCGCTATTACCGTAATTGAATTCGCTAAGTCAATCGGAAAACACAAGGCTGCAGTTTTCAAGATACTGAAGCGTCTGGGAATTGAGACCGTAAAAGAGAAGAGCGGCGCAGCAAAGGGACAGAGAGTTGCTTACCTAACCGCGGAGGATTGTGATCGGATAAAGCGTTACCTTGCAGAAACTGAGAGCGGTAACGTAGCACCTTCCGATCAGGCCAATCCGGGAGGCGTTTTCTATCTAATACAATTGGAACCAAAGCATGACCCAGGCCGATTCAAACTTGGGTTTGCTACCAACATTGAAGAAAGACTGCGTTCTCACAAAACGGCCGCGCCTTTCTCCAAAGTGCTGAAGAAATGGCCGTGCAAATTGCTGTGGGAGAAGACCGCCATCGAGTGCGTTTCTCAAGGCTGCGAGCGACTTCACACGGAGGTCTTCCGCGCGGATTCAATCGACGAAGTACTTGCACGATGTAACAGGTTCTTCGAACTAATGCCGCCCATCTGAACCGACAGAAACGAGAACAGGTCAGTCCCTCTTGGTGATTGATACCTTAAGACAAGGGGCTATTCACCGAAATCACCTTCAAAGCAGGACTTGTCTTTTGTCCCCCAATCAGCCGAGTACAATCCATGCTTGACGAAATCCGGAAATGACGAATGTGGATAATCAACTGCTCTTTGCACATATCCGTGCTTGACAGGATTGTAATGGATGTAGTCAATATGCCGATTGAAATCCTCTTGATCCCTGATTATGTGATCCCAGAATCTTAGCTGCCAGACTCTGCCGCTGCGGACTTGCATTCTCTGTCGATAAAGCAGGCCGAATCCCTGCTTGAATCCCCTCAGAATACGAGAGAGATCTGTCGAGCGCGGATGAAGAAGAATATGAAAGTGGTCAGATAATACGACCCATGCAGAAACTTCGAACCCGAAAAGGTCTGTGGCTCTTGACATGGCCTTGTGGAACAAGTCCACATTCTCAACAAGAATAGGCATGCGGCCACGGGTGACGTTCGTCGCGAAATAGGTGAGTCCTATCTGATTATATCTTCGAATATTGGACACCAAAAGTAAGGTTTTGTTAGCAGGTCGAGAAGTCAACCAGAATGGAGTCAATCCCCAAGAGGGATTGACCTACAGTTGAGGTTTCCACCCAGCTCCCAACGTAGTTTGCCCTTGACTTGATCCCCACGTGCAGTACAATAACCAAGATTGTAGGTCAAGCCTTCTTGAGGCTTGACAGCGAGAAGTCAATCCCCGAGAGGGATTGACCTACTTCTCCGGAGGATTCGATGGATTACTTCACTCGGACAAAGATACGGTCAATAATTGTCGAGGACAGAATCAAACCGGGTGAGCGCCCGATCATCCTGGGATGGGTGCGGACAGCACGCGTTTCGAAGAACGTTGCATTCGTAGAAGTAAACGACGGCTCGTGCGTCGGCAACATACAGGGTGTGGTGAACAATCCGGAATCAATTCCCAATATCGAGAAGATCACGACGGGCAGCTCTGTGCGGATGGTCGGTAAGTTAATCGAATCGCCGGCCAAAGGTCAGAAATACGAAATCTCGGTGGAAGAGATAGAGTTGATCGGAGAGGCCGATCAGACCTATGTGCTTCAGAAGAAGCGCCACGGGTTCGAGTTCCTTCGCGAGATCGCACATCTGCGTCCCCGCACTAACACTTTCGGCGCAGTCAACAGGATTCGCTCGAAGCTCGCATATGCGGTTCACAAGTTCTATCAGGAACGAGGGTTCTACTACATTCATACGCCGATCATAACAGCGTCTGACTGCGAGGGAGCCGGTCAGCTATTCCGCGTCACCACTCTCGACATGAACAATCCACCGCGTGTCGACGGCAAGATCAACTACAGCGAAGACTTCTTCTCCTCAGAAGCGTATCTTACGGTATCCGGCCAACTCGAGGGAGAACTTCTCGCAACGGCAATCGGTGATATCTACACCTTCGGTCCGACATTCCGCGCAGAGAACTCGAACACCCCGCGCCACGCGGCCGAGTTCTGGATGATCGAGCCGGAGATGGCTTTCTGTGAGCTTCCCGAGAGCATGCAGCTCGCAGAGGACTTCCTCAAGTTCATCTTCGAGTATGCGCTGACCGAATGCAGCGACGACATGGATTTCTTCGCAGCGCGCATAGACAACACCGTTCGGGACACTCTCGAAAAGGTCATCAAGTCAGAGTTCGTAAGGATCACATATACCGAAGCAGTTTCGATTCTCGAGAAAAGTGGAAGGAAATTCGAATTCCCGGTCAGCTGGGGAAGTGATCTGCAATCTGAGCACGAGCGGTATCTTACTGAGGAATATTTCAAGGGGCCAGCTATCGTTTATGACTACCCGCGCTCAATCAAGGCGTTCTACATGCGGGTCAACGACGACGGCAGGACGGTGCGTGCAATGGACGTGCTCGTCCCGAAGATCGGGGAGATCATAGGCGGGAGCGAACGCGAACACAGGCACGATGTCCTCGTCGAGCGCATCAAAGAATGCGGGTTGAATCTTGACAATTACGGGTGGTATCTCGACATTCGCAAGTATGGCACTGTGCCGCATGCTGGATTCGGTCTTGGATTCGACCGCACGCTGATGTATGTGACCGGCATGGCTAACATCCGCGATGTGGCGCCGTTCCCGCGTGTTCCCCGCTGGGCGAAGTTCTGAGAGACTGCACAATCAGCTTTGTTTAGCGGCGTTGGGAATCCTGAGGTTGTCCCATAAGCTGTGAAATGCTTGACTGGAGTAGGTCGGGTTTCGAACTGTGCCACGCCCAGGAAGATACCCGACACCGACCTGTCGGCCTTCTGTGTCACGCCACGCGTGACTCCGGAGGCCGATCTCCTCACTGTGTGGATGGGTGTAGCCTACACATGTCATTCCGGCAAGGGCTCGCTGCCGTGAGCCCGCAAGCCGGAATCCAGTCTCCATTGCAGCGCCGAGAACAAACCCTGTCGGAGCTGAGAATTGCTGAACTACTGATGAATACTGACGATTTCGGTACCACACTGGTTGCGTGAGTAGCCGTTCAGGTAACTCACCCCCTCTTCACCCTGTAAAATTGCGGTCAAAATGAAAAATTGTTGCAAAAAACCGCTCCAGAAGCGAAGTTTTTTGTTGCGTGGCAATATGGAGAACCTATTCTTTGCTGTAAATATGCTGGTTTCAGGCCTGTTCGTCAACGGGACCCATCAAACACCCTTGATTTTACAGGGTGAAACGAGACAGGAGAACCGGTCGCCCACTTCTTCGGAGTATGGTGACCGAAACACAAAATACCGGAGGTTTTCATGGCAGCAAAGGCTTTGACGAAAGCCCAGCTTGTCACCAAGCTCGCAGGCGAACTCAAGATGACGAAAGTCACGGTCAGCCAGTTCCTCGATCAACTCAACTACCTTGCGGTCGCCGAGACCAAGAAGAGCGGCCAGTTCACTCTTCCCGGATTTGGCAAGCTCGTGAAGTCGAATCGTAAGGCGCGCATGGGACGCAACCCGCAGACAGGCGCTGCGATCAAGATTCCGGCCAAGACGGTCGTGAAGTTCCGCGTTGCCAAGGCCTGCAAAGAGGCTATCATCCCGCCGAAGAAGTAATACCGGCGATTGAATTGCTCGCCTGCGAAGGGCGAAACAAGAATGCTGTCACCCCGCCACGGCGGGAGGCAGCATTTTTTGTGTCCCCCCGCTTAATACTGCACGTCGTCAGAAATCCCGAGATCGTCCCACAAGCGCCAAATCAAGGAGAAAGCCTGGATTCCGGCTTGCGGGCTTGCTGTGCAAGCCCTTGCTGGAATGACACTGGCGAACTTTACCCATTGTCATTCCCGCGAACGAGCCTGTTGAGAAAGTGGAATATCGACCGATTGTTGCGACGGGTCTTGCGATCACGACGAAGTCGTGAGCGTGTGACCCGGCGCTCTCAAGTCTTTGCAAGCAGGTCACAACCACGACTTCGTCGCGATCAAGACCTGCCCGAACACTCTGCTCACTGCTCAGCCACAGAGCCCCAATCAAGGGTTCTTCAACACTCCCGAAGGCGGGGATCCGGCAATCCTGTCAATTGCCTCCGCAAGCCCGCGCACAGACGGAAGTTCGATGTCTGGAATCTCCGACGGCACTCTCGGCTGCTGGTTTCTGTGGATGCCTGACCGGATCATAACAGTCTTCATGCCAAGTTGCTTGGCAGGTATCACATCCTTGTCGATTCTGTCGCCGACCATGATGCACTCTGCCGGCAGCACGTTGGCTCTTGCGACGATCTGCTCGTAATATCGCGGATCAGGCTTAGTGATCGCGAAATCATCCTGAGTGAGATGACTCGCGAAGCAGCTTAGAAGAGAGCGTTCTTCAAGCAAATCGAGGATTTCACGGCCATACTGCCCTGCATTGACCATTTTGTATCTCTGGCATATTCGCTTCGCCTCAATGTCGAAACCATCGGAGAGCTTGAGAGGAGGATGCCGCTGTTTCCAACGCTCCATATGCGCTGAATAGAGCTCATCGAAAAGCATCCGGTCATTCTTCGAGTATTTCCAGATCACAAACTCATAGACTCTCGGACAGAACGATCTGACCGCCTCGTCGACGTCGGCCCAGTACCGCCCGATATCGTAACCCGGCACGACTGTTGACAGGACTTCAGCGATGATCTCCCCCCTGACCTTCTCCATCTCGGATTCATCGACGATAACTCCGCCACCGTCGAGGAGGATAGTTGTGGTAGACATGGGCGGAAACGTACGATCGCTCTGTGCAATTGGCAACCGATTTTCGACTGCGCATACACAATGATCCGCGTAAGTCGAAACCAAAGTGGTTCGATCTGCCGAGCTGTGAGCATCTGGCTTTGCAAAATCGAGCTTCTATCCGATATTATGGAGTGTGCGATACGCGTATACCAGGACAACATGTTCATCGGAGGTTAATATGACAGGGTTTGCAAGACCGAAGCTGCTGATTGCTGTTCTGATACTCATGTTGTCTGTGCTGCCTGTCTACGCCGGAGTCCCTGGCACAATGAACTACCAGGGTCGTCTGACCGACAGCAGCGGCGAGCCGGTTGAGGATAGCACGTACAGCGTCATTTTCAGGATATATGATGAGTCAGGCGTGATTCGCTGGCAGGAATCGCAGGTCGTAGCGACGGCCAACGGACTATTCTCGGCTCAGCTTGGCTCGAGCGGGTCGCCGTTGAGTGCGGATGTTTTCAATCATGACGAATGCTGGCTCGGAATCACTGTCGGCTCTGACCCAGAAATGACCCCGCACACTCGACTGAGCGCTGTGCCTTACGCATTCAAGACCGGAGAAGTCCAGTCATCTGATATCGTGAATGAACCCGGAGTGGCTGCGTTCAGCGGCGCATACTATGTATATCTGAATGATCAAGCGTATACCGTCCTCGGCACCGTTACTATCAACTGCCCTGCTTCGGGGTATGTCATGGCCGTTGCCCACGGCCGCATCGCCACCTTGCCGCAGCATACTTCAGGCACCAAATCCTACGCGATCGTTGGTATCTCCGACAATCCGACCTATGTCCCGGGGAATCAAGACCTCGACTTTCAGATTGATAGTGGCGTCCCGACTGGTGTCTATTCGGTTCCATTTGGTATGACGAGCATGTTCACGGTTCCTTCCGCAGGTTCATACACCTATTACTACCTCGCCTACGAATACTCAGGCTCTGTTTCTGTTGCCGACATGCAATTCAATCTTGTGTACTTTCCGACTGCGTACGGAACAGTTGATCCGGTCCCGCCCCCGGTGAAGCTTCCCAATGGTGACGCCTCTGATTTAGTAGCGCCGTAAGTCGAAACCCCTGCGGTTTCGACTGCTTTGTCATTCCCGCGCCGTCGGGAATCCTGTCCGACGGAATCCGAGCAACGTGGATTTCGCGCTTGACAATAGCGCATGAGCGCGCTATGCTGATTTCGAAGTCTCATTTGTCGTCGATGCTGAATTGAAGTTCATGCTTGAAGAAATGCAATGTCGTAGTCGAAACCACATGGGGTTCTGCCTACCGAGTTACCGGATCGGATGAGTGCGCATTAGTGTCAGATTGACAAGACAAGGTGACCCTTGAACAAACTTCTCAATTGGATTAAGAGCCATCGATACGGCCCCTTGGGTACTGCCGTCGGAGCCGCCATCACAGCCTATGGTTTAGGCTGGATGTTTCTTGAGACATCTGGGGTGGTTGGCAGCTATAGAACATCGTCACTACTGACGCTGATTTCAACTCTGGTTCTCATCATATCGTTCTTATTCCTATCACGTTGTCAGCATGCTGCGGCAGTCTGTTACAGAGTCCAAGATGGCAATATCGAACTCAGATTGGTGAGGACAACTGGAGGGCGGTGGACTTTTCCGAAGGGCAGAATCCAGCGCGGGGAGGCTGGTTCTGATGCTGCTAAGCGAGAGGCATTCGAAGAAGCGGGCGTTAATGGCACCATTGAGAAGACCCGTTTCGCCGTTTATTTGCATCAGAAACGTGAGTTCAAGAAAAGGGAAGTGGAGATACAGCGGATCGCTGCATATCTTCTTCATGTAGAATCTGCCAGCGATCCTATCGAAAAAGGCCGAGAGCCGGTTTGGCGAAGTCCAAACGAAGCAATCGCGGATCTCGCTTATGACAGAGAGTTCAAGTATGCAGAGGAACTGCGCCAGGTCGTGAACCTCGCCTGCGAGCGGATTTAACAAGGAAGAAAGGAGCAGTTGAAATGACCTCTGGCATCCTCCCCCCAGAACTCAAGTCAATCGAGCAGCTCTTCACGGGCAATGCGAAATTTGAGGTCCCCAAATATCAACGAAGTTTCGCATGGGGTACGGACGAGACGAGAGAGTTGTGGGAAGATATCGCTTCCGGCGTAGAAAGGGGAAATGACTATTTCCTCGGTACAATAGTACTTCACAAGCGCGAGGATGACAGGATGGAAATAATAGACGGCCAGCAACGGCTTGCATGCATGTCGATGGTTCTGAGTGCTGTCCGCAACTACTTCCTATCCAGACAAGATGACCGTGCTCATCAAATTGATCAGAGCTTCTTGGCGGCAAGAGATTACTCGTCGGATAGCCAACCTAAACCGAAGCTGGAACTTAATAGCATAAACAACGAGTGTTTTATCAGCTCAGTGGTTGCGAGTGAAGACGCAGAATCAGTACAGCGAAGATTGAGGACAAAGGGACTGGTCAAGTCCAATAGACTGCTTCTTGAAGCATTCTTGTACTTCACTCAGGAGGTGGCTAATAAAGCGTCGAGCAAGGGAACCAGAGCGGATGATTTCATAGTGCCCCTGATTGAATATATTCGATCAAAGGTTAAACTCATCACGATTGTGGTTCACAGCGAAGAAGATGCGAATCTGGTCTTCGAGTCCCTCAATGCGCGGGGCAAGGAACTGGCCGTCTCGGACCTTGTCAAGAACCGTCTTTACCACGAATCCGGCGACCAACTCAAGAGAGCGCAGCAGCTCTGGGAGCAAATGGAAGTTGCTCTGGCGAGGCTTTCTGTGCCGGAGTACATTCGGCACTTTTGGATTGCAAGACAGATTGACGACGGCAGCACTAATGTGAGAGAGAAGCACCTGTATGGACTGGTCGTTAATACTGTCCGGGGCAACAAGGGTCGAACAATGCAGCTCATGCAGGAATTAAAAGGATGCGCGGAAAGCTATGCGGGGATAGGTGACCTTTCCGCGTGGCCCGTAGACCCTGCTTACGGTGAGGATTTTGAAAACGCGATTAATGAGTTGAGGTTGTTCCGAGTGACCCAATGTCATCCGATTCTCCTCAATGCGATGACTGAATTCAAGAAGCCCAAGGAGATAGCGAAGGTATTTCGAATTGTGGCCAATTTCTCATTCCGATACTTCATAATCGGGAACCAGTCTCCTGGTAGTCTTGAAAGGGAATCTGGCAAGATTGCCTGTCAGATGAGACATGGCACGTACTCAAGTGCTACTCAGGTTGCAGACGCGTTCCGCGCTGTGAATTCAGATCCCCGATTCAGACAGGACTTCGAATTGGCAGCAATGGACAAGCGCAGAGCCAAATTGGCTAGATATACTCTAGCCAAACTCAACAACTACACTTCCCGGAAGAACGGTGACGAGCAGACTGTGAACCCGGACTCAAAGCAAGTCACACTTGAACACATACTGCCTCAGTCATTCTCACCGGAATGGAGAAGGAGTTTTCCGACAGGCACGGACGCGGCCGACTTCGTCTACCGTTTGGGCAATCTCACACTGTTGAGCCGCAAGAAGAACGACGATGCTGGAAACCAAAGTTTTTCCGAGAAGAGAAAAGTGCTTCGCTTATCGAAACTTCCGATTAGTGCTGGCATCGTCGACGAGAAACAGTGGACCAATCAAGAGATTGAGGTACGGCAGAAGCAACTTGCCAAGCTTGCCTTAGATGTATGGCGGCTCTGACCTTGACCTCCCAGAAGTTGCTGAAGTCATCCGCACAACCCCAACCGCGTGCATAGAATCCGTCCTCGGAATGACATCGTCAAACGCCAACAAACCAAAGCGGCAGATGTGACATCTGCCGCTCACAGTATCTGGGTTCCGGCGTGCGGGACTGTTGAAAAAGTCTGTTTTGAGGGTGTATTGAAGAGAAGTAGATAGGGTTATGCAAACAAGAAGAGATAATAGGCAGT
>JAGVNY010000165.1 GCA_020053015.1 Candidatus Zixiibacteriota bacterium | reverse complement strand
GCCGATCGTGGAGAAGCGTCATATTGAGGAGATGATCATTGCCATTCCGTCGGCATCAAGCGGCCAGATGCGAAGCATAGTCGAACGATGCCGCAATGCCAAAGTGAGTTTCAAGACGGTTCCGCCTCTGATTGATATCCTTAACGCCCGCGTGTCCATGCGAGAAGTCAGAGGAATCCGCGTGGACGATCTGCTGGGGAGGGAACCGGTACATCTCGACGATAATCTGATTCGCAGCTTCGTCTCCGGCAAGAGAGTGCTGGTAACCGGAGCAGCCGGCTCAATCGGATCGGAGATATGCAGGCAGACTGCAAGATACAACCCAGACATCTTGATAATGCTCGACCGGGCGGAGAATGAGCTATATAAGCTCGATATCGAAATTCGATCACGTTTCCCTGAAGCCAACAGAGCGACGGAAATCACCGACATACGCGATTCGAACAAGCTCGATCTGCTCATGTCGAAGACCAGACCAGACGTGGTCTTTCACGCCGCAGCGTATAAACAGGTTCCGCTGATGGAGTTCTTCCCGGAAGAAGCGGTGATGAACAACATTATCGGTACCAAGACAGTGGCTGAGTGCGCCATACGCAATCGCGTCTCCTCGTTCGTAATGATATCGACGGATAAGGCGGTTCGACCATCGTCAGTAATGGGAGCATCAAAACGAATCGCGGAGATGCTCGTAACATCGCTGTCGCGCACCAGTGATACGAAGTTCGTTACAGTCCGCTTCGGCAATGTGCTTGGTTCGCATGGGTCAGTGGTGGAGCTCTTCACTTATCAGATCGAACATAGTGGACCAGTAACGGTTACGCATCCGCAGGTAACCCGATACTTCATGACAATAAAGGAAGCTACGCTTCTGGTGATGATGGCCGGCGCAATCGGCAGGAATGGGCAGTTGATGGTGCTGAAAATGGGCGAGCAGGTCAAGATCGTTGATCTGGCCAGAGATATGATCACTCTCGCAGGACTCGTTCCGGACGTGGACGTTCCGATTGAATTCGTCGGCTTGCGTCCGGGCGAGAAACTCCACGAGGAGCTATTTGTGGAGGAGGAGGGCATTCTGCCATCGTTGCACCCGAAGATCATGATCGCGACGTCGATCGGCTCTGATGATCCCGAGCTCGCAACGAAGATTGACAGACTTAAACTGCTCGCTTCTGAGGTGAGACGCCAAGAAGTCATCGAAGGTATACGGGATATCGTTCCTTCCTTTGTTCCAGCGAGCCAAACTCTCTGAGAGCGCAGTTGTATAAGGAGCTGACATGCTTGATCTCAAATTCATCCGCGAAAACCCTGACGCCGTCAAAATCGCCATCAAAAACAAGAACGAGAAAGCCGACGTTGATCATGTCCTGGATCTTGACCGTAAACGACGCGACTTAACGACTGAGGCGCAGAGTCTTAAAGAGAAGCGGAACAAAGTCAGCGATGATATAGCTAAGCTGAAGCGGTCAGGCGGCGATGCCTCAGCTGCAATCCAGGAAATGCGGCTGGTATCCGATCGTGTTGCCGGATTGGACTCGGAACTCCGAGAGGTGGATGAAGCCCTCCAAAAGGAGTTGCTCTGGATCCCGAATATACCGCATGAATCAGTGCCGGTAGGACCGGATGAGACATTCAACGTCGACATCCGCTATTGGGGCGACAAGCCGAAATTCGATTTCGAACCAGCGCCCCATTGGGAACTCGGCGACAAGCTCGGGCTCTTCGACCTCGCTCGCGGCGCCAAGATCAGCGGATCGGGATTCCTGCTCTTCACGGGAATGGGTGCGAAACTCGAAAGAGCTCTGATCAACTTCATGGTCGATCTTCATACTTCTCGCCACGGTTTTGTAGAACTTTCTCCTCCGTTCGTCGTCACCGAAGAAACCATGACCGGCACAGGCCAGATTCCGAAGCTGCGGGACGACATGTATAGAATCGAGGACACAAATCTCTACCTGATTCCGACTGCGGAGGTTCCCGTCACAAATACGCATCGCGATGAGACCATACCTGAGACTCGACTCCCGCTCAAGTACGTCGCCTACACTCCATGTTTCCGAAAAGAGGCAGGGGCGCACGGCAAGGACACGCGCGGCCTGATTCGGGTGCATCAGTTCGACAAGGTCGAGATGGTTATGTTCTCCCACCCAGAACGGTCATGGCAAGCGATCGAGGAGCTCGTAGAGTGTGCGGAAGCAGTCCTGCAGGCGCTTGAGCTGCCATACCGCGTACGTCTGCTCAGCACCGGCGATCTCTCGTTCTCGGCCGCAAAGTGTTACGATCTCGAAGTGTTCTCTGCAGGCGTCGACAAGTACCTTGAGGTTTCTTCATGTTCCAACTTCACAGACTTTCAGGCGAGACGCGCAAACATTCGATTCAAGCCTGAAGGAGGGAAGTCGCAGTATGTTCACACACTCAACGGCTCCGGACTTGCACTCCCCAGAACCGTTATCGCAATCATCGAAAACTATCAGACTGCAAAGGGAACGGTGCGCGTTCCCGTTGCACTGAGATCGTACCTCGGTGGTTTAGACGAGATTGCGTGATGCGTTTCTTCCTTGCCAGAAAGCTTCCTGCCGGATACGCGGCTATTCCGTTGCCTTACAAGCTTTCTATGCTGGCAGGAGCGCTGTTTGTTGCAGTAGTATTTATCTACTACACAAACGACGTCGTTAGCCAGCTTAAGGAGAACACGAGGAATGATGTCGAACTATATGTCAGCCTTTACCAGGTTGCGCTGAATGAGCAGACATCCTCACTTGCCACCAATCTGATTTTTGAGAGAGTCATTAGCGCTGTGGATTTCCCGATCATCTTCGCCGATTCCGAGCTGACACCGCAGTATTGGAAGGAGCTGGACGACGTCGAGGACGGCATGGCGTCAGCAGCAGACAGTGAGACTCTCGCGAAAGTGAATCGCACACTTCAGTCACTGAGCTCGGAGGGCAGGTCGGTGCCGATAATCTCTAACGGCAAGCTGTTTTACCTCATGTTCTACGGTGATCCGAAGCTCGTCAGGCAACTTCAGATGATGCCGTTTGTCGAGGTCGGAGTGATCGGTGTCTTTATACTCGTCGGATTTGTAGGATTCAGAAATATAAAGAGATCGGAACAGCGAAATATCTGGGTCGGAATGGCGAAGGAAACAGCCCACCAGCTCGGTACACCGTTGACCGGCTTGCTCGGCTGGCTGCAGCTTCTTAGGTCCAGAGTCCCGGATGAGTTACCGCACGAATCCGGCGGGAACTCACTCAGCAGTGTGGAGATTCTTGACAGGATGGCTTCGGACATCAATCGCCTGGAGAGAATAGCGCAGAGGTTCTCGCTGATAGGATCGACACCATCTCTTGCCGTTATTGACCTTGAGGAAGTCGTGTCCGACTGTGTTGATTACTTTCGGCAACGCCTGCCGTTTAGCGGCAACGGTATCCGAATAGAATACAGCCGCTCGCAGCCGAAGTACGCATCACTCAACCGCGAACTTCTGAGCTGGGCACTTGAAAACACGATCAAGAATGCGCTCGAGGCCTGCGATGCAAAAACCGGTCTGATAAGAGTCACGACGGGCACTTCACGTGATGGCGCCAAAGCATGCCTCGAAATCGCCGACAACGGTCGGGGCATGAGCCCGTCCGAGGTGAGAAGAGTATTTCATCCCGGCTACACATCGAAGAAACGCGGGTGGGGACTCGGATTGACTCTCGCAAGGAGAATAGTCTCCGACTATCACCGTGGAGAGATATTCATCAAGAGCAGCACTCCCGGAGTGGGAACGACATTCCAGCTGACATTGCCGCTTCAGCCGAGAACCAGTGGATCTCGATTTGACTCCTCGGAAGATGCCACAGATCACGCGTAAGAGATGCGGAGGCAGATTGCGGTTCAAATTAGACTTACGAAAGGTTTTGAATGCCAACCAAAGACGAAAGCAGAAGAATTCTCTGGGTTGACGACGAGATCGACCAGCTGCAGGCTCACATCATCTTTCTAAGGGAGAAGGGATATGATGTTGTCCCTGCTTCGTCAGGGGACGATGCCATAGCCGCGGTTTCAAGGGAAGATTTCGATCTCGTGCTCCTGGATGAAATGATGCCGGGCAAAGACGGCCTGTCGACGCTGGAGGAAATCAAAGATATCAAGCCGAGTCTGCCGGTCGTGATGGTCACGAAGAGCGAAGAAGAAGACCTGATGGATCAGGCAATCGGCCGCAGGATCAGCGATTATCTCACAAAGCCTGTCAATCCTTCTCAAGTGCTTCTGGTGATCAAGCGCTTGCTCGACACCAAGCGAATTCGCGGTCATCAGCTAACGCGTGATTACGTGCAAGCGTTCAACCGCATGAATCAGCAACTGATGGGGCCTATCTCGTGGCAAGATTGGATTGAGGCTTACAGGCAGATGGCAGTCTGGGAGCTCGAGATAGGAGAACATCGTGACTCAGGGCTTCAGCAGACACACATGGGACAGAGGAAGGAATGGAATGCAGAGTTCGGACGGTATATCGAAAGGGCCTATCCCAAGTGGCTCGAATCGCGACACCGACCACCGCTGTCTGTCGACGTCGTGGAAAAGTTCGTCATTCCTCACATCCGTGACGGAAAGCAAGTCTTCTTCGTCGTCATAGACTGCATGAGACTCGATCAGTGGATGATGATCGAGCCGATAATCAGCGAGTACTTCTCCGTGGACGTCGATTATTATATTTCGATTCTTCCGACTGCAACTCCGTTCTCTCGCAACTCAATCTTCCTTGGCGATTTTCCGGACGCTTTGCAGACCCTGTATCCAGATCTCTGGAGGATCGGAAATCTCGAGGAATCATCACTGAACAAGCATGAACCCGAACTGATGAAGACACAGCTTCGAAATCGAAATATCAAGCTCCACGGTGAGCCGATGTACGCAAAAGTGCTCGATGCCTCCGAGGGTGAAGCGCTTGCTCGCAAGATATCATCTTATCAGCACACGCCTCTTATGTCAATGGTATTCAATTTCGTGGACATCCTCGCTCATGGTCGCTCCGAGTCCGATATCCTGCGGGAACTGGCACCGGACGAGAGCGCGTTCAGGTC
>JAGVNY010000030.1 GCA_020053015.1 Candidatus Zixiibacteriota bacterium | reverse complement strand
TCCGCTTCTATTTCCTTGATCGATATCTTGGTATCTTCGACCACATCATGCAGCAACCCAGCCGCGATGGTGGCAGAATCGAGATGTTGCTCCGCGAGAATCAGAGCCGTCTGCACCGCGTGTATCATATACGGTTCGCCCGAAACCCGCTTCTGATCCCTGTGCGCTGACTCGGCAAAGTTGTAGGCTTTGCGCAGCACGTCTATGCTGACATTCGCGTTGAAAGTCTCGACCGCGATGACGAACTCGGCCAGATTGACCAGTCCGTATCTTTCTCCTGCTGAAACAGGCATAACGTTCGCTGCTCCGATTACACGGACATGACAGTCAGCCGTCTATAATGGTTCAATATCTCGCTACATACGTCGTCGATCGCAAAGCGGGATATCGTCTTCGCGAATTCACCTGAGAGACGAGTTCTCAAACTGCTGTCGGCGGCCAGCTCACTGAAAATCCCGGAGAGCCGCTCGTCATCTTCTATGTCGAACAGATAACCATTGACGGCGTTCTCGATGTAGTCGCCCGGACCGCCGCAGTCGGATGACACGACTGCGCAACCGCACGCGCCTGCCTCGAGAAGAGACGTTCCCAGACCCTCAGAGCGCGATGACAGTACGTATACGTCAAGAAGACTATAGAACTCGTTCATTTCGTCAATATTCCCGAGGAAGATCACCTTGCTGTCTATCTCGATGAAACCTGCCAGACGCTGCAGCTCGGCTCGCTTCTCTCCATCACCTGCCACTAACAACAGAAAATCGTCACGAGCGTAAGAAAGTTTCGCGGCGGCGTTCAGGACGGTGGCCACATCCTTATTATCGTCGAGTGCGCAAGCCGTGCCTATGTAGGTGGCTGCGTCTCGAATTGACTTTCTCGCCTTGAACTCACCGACCGGCACCGGTCGAAAATACTCCATGTCGACTCCGCTGGGGATATGTACGACACGTCGATCATTCACTCCTAAGTCGAGCATTTCCTGCTCGATCGGCGACGACACGGCGATCAACAAATCCACTGAAGGTGTGGCGTACTTCCATTTAGAGATAATCGACTTTGAGCGGCCGCTAAGGACTCGTCTGGTCACCACAACTCTCAGATCAGCGCTGACGAACTTCACCGTAAGCGCGAGGTTGTGACCGTGCGAATCGTGAGCGTGCAGGATGTTGTAGCCCATCTCCTTGCACACTCGGCGCAGCCTGATGCCTTCCGCGACGACGTCGAACGCTCCATAGTGAATTGGATAGGTCTCGACGTCTAAATCTGCAAGTCGCTTTTCGAGTTCACCGCCCGCTGCCACCACACATCCTGTTTCGATCTCGTGGTTCTTGAGATACCTGATGAGATTGTAGCACTGCCGCTGGCCGCCCCTGAACGCACGACCGAGGTCGATATGCAGAACTTTCACTCGGCTCATCGCCTGTCTCCCTTGCAGGCATAATAATACTTCAGAAACTGCCCTGCTGCGGAAAAAGACGCGATCCACAGTCCCGCAATGCCGTCCGCAAAGCCCTTCTGGAGAATCAGCTTCTTGATGAACCAGATAGGAGGATTCGTGACCATCTTCGCAACTGCAGCCCTCCCCCCGCGACGACGGCATTCCTGCCCGGAGATGAGCGCATATGACTTGAGCTTACTAACATAGGCAGATATATCAGGATAGCTGAAGTGCAAGAGAAAGCCATCAAGGAACGCAATTCTCCCCTGACATTCGATGCTCTCATGGATAGCGCTGTCGCTGAACCTCGCCCTGTCCTTCCTGAAGAGACGGAGCACCTGTTCCGGATACCAGCCGGAGTGGAGTATCCACTGACCACAGAGATTCGTAACTCGTCGAAAGACATATCCGTCAGCGCCGTCACCGGCCGACATTTCGCGGGATATCGAAGAAGCAAGCTCTCCGGTGACCACTTCGTCGGCGTCGATTGACAGCACGCACTCGGTCTCGGCAAGGTCGCACGCGAGTTGCTTGGACGGTCCGAAACCATTCCATGGAATGTCACAGACTCTTGCGCCCAGCGATTCGGCGAGGTCTTTTGTGCGATCCGTGGAACCCGTGTCGGCGACTATAACCGCGCCGAGTCCGCTCACGCTCTTGATGCACCGCTCGATATTTCTTTCCTCGTTCTTCGTCATGATCACCGTGGTCAGCCTGCTCATACTACTTCACCGCAGGAGTCCGAGCATCGACGACAGTGCGACAGAACGCTTCAAAGACAGGTTCCGGTTCCAGATACTCGATACGATAGAAGTGTGGCGAGTTGATCGCTTTCACGCACGGATTGAACGGACGCCAGACCGCGAAGTTTTCCATGTTGCCGGGGTACATCACGAGAGTCGGCAGATTGACGCAGCCTGCGATATGACCAATCGACGTGTCCGGAGTGATTAGATAGTCGAGATTCTTCAGCAGCCCGGCTATTTCGCGAATGCTCAGCCCCGCAGGCGCAGCATAAATACGTTCTGAGTGAACAGACGTGATGCGATCGATCTTCCATCTTTCACTGGGAGAAGCGGAGAGCACAAAACACACTTTAGGAAATCGCTGGAGCATTAGTCTAAGCAGTTCCACGTAGCTTTCCACCGGCCAGGTGCGCGCCGGTCTGCCCGCAGACAAGTTGATTCCAATGAGCTGTTCGTGCGCTGTCCTGAGCGTATCCGCGAACCGCTTACCTTTGACTTCATCTTGTTCTACCAGGTACATCCTCGGAATCAGATCGCACGAAGAGAGCGGAATCCCGAAGAGGGTCAGAACCGTCGCCGTCGATTCTATGATGTGAGGACCGTGGGATACCGATGCCCCCACTGTCAAATCGAATAGGTCAGACAGCCGGGACTTGCCCGCGCCAAGCTTGAATGCACCGGGTCCAATCAGCGACATGAGCATAGTCGCAGTCACAGACTCGCCGAATGTCATGTCAACAATGGCGTCGTATTTCCGACGACGCATATCGAGAATCCGCTTCAAATCCGAAAACGGCTTCTTCGTGTAGTACGTGATTCGAGATATATGCGGATCGTGCGCGATTATCATGTTGTTGTCTCGACCGCACAAAACGTCGATCTCGATTTCAGGGAAGAATCGCTTAAGGTTATGAAACACCGGCAGCGACACTATCATGTCTCCGAGCTTGTCGTGTCGAACAAAGAGCACACGTCGAAGCTTGCGCGGATCGAACTTCCGCGACTGACGTCTGACACCGCCGAGCGCGACAAACCAGACGAGCACCATCCACTTGAACGAAATCTCAATGCTCTTAAGAAACTTGTCCGTGGATTTTGCCGGATCCAATCCCATTGCTGTTCACCTTGAACTGCAAGTTATATAGGCGCTGATAGAGCCCGGGGACGTCTACGAGTTCCGCGTGAGTGCCCGTCTGCACCAGCCTTCCCGAATCAAGCACAAGTATCTTGTTTGCATGGAGGATCGTCGACAGCCTGTGAGCTATCACGAGAACCGTTCTGCCCGCCATCAATCGATCAATCGCCTCCTGAACCAGCTGCTCCGATTCGGTGTCCAGCGCGGAAGTAGCTTCATCGAATATCAGTATTTGTGGACTCCGCAGAATCGCTCGTGCGATGGCAAGCCTCTGGCGCTGCCCCCCGGAAAGCATCACCCCCCGGTTGCCGATTGACGTGTCGTAGCCACGCTGCAGCGACGAAATGAACTCGTGAGCGTTGGCTATCTTGGCAGCCCTTGCGACATCCTCTCTCGTTGAATTCTTGAGACCGTAGGCAATGTTGGCGAGCACGCTGTCATTGAAGAGCATCGTCTCCTGAGTGACAATGCCGAACAGTGATCTCAACGAGCCCACTTCAATCTCGCGCAGATCGACGCCATCTATCGAAACAGAACCTCCGGTTGGATCGTAGAATCTCGGAAGAAGATCGAGCAGCGTAGACTTACCGGCCCCCGAAGGCCCGACCACGGCTACGATGTCGCCATGATTCACACGAAAAGAGATATCATGCAGTACTTCAACACCATTATCGTATGCGAATGATACACAGTCATATCTGATCTCGTTGCGAAACTCATCTAGCTTCAACGCGTTCGGCTTCGACGTAACGCTTGACCGCGTGTCGAGAACCTCGAAGATTCGATCGGCCGCCGCCAGTCCTTCCTGTACTTTGACATGAAGACTCGATAGTGACTTCGCTGGCGCGATTATCGAGAACATAGCGAGAATGTACAACATGAAATCGTCTGGGCTAAGTAGCGTGTCTCCAAGCACTTGCCTGCCGCCGTACCAGAGAATAATAACACCGGCCACCGTTCCCAGGAATTCGTTCACCGGACTTGAGAGAACTCGCAATCGGGATATCTTGAGGAGCGAACGGAAGTACTTCTCGGTGACGGCCACAAACTTCGATGTTTCGAATGCCTCAGCTCCGAATGCCTTGACTACCCTCATGTTAGATACATTCTCTTCGAGTACGGAGTTAACATCCGCCATTCTCTCCTGAGCACGGGCGGATACCCTGCGCAGGAATCTCCCGATCAGGTAAATGATGTAAAAGCTGACCGGCAGAACGACGATGGTAACCACAGTCAGCTTCCAGGACAGTATGACCATGAACCCAACGAAGATGAGTATCAGAAGTGGTTCCCGGATGATCCTGTTGAAACCCTGATCGAGAGACTCGCGAAGTACCATCACATCGTTTGTGACACGAGACAGCAGCTCCCCTGTTCGAGCGCCGTGGAAGAAACTTAGTGGAAGCCTCTGGAAATGGATGAACAGCGAGTCTCTCAGCTCTTTGATGAACTTCTGCTCGACATACGCCATAAGATAGCCCTGCAGCCAGAAGAAAAGGGCTTTGGCCACAGCGAGTATCAGCACCGCTGTGCAGAGACTACGAAGTGTATCCAGCGAAGTCGGACCGACAATGATCTTGTCGACCAACCCCTGAAGCCAAGACTTGATGCCACCGACGAAGTCCGAAATGCTCCGGACGAGCCCGCTCGAAGTTTCCGCAGCCACATCTGGCTGCACTGTATTGAGAATGGCCTGCGGATTGGAGTCTGACGTGAACAGAGTGTTCAGAAGCGGGCCGATCATCCAGATGAGCGCGCCGGAGAGAAGGGCGAACATTACCATGCAGAATGCCGACAGCGCAACATGCTTCCAGTACGGAACTATGAGACTAAGGACTCTGCGGAAAGTGGGCATAGCTCCTCGATGCCGAATCAAAACAAAAGCCAGGCTGCTGCCTGACATGTGCCTGCGATAAGTAAATGTTGTGTGAAGCAAATTGTCAACACGTGGTCAGTCGAATTCCAGCCGATCAATGCGCTTCCAGTCAGTCACATTGGGCATCGCGAGTTTCGCCGAAGGAACATCGCCGCAACGTTGTTCGATTAGCTTGAGCTTGACACGGGCGTTCTCGGAGAAGTCGGTGATGCTGCACTGCTTGATCTGGAAATAGGGAAAACTGTCCTGACGCATACCGAGGTCCGCTTCGACGACGATGCTGTCTGAACGATTCTTGTAGGTCGCCTTCTTGATTCTCGATCCACGAATTGTGAATTCTCGGCGCCAGTCTGTCGAACTGCCAGCGCCAAAGTCGCTCTGTAAAAGCAAATCCCCTGCAAGAAGCGAACTGATGAGCGCAATCCCGCTGCCGTAACGGGCAAGATCAGCAGTTGAGAGGTCGGGAATCAGTCCCTCGAAGTACTCTCTCTCTTTGAGCAAGTACACGGCGATGGTGGAGTCGCGAATCACTCCCTTGAAACTCCCCTTGCC
>JAGVNY010000199.1 GCA_020053015.1 Candidatus Zixiibacteriota bacterium | reverse complement strand
TGACGCTTAGCTGTGCTACAACAGGTCCGGGGGGAAAGAAGGATTTGATATTGATCTCGGACAGCCAGGAGAAAGGACTCGGACTGGAGTTCGATAAGCAGGTGAGGACAGAATCCAAGATTCTTGATGATGCACAATGGCAGTCTTACTTCAACGAAATGGGTCAAAGGATCGTGGCCGTTAGCGACCGCAAAGAGATAGAGTATCATTTCACGGTCATTGAATCGGACGATATCAATGCGTTTGCCACTCCAGGCGGGTATGTCTACATATATACCGGCTTGCTCAAACTTATGGACTCTGAGGCGCAGCTCGCCGCGGTAACTGCGCACGAGATCTCTCATGTCGTTGCCCGCCATGGTGTGAAGAGGCTCCAACAGGCGCTCGGCATTTCGATTCTCTTGGAAATCGTCTCGGGAAAGTCCGACAGCCAGACTCTGCAAACTGCCATCGGCCTTGGGCTCAGTGTCGCGCTCTCAGGTTACTCTCGCTCTAATGAGCGCGAGGCCGACAGATTTGGCATACACTATATGTCTCTCGCGGGATATAACCCCAAAGGCGCGATCGACATGTTCGAGAAGCTGGCTTCGGTGTCGGAGGGCAAGCGGAATTTCTTCGAGAACATGATGGCGACTCATCCGGAAACTCAGGAGCGAATTCAAAACGCAAAGAGTCAACTTGCGGAGTTCTCGCAGGATGTCCTGACTCGCGACACGGGCGCCGCCAGATACAAAGAACAGAAGAGTCGACTGAAGTAGACGGCTCCGATCCAATCATCGTTTCGCAATGGAATTGTTCACCCATGATACACTTGATGAAATCTGGAACGAGCCCGATATACCAATCGTCAGCTTTGAAAAAAAACTTGGCTGACCTGAAAATTTTATATTGTCTTGGAATAGGACGCGGAGTTATGATTGCCACTAATTACTTGCGACTGGTCTCCAGCAGCCTACTGATGTACTACTTGAGCTGGGCCTGACACGACGGGACAACATCGCGATCTGAACGGGAAAGTGCTGGTGACTGAGCCAAGCTGGCTGAGTTTTGAGCAAGGTTGCTTAAGTCGCGAGTAGCGAAGGAGGTAGGTGCAGGGGTCCTTTAGGGATCCCGAGAATTGTTCAGAAGGTGTACGAGGGTTTCAGTACGGCGAGAGGGCTGTGGCTGTTTACTTCAGTAGTTTCTCGCCGCTCTTGGCATATGGACTTACAGGCCCAAGGCCTGAACTGACAGGATGTTAGCTTTGTTCTATCAGCACCAAGGCAGTATTTCGAGCAAAGCGCTTTTCTTGACAATGAATTCCGGCACTCATGTTGCCCTCTCTGTTGCCGGTAGGGTAGTTCAAACCTGTTAAGGCACAGGGGTGTGTAACATGGGGAGCCGGAAGATCATACGGCCAGTCTTGGTCGCAGGAATTGTCGCGCTACTGCTGTGTGTACCTCCGCAGAGCGTTTACTCACAGGGAGTCGCGTCCGACCACGTCGGAACCTCTTCAGCAAACTTCCTTAAGTTAGGGGTAGGAGCACGCGCTGCGGCTCTCGGCGGAGCCTTCGTCGCCATCGCCGATGACGCTACGGCAGGTTACTGGAATCCTGCTGGACTTGCGCAACTTTCAGCGACTGAACTCGTGTTCATGCACAACGACTGGTATCAGGACATCAAGTCGGAGTATCTCGGAGCCGCCTTTCCGCTGTCACATCGTATGGTAGTGGGGTTAGGCGTTACTTATCTCGATTATGGGGCGTTCGATTCCTACGATGTTAACGATCAGCCCGTCGGCTCATACTCCGCGAATGCTCTCGCAGTTTCCGCTTCCGGCTCCCTTGGAATCAATGACAACTTGTCGATCGGTGTTACCGGCAAAATGTTTACGGAGAAATTGGAGCAGTCGACTGCTACCGGTTACGCCGTCGATGCCGGTGCGCTGTACCGAATCGGCGTAGTCGCGCTCGGGCTCAACGTGACAAACCTCGGTGACGGTCTGAAACGCGGAACCGATGCATATCCGCTTCCGTCATCGGTGTCGTCCGGAGTCGCAGTTGCAGTTTTCGACGGCAAGGTTCGACTGTCGAGTGATCTCGTCAAGCCCGGCGACAACGGGGTTTCGATGCATCAGGGCATAGAATACTGCTATGAAAACACGGTCTTTCTAAGGACCGGATACTCGCATCTGTTCGGCCAGGATCTGAACGACAGCCAAGACGGCATAGCCCTCGGTTTCGGCGTGAGGCATTCGTTCGGCGCTGTCGATTACTCGTACGTGCCGGACAAGCAGACAGGCGACATCCATCGCCTCAGCTTCCGGGTGACTTTTGGCGGGCGCCATTAACGGGCGCGGCTGCTTTCCTTAACCACATCTCTTCAATCACAGAACAAGAGCCTGCTGCATTGCAAGGCCAATCCTTTGTGCCCCTTTGTGTAACTTGGAGCCTAAGGCCACAGAGTAGATTGGCTACATCTTTGCTGCAAGTAGTTGCACATTTGTGTGTCGAACCTGCACAAGGTCCGATCCATGGCAACACCTCCAGCCTGAGATCACGCACGCCTACCCAAGCCTGGGCGACATTTTAATCCATAACTTCATTGAGTCCACCGTATTAGCCTGTATTGTAACATGTTACGGAAGTAGATACTCTGTGTCCGCTTCACCGTTCCGCCCCTATTTTCTAACAGGATTAGGGCATACGGCAAATAGTTTGCTTCCTCTCTAACGACGTACGCGTCTTGGTGTGTCTGAACATAGCATGGGGAGACAGGAGAATAATGCTTACACATCAGTCTGGAGGCCAATCACATAAGGATGTGATGAGCAAGACAAGTTTCCTTACTTATAGACAACCGCTGACATTGACAGCTCCGGGCTCTTCACGGCCCTATCCGCTGTTGGGCTCGCTGAGGCCCAGGTTTGTCGACTCGGTTGTCTCTGCACTTCGTGGTATCGCACTCTCAGTTGACCTATCTCTTAGAGAATATGTTCTGTGCAATCTCATTGTCGCAGCATACTTCACTTACTCCGCGGCTTCGAGAGTCGCTTCCTTCGTGTCGTTGCGCAAAGAGATCAGTTTGATTGTTTCGTGTCGCTGGATCAAACGCACAATCGATATACTTGGAGCGGGCATCGGGCTGATAATCCTTTCTCCGTTGTTTGCTCTCGTGGGACTCGCGGTCAAGCTCGATTCTGACGGCCCTGTATTTTTCGTTCAGACGCGCGTCGGTCGCAATCGACGCACGGTCTCCAGAAGGGTCAACCCCTTCGTGATGTCCGAAGAGCGTCGCAATCGCGACAGGCGCAAGAAGGATTTGTTCGGCAAGCCGTTCGCGGTATACAAATTCCGCAGCATGGTCAACAATGCTGAAAAAAAGAGCGGTCCCATCTGGGCGACTCAGAACGACCCGAGGATAACTCGCGTTGGAGCCTTCCTTCGCAAGACCAGAATCGACGAGCTCCCGCAGCTTCTCAATGTGCTGAGGGGCGAAATGAGTCTCGTCGGTCCCCGTCCCGAGAGGCCGGTCTTCGTCGAGAAACTGTCCCAGGATATTAGCGACTATCCGAAACGTCTGAACGTGAAACCCGGTATTACCGGTCTTGCTCAGGTGACAAATGGCTACGACACCTCGGTGTCGAGTGTCAAAGAGAAAGTCAGGCACGACCTGCACTACATCAACAATTGGTCGTTGCTTCAGGATGTTCGCATTCTTCTTAAGACTGTGATAGTAGTTGTAACAGGAAAGGGAGCCTTCTGAGCTGTTTTTGGTGCTGACGGAGGCCGGATCGATTCATTCGATCCGGCTTTCGACTTTCTGGGTCGCTCAGATGCCCGAGTCGAGCAATAACTCCTTGCATTGACTATCAACTAATCCTATATTGCGCCGAAGTTTTGAGTAACTGTATCTCGTGGCCCAAACACGGAAGTTCGGGAGTGTCGATATGACGCAAGCCATAGCTCGGTCGCTTATCATCTTGATTGTTCTCGCTTCACCCGTCGCAGCCCAGGATCAGGTCGGGAATCTGACCGTGATTTCCAATCCACCGGGAACATCCGTCACTTTGCGAGGGGAATACCAACTCGCCGGTGTAACACCGGTGACTTTCAGTCAGAAGCTGTACGGCGTGTACAAGCTCGTTGCGGACAGGGGAGGATACGAGCGATATGAGACCACGATTGTACTGGTTGGTGATCAGCCACAGACGATCGAGTTTAGTCTCGTAACCAAGACTCGCTTCAAAGCCGCATTCCGTTCACTCCTGATTCCCGGCTGGGGACAGATGTACAACGGCCAGAAGTGGCGAGGCGCCCTTTATACGGGCAGCGCGGTGCTGTCGCTGGCGGCGCTCTTTGTGGTGGATCAGGATTTTCGAGACAAGCGCGATGATTATGATGATATGCTTGCCACTTACGACTCCGAGCGGAGCATTGCGGAGAAGCGAAGGCTGAAGCCAATCCTGGACAGCAGACAGCAGGATGCTTATGACGCTGAGAGTTCTCGCAGAGTCTTTGCAGGTATAGCGGCATTTGTGTGGTTATTCAATGTAGTCGATGCGGCAGTGTTCTTCCCGCAGAGCTCGTACAGTGTCGGTGGGCCGACATCCATATCACTCGATACGGGTGACGATTTCGATCACCTTCAGGTCAAGTTCGCGGTAACGTTTTAGAGGGATCTATGAGGAAGCTGATTCTGACATTAGTTGGCATTTGCATCGTGGCTACGGGCTGCACGCGTCAAGTCGAGAAGCCGACCGGCGCTGACGATCTTCCCGTTGCTCCTTCTCCGGCCACGGGACTGTCGATCTCGATCGGCGACGGTGAGTTGATCCTGACTTGGAGCGCCGATGCTGAGGCGGGAGAAGTTGACCAGTACATGATCTACCGTTCGGATACGACGGCTTCGCGATTCAAGCTGCTCGATTCTGCCGAGGCTGCTACATACACTGATTTGGACGTGCAGAACGGCATTCCCTATTACTATTCCATTTCCGTGGTCTCGAAGTCTGGCCTTGAGGGCGACCGCTCCAGATCTGTTGCAGCTGTGCCAGGTGTTTTTTCCATCAGGATCAACCGCGACGCTGAATACACAAGCACGCGCGAAATCACCGTGAACGCGGATTTCCCGAGCGGCACGTCGCACATAATGCTCTCGAACACCGCAGGGTTTGTCGGAGCCACCAGATGGATCGGAATCTCGGAGTCAGTTGAGTGGACGCTGATGGACATTGATGGCATCCGGTCCGTGTATGCAAAGTTCAAAATGCAGGACGGCAACGAATCTGCGGATATCTTCTCAGATGACATAACGCTGGATCGAAAGGCGATCATCAGCAGTCTCACCGCTGATGACGGCGGCGCGGTTCTCGATGAAGGCGACGTGATAGAGCTCCTTATGGCAACGGGCGAGAAGGGTGGCGAGGCGTTCGCTTCCATTCCCGTCTTCGGGGATGTCGAGCTTTTCGACAACGGACTGGGTGGAGATGCTGTCGCCAACGACGGTACGTATGAGCTCGATTTTTCGGTGCCACCCGGGCTCGAATTCGAGGAGGGCACAATTACAGGCAACTTCACGGATGCTGCTGGAAATCAAGCGCCGCAAGCGACGGTCGATCACACTGTCACGATCCGGTCCGCTCCGCAAGCAGTTTCGCTGTACTTGAACGGAGCCTTCGAAGACCGGATAGAAGTTGCGTGGACAATGAGCCCTGACGAGGATTTCGCCGGATACAGGCTCTACCGCGCGGACAGTCAGGACGTGACGACCAACTCGCTGCTCATCGGCGCCTTCAGCTCGGCGTCGCAGATGAGCGCAGAGGACACCAATGTGACACCGGCCACGACTTATTACTATAGGATCTTCGTTTCTGATCAGAGCGGCCTCACAACTGCGAGCAATTCTCTGCAAACCCGAACCGCTGAGAACAAAGCGCCGTCTCCTGTTGTTGTGGCCCACGAGAAGACTGATTCGACTACATACAAGCTCACATGGACGCGCAACAGGGACAGTGATTTTGAATCGTACAGAATTTATCGTTCTAAGACGACGCCGGTCACGGACGACGTCGGAAACTTGCTGACTATCATCGGCTCGCAGTCTACGACGACCTACTCGGGTTCGGATGATGGTGAAACATACTACTACGTCATTTATGTGTATGACAAGTTTGGTCTGGCGAGCGAGGGTTCTGATGTCGTCCCTGTGCCAGGCCCGTAGCGGAAGGGTTGAGAGTTGGAAAAGTTCAATTTCCTGATCGGAACTTATATCGGCACAATCAAGGCGATGTTCTCGCCGAGGCTCTGGATTCCGTATCTGCTGTTTGCACTGGTTTCGTTACTGCTGCTCTTGTTGTTCGCGAACCCATTTCTGCCTGGGGTTGGTCAGTTCTTCGCATGGCTTGCGCAGTCCATCGCGGGCACTCCGGCCGTGACACATTACCCTGACTTGTATGTCTTCCTTCCGCGAACTTACGGCTGGGTCATTGTGGTTGTTTCCGTCTTCCTCGAGGCGGTCCTAATTGGTGCCGGCTTCTTGATGTTCTCAGGGTACTACCAGCGTGAACGGATCGGATTCGGAAAGGCATTTCGACAGGCGAAAGAGAAATACATTCAGGTAACGGCTGTCTGGCTCTTCTACACGGTGGTCTTCCTTGCTATGCTCATGGTGCTGCCGAAGCTGTTTGATTCGCTCATAGGAGGTTCGCCGAGGCGAATGATGGCTTTCAACGTAGCCTTGAGACTCGCCGGCTCGGCTGTCTTGGCGGTGTTTATGTACGTAATACCTTATGTTCTGTTGACCGGCGAGCGGTTCAGCGCTGCGATCGGCAAATCGGTCAAAACGTTCTTCAAGAACATCGTCTCCTCATACATGTTGGCGGTTATTCCGTACCTGATAGTCCTTCCATTCACTGTCGCGCTTTTTGACCCGTTCATGTTGGTGCGAAAGTTCTCCCCGGAAATTGTATTGTATCTGATCATAGGCGAAACGATTGCCAACATGCTCGCGAGCTTTGTGTTTGTTTCGAGCGTTCTTCGGTTCCACTGGGAATACGCTGAATAGAATTTGTCATGTCAGCCTGGGTAGCCGTTCTTTTCTGGTTGGCCGGAATCACGGCGTTAGTCTCTGGGCTGCTGCGTCTCAAAACTAAGGAGGGGCGCACACCGCGTTTCGTATTCCTTCTCATCTCTCTTATCTCTGCGGCGGGTTTGGCGTCTATTCCTTTCTTCGCGAAAGCCAGTGGTGACTGGTGGATTTCCGGATTCGTTTTTCCGGTAGCCACCTTCTTGCCGTTCTTGTGGCTTGTCTTCTCTTTCTGCTTCGCGCGAGAGAATTACTATTCCACACTGCGCAGATGGAGAATTTGGCTCGGAATTTCGGCCATAACGACCGCCGTGTTCGCCGTAGTCTCTCGTTCTCATCCGCTCGTGCTTCTGCAGGCGGATGCTCGCGGAAACCCTGAGGTTTTCGTGACTGCGCTCGGGAAGTGGTATGTGATTCTTGCGCTGCTCGTCGCTTCATTCGTACTCATCAACGTTGAGAGCACATACCGCGCTGCCACGGGTATTTATCGCAGGCGACTTCGTCCTTCATTCTTTACGATAGCGCTATTCTTCGGCGCAGTGATCTACTCGGCGTCGAGCGCGGTTCTGAAGGATTCGCTCAGCATCCGTCACGCCTTCGCCGGAGCCGTCATCTCGCTCTTCATGTTCCCGTCGGTCGGGTTCTATCTCAGATCATATCAGTTGCAGAAGTCGGGAGTGTTCATCAAGCGGCAGGCGGTTTACTCCTCGGTCGGCATCATTCTGATTGGGCTCTATCTCATGTTCGTCGGAGCGATCGGCAAGGCTCTGCAGCTGATAGGAGCCGACATCAAGGTTTTCTATTCGATCATTGCCGCATTCCTGGTCATCGTGCTTTTCATCTCTATACTCGTTTCGAGTTCTCTGAAGTCGCGCCTCAGGAAGTCTGTCGACAAAGCCGTTTACTCAGGTTCACCCACGCAATACGAGGAAGATCTCGCGTCGTTTTCGGAGGAAATCTCGACCACGCTTGCGGTTTCCGACCTTGTTGGCAAGCTGTCCGAGATGTTGCGGGAAAAACTTGAGGTTGAGCGTCTCTGGCTGTATCTCGCACACCCCCATATGCCAGTGTTCTATCGTGTGTATCCTGCCTCAGACGCCAACACAAGCCAGGTGCCAAAGCTCAGCGGTTTTGCTGATTGGCTTTTTCGACATGGTGAGGCGATAGAATTCGAAGACCTGATTGAGCGGCTGCGGCTATCGGGCGAGGAATTGCCCGCATCGGGATTACCGGACGCTTCCGAGGTTATGGTGTGTCTTCCGCTGATAGCCAAGCAGAATTTGGTGGGGATACTGTTTCTCGGCAAGAGACCGTCAGCGAAAGGAACCTCGTTTACTCATCAGGAAATCCAATTCATCAGCGCGGTTGGGAACCAGTTCGCGCTTGCGGTGCTTTCGGCGAGGCTGGCCGAGGAGCTGCTCGCAGCGCGACAGATTGAGTCGTTCCACAAGTTCTCGACATTCGTGATGCATGATCTCAAGAACTCTGTGTCTATGCTGTCAATGTTGCTGCAAAACTTCAATGCAAACGCCAGTAATCCGGAGTTTCAGAAGTCAGCGTTGGTGACGATCCAAGGTGCGATCGACAGAATGCGCACCCTTATAACCAAGCTGCGCAGCTCGGTTCCACTCGAGTCGCAAGCTCTTTCTGATTGCAGTCCACCGGAAATTGTGATAAGTTTGAGAGACAAGCTCGGACTTGATCGGTTGAACGGCCTGAGATACGAGGAACGGCTGCAGGCGGTCGGACCGGTCCGAGTGGATATCGAAGCGTTGACAGGCATCGTGGAAAACCTCATCGTGAACGCTATTGAGGCAATGCCGAATGGAGGGGATCTTACGGTATCGGTGTTCGAAAGCGACGGGGAAGCCGTTATAGAAGTGAAGGACACGGGAGGGGGCATGGATACTGAGTTCATCGACACTCGGCTGTTCAGGCCATTCGAGACGACCAAGAAGAAAGGGCTCGGAATCGGTCTTTATCAGTCTCGCGATCTACTCGACAAGCTCGGCGGCAGGTTTCGTGTGACATCGAGGATCGGGGAAGGATCGGTGTTTCAGGTGATTCTCCCTCGTTCCCATGGTTAAGGGGGATTCAAGCAACATGACAACTGATTCGGCACGCAAGCCGAGAGTGCTTATCGTTGACGACGAAGAGGGGATTCGCTCACAGATCAAGTGGGCGTTGTCGAGTCTGTATGACGTGCTCCTGGCAGGCGATGCAAACACCGCGCTCGAAATCATCAAGAGCGACAGACCTGATGTTGCGACCTTCGACATAGCGCTTTCGTCCGTCGGAGAAGATACTCACGGGATGGATCTGCTCGTCGACGCCCTCGGGGTCAATCCCGGAATGAAGATCATCATGGTGACCGGGAATGAGGACAAACAGACGGCGATCAATGCCATCCGTGCAGGCGCTTACGATTACTTCCAAAAGCCGGTCGATCTCGATGAGTTGAAGATCATTATCAAGCGTGCGTTGTATGTAAAGCAACTGGAATCCGAGAACAAGGAGTTACAGTCAAAGCTGTCGCAGGGAGATTCGTTTCAGGAGATCATCGGCGCATCAGATCCGATGAGACGAGTGTTCAAGAAGATCGGGACCATAGCCAGCTCTGACTACACTGTTCTCGTGACCGGCGAATCCGGAACCGGCAAGGAACTCGTGGCAAAGGCTCTTCACGCCCGGTCACAGCGGCAGGGGAAGCCGTTTATCACGATCAACTGCGGTGCGATTCCTGATACTCTGCTTGAAGCGGAGCTGTTCGGACATGAAAAGGGAGCGTTCACTGATGCTATAGCCCAGAAGAAGGGCAAGTTCGAATCCGCCGATCATGGCACGCTTTTCCTTGACGAAATAGGTGAATTGTCTCTCTTGCTGCAGGTAAAACTCCTGCGGTTTCTTCAGGATCAAACAATCGAGCGTATCGGCGGCAACGTACCGATTAAGCTCGACGTTCGGATAATTGCCGCCACGAATAAGAATTTGATGGACGAGGTCGGTCTCAAGGCGTTCAGGGACGACTTGTACTACAGGCTGTCAGTAATCACGATTGAGCTGCCTCCCCTGAGAGACAGAGCGGATGACGTTGTCCTCCTCGCCAACTACTTCCTCGAACGATTTTCCGCCGCGAACAATCGCGCGGCCTGCACATTTGACCGGAAGTCCATAGCGAGAATGCACTCTTATGAGTGGCCCGGCAATGTGCGCGAGCTGGAGAACAGGATCAAGCGCGCAGTCATCCTCGCTGAGGGAAGAGTGATAAAGCCGTCGGACATGGGTTTCGAATCCGACGAGCCTTCTGCCAGAAAGCCACTTGCGGTGGTCAGGGAAGAAGTCGAGCGGGAGTACATCATGGACGTGCTGCGTCAGCATGACTGGAATGTCTCTCGCGCGGCAAGCGACCTCTCGGTATCACGCACCACACTATACGATCTGCTCGAAAAATACGGAATTAAGCGGCAGTGATATCTGCGCCATCTGATGATCTCGGGTATGATCCGATTGCCATCCCGAGCAGGGTCCCGCCCGACGAAGGATTTGCGACATAGTTTCGCATTTTCGTAGGTCGAAACCCTTGCGGTTTCGACTCCGGAGTCCGAACCGCGGGGGTTCGGACCTACGACTACGACTCTGTCATCCTCATCCGCCCTGCATTCTTTTCAAAATGTCGACCGCAAACATTGCGGTGAAGTCCTGCATGAAATGCGCTATTATGCCTGGCCAGATTGATTTGGTCTTGTAGAACACAGCTGCAAACATCAGCCCGTATATGAAGATCACAACGACCCCGCTCACGCCCTGATACGAATGTCCGATCGCGAAGCCGAGAGACGCCAGGATTGCGGCGAGCGTCTTTCTTCGAGTTATATGCTCAAGGCGGGTCAGCGCGTAGCCGCGAAATGCGGTCTCTTCTGAAATCGCCACCACCGCTGACATGACGGTCCACACGACTCGCTCTCCGAATGAGACTGGAAGGAGAATCGACGGGTCTTTGAAGTCCGTTGCTCCGAGAGACTGCAAAAACAGGGCTGCAAGACTTAGCACAAGCCCGGCAAACATGAAGAACGCCAAACCGAGGAAGATTTTGCCGATGGACAGCTTTGTGAACCCGAGCGAGCGAATCCCCCCGATTTCTCGACGTGCCGCGATCAGTACGGTGGACAGAATCAGAAGCTGGATCGCACAGGTGGG
>JAGVNY010000011.1 GCA_020053015.1 Candidatus Zixiibacteriota bacterium | reverse complement strand
CTCGTAGCCAAAACATAGGTTACGCTTACCGAAGGAGCTATCCATGGGGAAGCCCAAGCTTGACATCTGCATCGTTGACGACGAAATCGTCGTGTGCAAGCGGTTGGAACAATTCCTCACAAAGAGAAAGCATCGTGTTGAAACCTTCGTCAACAGCGATGAGGCAGTGAAACGTATCGCAGAGAAGAAATTCGATGTTGTGGTCACCGATATACGAATGGACAACATTGACGGGCTTGAGGTCTTGAGGCGGGTTGTCGAAAAAGGTGATGATACAAAAGTAATTATGATCACCGGTTATGCCACAATAGAGATCGCAAGAGAGGCGCAGGCCAAGGGAGCATTCGATTTCATTTCAAAACCTTTCAAGCCTCAGGAATTGGAGGAGGTAATAGACAAAGCCGCCAAAGAGATTTCTGTGGATGAAGAAACCTGAAACGAGCATCGCCCCTCTGCATTCGATCCTCACGGATAATCTGGATAGCCCAAAGACCTGGCTGACAGATGAAGATTCCGTAAAACAAGCTCTCCTGAAGCGTCCCAGTTTCTCCGTGAAATTCAGATTAGTTCTGCTTTTTCTTGTATTTTTTGGAATAAGCGCAGGCGCCGCTGCCACCGCGATATTTATGGTCTCCAGCATTGATCGCAGAGTGCAGTACGTCCGCCTTACCGACAAGTTCTCCAATGAGATTCAGCACGCAAGAAGAAGTGAGAAAAACTACCTCCTGTACGGTTCTGATCTTTCTGAAGTGGAGCTCCACCTCACTGCTGCAGATGAACTGCTTGAACAAGGCTCTGAGGAGCTGGGGGACGTTGTGGGAACGCAGGAGATCGACAGCATCCGCAGCCACCTTGATGCATATAGGTCCATCCTGGGGAATCTGATCGAGATGAACCGTCAACCGGGCTTCAGAGACTCCGAGCAGCTCAAGACGGTATCGGAGAATCTCAGATATCACGGATCGAAGATACTCGAACTCTCACTGGACATCTCGAACAAAGAGGGTCGGTTAATCTCTTCCACTACTAAGAAGGTCAAGAACTTGCATTCATTCCTCTTGATTGCTCTTCCCCTGCTTTCGGTGTTAATTGCGTGGCACATTTACAGGCACATCATTATAAGACTCAATCGCCTGATGGAGGCAACGCAGCGATTCGCAAGAGGAGACCTTGTACCGATAACACCGAAAAGGAAATACAAAGACGAATTCTCGCATCTCGCCATTGCTATGAACCACATGATGTTTGAACTGGAGCGTCGTCAGAAACTCCTCGTGGAATCCCATAAGCTTCGAGCTATAGGGAATCTCACTGCCGGCGTCGCACACGAGCTAAACAATCCGCTTAACAACATCGTGCTGACAGCAGCGGTCCTAAAGGACGACTATCGCAATCTGACGGACGAAGAGCTTCAGGATATCGCTAACGACCTCGTTACACAGGGAGAGAGAGCGCAGGGTGTCGTTAAGAATCTTCTGGACTTCGCGCGCAAAAGCGAGACGAAAGCGGAAAACCTGCACTTGGAAGAGCTAATTAAGGAAACTCTGCAACTGGCAAGGAATCAGATAAAACTAAGCAAGATCGAACTCGTATCGGAAATAGAGGAGAACCTGCCCCCGGTCTTCGGGGACAAGGACCTGCTCAAGGAAGTGTTTCTGAACGTGGTGCTGAATGCCATAGATGCGATGCCGGACGGCGGGAAACTCACAATAAGAGTGGCAGAGGAGAAACGAACCGGATTCCTGTCGGTTGAGGTTCTTGATACAGGTGTAGGTATCCCTGAGCATATCCTCGGCTCGATATTCAACCCTTTCTTCACAACAAAACCTGTGGGAAAAGGAACCGGACTTGGATTAGCCGTGTCCAAAGGAATAGTCGAGAAACATGGTGGACATATTGAAGTCGAAAGCAAACTCAACGAGGGCGCAAAATTCACTGTCAGGTTACCGATCGTGCCGATCCCAGCGGATATAATGGGTGATTAACGCCGAACGAGACTTTCAAACTGTAACAGCACAAGCCATTCCCTGTCTGAGCGCTAATCGTGTCCTCTGCCGTACATTTTGGTCTCCAGAGGTTCCTTGGACACACGGAGATGCGAGACACAATCAGTCACCCCCTTTACACACGCAACTATCCCCATGATCTTGTCGCTGATACGTTTTGTAGCCACATTACCGCTTACTGTCACCACAGAACCGTTTGCTCTCAGTCCGATCGAAAGGTCCCACAGATCATCGTCTGAGACAAGAGCTGCCTTCGCCTCGCACTCGAGGGAGATTTCGTTCAGTCTCTGTACGGATGACTCAGTAGTCCCGAAATCGGCCCGGGAGATCATCAGCGAGACCATGTCACCGGCCGTGTCAATAGAGACACTTTTTAGATTGAGAATCAAATCGTACAGCAAAGGGTCGTGCCAGTCTTCGCCATACAGCGATTTAACCCAGCGCGACCGCTCCGTATCTGCGTCCTCAATAAATCGGCTTGCCTGATCCCGGTCCAGGTTGTGTTCTCTCATTACTGCTTCCACCCTAAAGGCCATAGGCGTCTCCAGGCGAATCCTCAGTACATGCCTGACCCCCCTGAGAAAGAGATAGCCTGCATAACCATGATAGATGACATTGTTCAGCTTGGCTGCGTCGATAAGCGAACATTGAATATATGCGACATATTGTCTGTGCTCTTTGGACGGTTTTTTCCACCTGCTGGGTGCCTCGACGAGTTTGGCGTAAAGATCGCTTTCCGGAATGTTGTACTTCTTTGAACATTCAGACAGCACCTCGCGACTCAGACAACTATAGCCGAGTTGCTCCGCAAGGTGCCGCGCGAATTCCCGTCCCCCGCTTCCGATCCCTCTCGAAATCGTTATTATTGCCATTGATCCCTCCTGGACGGACTATCCAAACCTGAGAGTGTACGCCCAACCAAGCCGCCAAAATCCGGTCGAGTGGTATCTTCTACTTCTGCCTAATACAAGATTAGTGAAACTTCAAATAGATGTCAATGCAATCTGCCGAGGGAATCTGGCTGGGAGACAGGGATTCGAACCCCGATACCGTGGTCCAGAGCCACGTGTCCTGGGCGACAAGACGAAACTCGCAGTCGTCACTGCCCGGAGCGGTCACTACCCAATTGTAATACCCACTGTCGCTGTAGAAATCCCACCAGTCGAAGTCGGCGATGTGTGTCCACTGGCCGTTTCTCTGAAGATCGATCGCGATCTGAGTAGTTGTATCCACGCCCGGATCGGCAATCCACTCGACCAGAACCGTATCGCCAACCCGCGTGTCATACATGGTGTTGATTACCTTGACGTCATACGGCCCGCCGGTGAAGTAGGCGACATAGTAGTGCTTGCCCTCAGTATCCCAGTCGACAAGGAAGTCCCAGACACTGTCTTGATGCGATTGCTCTACCCAACCGTAATCATAGTACTTATGCTCCCAGTGGTGAAATGTGTATGGGTATGTCTGTAACTGATAGTCAACGAAGTACTCCTGGCTGAACGGCTG
>JAGVNY010000076.1 GCA_020053015.1 Candidatus Zixiibacteriota bacterium | reverse complement strand
TAAGTTCTCTCTCTGGCATTAGGTGTCTCCTTTCTGGTTACTCCATTTACCTTAAGGATACACCTTCTGCCTTTTACACACTCCTAAAGATATTACCCCCTGTGAGGTTCCCGTTTGAGTTAATCTTGACTTTCAGGCTTTGAGAAGCTTGTTTTAGCCTCCGTGACCGCGCATCATGCGAGGCATCATTACCGAGAAACCAGCACGATGAAGGGATTTGCGATGAAGAAGTGTTTAGTTGTGGCTCTATGTGTGCTGCTAATCGTTTCGGCCTGCGGCAAGAAAGAGGAGCAAAAACCCGAGGCAAGTGACGGAACCCGGAGACTGAACATTGTGACGACGACTGGCATGATCGCAGACGTCGTTAAGAACATCGGTGGTGATTTCGTGAACGTGACTGCTCTGATGGGACCCGGTGTTGACCCTCATCTTTACAAAGCCACCGAAGGTGATATGCGCCGAATGGCGGATGCTGATATCATTTTCTATAACGGGCTGCATCTTGAAGGCGCGATGGGGCAGGTACTCGAGAAACTGAAAGAAAGGGAACAGGCATTTGCCGTTACCGATAAGATCGACAGAACGCTGCTCAATCGACCGCCGGGTTTTGAAGGAACCTTCGATCCCCATGTCTGGTTTGACGTCCGAATGTGGAGCATGACTGCTGAGTACGTGAGGGACGTCATGATCGATTTTGACAAGGTCCATGCTGTGCAATTCGGAGAGAATGCCCAGACTTACGTGGACTCGTTGCACGAGCTGCATTCTTACGTTTATGAGCTCGCGAAAAGCGTTCCGCCTGCGCAAAGAGCGTTGATCACCGCGCATGATGCCTTCGGCTATTTCGGCAAGGCGTACGGCTTCGAAGTTCGCGGCTTGCAGGGCATAAGCACGGCTTCCGAGGCCGGAACCGCTGACGTTCAGGAACTTGTTCAGTTTATCGTCGACCGCAGGATTGCCGCGATATTCGTAGAGTCATCCGTTTCTCCGAAGACTATCGAGGCGGTTCAGGCTGCGGTGGCTGCAAGGGGATTCGATGTGAAGATCGGCGGGCAGCTTTTTTCTGATGCCATGGGAAAGGCCGGCACCGAAGAAGGTACATACATCGGTATGGTTCGGCATAACATTCACACAATAGTGAATGCGCTTCTTGGCGGCAGGATGGCTCAGCCGATCTAACCGAGAAATGAATGCACGGAGGTTATGGGCCGTTGGATGAGTCCGAATTTGCGATCAGGGTAGAGGATCTGACCGTTGCCTACCGGGACAAACCCGTTCTGTGGGACATAGACTTGCGCGTGCCACCCGGCGTGCTCATGGCGATTGTGGGCCCCAACGGCGCCGGTAAGACAACGCTCATTAAGGCAATCCTCGGTCTCGTTGATCACGCTGCCGGTCATATCTACATTCACGGGCGCCCCTATGAGGAGCAGAGAAGGATTATCGGCTACGTTCCCCAGCGAGGGAGTGTTGATTGGGATTTCCCGACTACCGTGCTCGACGTCGTTCTGATGGGTCGTTACGGCGCCCTCGGCTGGATAAAGAGACCGTCGCGGAAGGACAGGCAGATTGCTCTTGATGCACTTGAGAAAGTGGGGATGCGGCAGTTCTCGGGTCGTCAAATCAGTCAGTTGTCTGGAGGTCAGCAGCAGCGAGTCTTTCTTGCCCGGGCGCTGGTTCAGGACGCTTCGGTCTACTTCATGGACGAGCCGTTTCAAGGCGTGGATGCCACCACCGAACGGGCTATCATTACTCTTCTTCGTGATCTTCGAGCCAACGGCAGGACAGTGGTAGTCGTGCATCATGACTTGCAGACAGTACGTGAGTACTTTGACTGGGTCACGTTAATCAACGTCAGGCGGATCGCAAGCGGGCCAGTGAGTGACGTTTTTACGGACGACAACCTACGGCTTGCTTATGGCGGAAGGGTGTCGTTTCTCCAGAGAGCCGAGAGCTCCGGTCGGTCATAATCGCTGTTCTGCCGATCTGCCCTGTTATTAGACTGCTATATGTTGCCGGTTGATATCTTACATGATCTGATCTTTGACTACACGCTAAGAACCGTCGCCATTGGATCGGGACTGCTCGGAGCGCTAAGCGGTGCGCTCGGCTCGTATGCGGTGTTGCGCAAGCAGAGTCTCCTGGGTGACGCCATGTCGCACGCCGCTCTGCCGGGTATTGCGCTGGCGTTCCTGGTCACCGGAAGCAAAGAGACACTTGTCCTCGTGATCGGCGCTGCCGTGGCAGGTTGGTTAGGTACCTTGGCTATATCTTGGATTACCGGATCCACCCGGATCAAATACGATACTGCGCTCGGCATGATTCTGTCAGTGTTCTTCGGGGTCGGTCTCGTGATGCTTACATTCATACAGCGGCTTCCGGAAGCCACACAGGCAGGGCTTGACAAGTTCATGTTTGGTCAGGCGGCTGCATTGATGGAACGCGACGTACATCTGATCGGAGCAATCGGCTTGGTCGCTCTGATCTTTGTGCTTGGCTTCTGGAAGGAGTTCAAGCTCTTGTCGTTTGACCCTGACTTCGGTCGATC
>JAGVNY010000210.1 GCA_020053015.1 Candidatus Zixiibacteriota bacterium | reverse complement strand
TACTCCACGAATCGGAGGCGTCTGAAGAAGGATAAACGACTCTCCCGGCCTACATACTCCCAAAAGACAGAGGGTTCATCCCTCTGTCTCTTCTTTGTCCCGCCCTGGCAATCACCGAACGTGCTGCATCAGAACAGGGATGTCCGCTCGCGTAGTTGGCTATTCTGGTGTGTCGATCGACTGTTTGAATGCCCAAGTTCCAACCTAAGATACGAATACGGTCGTCCCTGATGAAGACGCGCTTAGGGCTGGGCGGTAGCATCCAGGGAACCGTAATTTACGCGACTGATTGCACGCCCTTTCCATCTGGAGGGAAAACCGTAATGGACAAGATCGTGGAGATAACAGAGCTGCTTCTTCAACGCGAATCCAAGATGTTTGACAGACTGATGAGCCAAATCCATCAGAGCGGTTTCTGGCTCACTCTCGTCGTATTCCTCACGATGAGATTTTCAAGAGCGATGCTTCTTCTGATTGTATGGAGACTGGGGCGCTACTTTAGTATCTGGTAGAATCAGTACTTCTCGAACTTCTTCTGAAGCTCCCGACTTTCGTCAATAATGGCCCAGTATATCGCCATCTCCCCCTTCGACAAAATCCTTCCCAAGAGCATCAGCTTTTCTTTGGCGCACTCTTCCAGAAGTCTGGCAGCTTGTCCGAACCCCCTGTTGGACAGAACACAGCAGTTGTTCTCACTCTTGTAGAACTCCTTATCCCGTTTAACCATCTCAGCGTGACTCTGTCCATCAAGATAATGCTCCACGAAAGCTCTTTTGGCCTTGCTATCCTTCATTCTGTCCAGTGCTTCCTTCGCAAGAAGCGTGCGGAATAGTACATCCCGCTGGCTCATGCCCTCGATGCGTGGGCTGTCCAGAACATCCGGAACTGTCTCCCGATAGGTGCAGTCACCACCACCTGCTGAAGCTGGCAATTCCACAGTCATTTTCTCCCCATCTCTTATAAGGATCAACTTGCGTATCGATTCCGCTGACTGCTTCCTGATCATGGTGTAGAACTGCTGCTTGGTACGAATCTCCTTATCATCAAGCTTGAAGATCACATCACCAGTCTGAATGCCGGCAGTATCGGCTGCACTGCACTCAACAGTACCCTTGACTACCACTTTCGTAGTTGTACCATGAATTGGGTCTGCGACAGCGGTTTCGCGCAAAACCAAGCCGCAATCGCGCTTCATGGGCTTACCGGAACTGTCTATCACCTTCCAGATAGCGAAGGGAAGCTGGAAATTGATAATCTTGGCCAGAGTGACAATGCTGTCCTCGTCCGGCTCTCCCCGCTTTGCCCTTAGACTGCCTGCTATGCGAATGTGCATTTCTTGACAGACGTCATTAAGTATGGTAGCAGCAGAGCCACATCGCTTCGCAGCCAGCTGGTAAATATGCTTCCGTAGGATGTCATCATGAACAGTCGAGTAAGGCTCAAAGCAACCGTTTCGGAACCACTGATCTACGTCATCTCTCTTCAGGCTCCGCAGCAGATTATGCACCATTGCTATCCTCGAGTGATGTGAGGAAGAACGTGACCCTTTTTAATAAGACAGGGCGTACGATTCTTGAGAAATCTTACAGGTGAAATGACCCCGAAAGAGATTTAGCTGCAATACCACTCAGCTGCTTGCGTTCGACCTTCTCGGATAATCACTGGTACCGGCTATCAGCGAGCACACTCGCCCGCTATTCGGTCCGACTCCGCCGCGTTCCAGAGCAAGCTGTTCCCAACTTTGGAATCAACTCCTCGATTCGCAACCAAGTGTGTGAGCTACTTCTTGGCCAGCCTGAAGATATTGACCCACTTAGTGATTAACGAGTCATTCTTCGAGCCGGTTGTCTTGTCAGTCTTCTCATCGGCCATATTCTCAACACCTCCTTCTATGACAGATGAATCGGTAGAATCGCGAAAACATTCACTCGTGACAGCCGTGTCCAGAACAAGTAGCTCATCAGCAATAACCCCTTTAGGCGGCGCTGCCATCTGGAGTCCTCCCTTCTAAACAGCGTGAAATGGCCGGAATTAACGCCATATCAAATCGAAAAGCAAGGAGTTTCTCGCCAATTCAGCATCCCCGAGCCGCCATACTCTTTCTCACCAAGCCAAGGGCAATTCATTCTCGACTAAAGACTTCCAGATGAATTGGGACGAAGCCGGAAAAACCAACCATCCAAAGCGACATTCAACTCGGGAGACTGCTCAGTCCACACCCTTATTTTCCAGATAATCCTCCAAGTCTGTCGACAGATACGCCTTGGAGGTCAGGTAGCCCATATAGTCGAGCATGCGGTCGGGATAGATAATGCTTGGTTGCGCGAAAATATATTTGTTCCGCCGTCCCTCGACGAAGAATGTCGTGGGATAGCCGGCGAGGTAGAATAGCTTGCGGAGATATGACTCTGTAAATGCTCGCCCCTGATAATGAACCGTATCGGCTCGCGCAGACTGCACTTTGATGGCAATGAAGTCTTTGTTCATCGCTTCGATGATTCGCGGATCGGAGTATAGCGAATCCTCCAGCCACATACACGGCCCGCAGTCCGTCGTATCGAAATAGATAATGCCGTACTTGGCGCTTCCGACGAGTATCCGCATTCCTTCGTCGTAGTCGTGCCAAGTAATTCGGTTCGGGTTTGCCCCAGTCTGTCCCGATGTTGACATCTGCGGCACCGGTTTTTCTGAAGCCGGGTCGGTCTTCGAGACGGTTCGATTTGTTTCGTTCGAGCCACCGCAGGATGTCGCGAGGAGAGACAGCAACACGGCGAAAACTGAGAGTCGAAACCGCAAGGGTTTCGACCTACTGTCAGAAACAGACACCTGACACCGGGGTGAGGACTGGGTTCCGGCTTTCGCCGGAATGTCATTCCTTGCCGATAACCCATCGTCATTCCCGCGAAGGCGGGAATCCATCCGTTTATGTGGCGTCGGGAACCCTGAGGCTGCCTCACAAGTGAGTAGGTCGGCCTCCGGAGTCATGCTTGGCGTGACGCAGAAGGCCGACAAGTTCGTGTCGGGTTTCTCGTTCCGCTTTGCGCAATCCGGAACCCGACCTACTCCAATCGAGCATTTCGCAACTTGTGGGACAACCTCTCCTCTCCCAACGCAATCGCCAAGAAGTCTACTGCCAGGAACGGATTCCTGACAGCACAAGAATTTGTTACGTATCAAGCGAACAACCTTTTGCATTTGCCTGTACCGGCGACCGCCGGTAGTCATTTGGTTCCTCAGCTGAAAGTGCTGCACCCGCCACCCGGTTTCAACGATCCACTCGACGAGAAACTGGAGAGCTTGCGCTCCACCTCGGGTGAGCTGCAACTCGGGCAGCGAACATCATAGAGCGCGCTTCCAAAGACGAGCTCCTCGAAATCGTGCCCGCACCTGATGCATCTGTACTCGTACATCGGCATTGATATATCCCTCCGCGACAATATAGCGAGATAGGAGAGTGAGCCAAGCCTATTCTTTGGCGTCCTCTTTGTGTCGGGGTTTCCCAAGACTGGATACGACCAGCGCTCCAATCAGTGCACCATAAGCCGTCGTAACGAAGGGGTTCGAAGTCAGCGGGCACGCGCCGGAGGCGCAACCGACAAGAGCATAGTAGAGATAGCCGAGTCCAGCGAACACCCCGATAACCAGAATCTTTAGAGAAAGTTTGTTCACGCAACCTCCAGACAATTCTATCGACAATCCTAACACGCTTCTCGTGCAGAAGTTCGTTATCTGTCACGACGCCAAAAGTACCGGAACAAGAGTACACAGACCTTTGTAATCCATATTATGACCGCGAACAGCAGACTTAGTCAGCTATCATCAAATAGGAGGATGCTATGTCAGGAGGAAAGCGTTTTGGTCAATCACGGTTGTACGCTCGAGTGCTCCACACGGGTCTGTGGATTTCGCTCGGTGTGCTGGCCGCCGTAACATGGGTCTTTGCAATTGGTTACATTCTTGGAGGCAGCTCGGTGATAGCTGCCACCCCGCTTACAACAGTTCTGGTCGAAGACGGTTTTGACGAACCCATACTCGTAACGGCTCCAGCGGGTGATCACCAGCGACTTTTCGTTGTAGAGCAGACGGGACGAATCAGGATCATCAAGAACGGTGTGCTCTTGTCGAGACCCTTCCTCAACATCAGCGCGCAAGTCAGCGGCGGGAATGAGCAGGGGCTTCTCGGATTGGCATTCCACCCTAATTATGCAAGCAACGGCTATTTCTTCATCAACTACACTGATGGCGCCGGTGATACGCATGTCGCTCGGTATCACGTATCATCTGATCCCGATTCTGCGGACGCAAGCAGCGAGCAATTGGTGCTTTTTGTCGACCAGCCGTACGCCAACCACAATGGCGGAATGATCGCATTTGGT
>JAGVNY010000116.1 GCA_020053015.1 Candidatus Zixiibacteriota bacterium | reverse complement strand
TGGTGGAAAGCAAGAAGGGAGAGGGAAGCCGATTCACAGTCAGGATTCCCTTCGAAGGTTGCAGTCGTGCAAGACGAACTGACTGAACCAGCAGGGCTGGTACTCATTGCGGACGATGACCCCTCGTTCGCAGAAGCGTTTGGCGATATGTTAAGACTGCGTGGTTACGAGACGGAGTATGCAGGATCTTCCGATGACGTCGTCGAGGCGATATCAAACCGGCAGATCGATCTTCTGACTTTGGACCTCGACTGGGAGAATCGCGAACAGACCGGTATCGACATACTCAAGCTGGTGCAGAGGATCGATCCGCTTCTGCCGGTGATCATGCTGACCGGCCATTCGTCGATCCCTACCGCGGTAGAAGCAACGCGGCTCGGCGCATATGATTATATGGAGAAGATGCTCGACAGGGAGAAGACGGCCGTAGTGATCAAGAACGCCATCGAGGCCGGGCGGCTTAAGCGAGAGAATAGAGCGTTTCTCACGGAAATTCGGTGCAGATATGCCATCATCGGCAGCAGCGCGGTGATAACGACAGTTCATGATCAGGTGTCAAAGGTCGGACCTACCGACAGTGTGGTTCTGATAACCGGCGAGAGCGGCACGGGCAAGGAGCTTGTCGCGCGACAAGTTCACTATCATAGTCCGAGGCGCGAAAAGAAGTTCGTCTCGATCGATGCAGGCGCTCTTGTCGACGATCTCGCCGACAGCGAGCTGTTCGGGCACAAGAAAGGGGCGTTCACAGGTGCGCATGAAGACCGAAAGGGGCTCGTGGAAGAGGCTGAAGGCGGGACGTTGTTCTTGGACGAGATCAGCAATGCGAAGCCATCTTTGCAGGCCAAGTTGCTGCATCTTCTGCAGGAGCGCGAGTACAGGCGCGTGGGTGAGAACACTGTCAGAAAGTGTAACGTGAGGTTGATTGCGGCTACGAACAGGTCGTTGCCTGAGATGTGTGACGAAGGCAAGTTCAGAAGCGATCTGTATTATCGCCTCAAAGTCGTGGAGATCGCGCTGCCTCCATTGCGTCACCGCAAGGAAGACATTTCGCTTCTGGTCGATCATTTCATGAAGGTGAAATCGCGCCAGTGTCTCGGGCGAGAGCGCAGATTGCGGCCAGACGCTGTCAATGTCCTTCTTGACCACGATTGGCCGGGCAACGTTCGAGAACTTGAGAACGCGATCGAACGATTGGTCATTCTTTCGTCAAGCGACGAGGTTTCACCGAGCGAATTGAAGGCTATTCTCGGAAACATGTGGAAAGACAAGGCGACAAGTCTCAAGTCCCTGAATGAAATGACGCGCGAGTTTAAGCGTGAGTGCATAATCAAGGCGATCAACCTCGCCGAGGGCAAGATCGCCCGCGCAGCGGAAATCCTCCAGGTCGACCGCACTCATCTCTACAAGCTAATCAACGAATTCGAAATCAAGAACGCGCATTAGAAACGCTTGATTGCCGCTGTCGTTGCGGTCTGCAAGCTGTCTAATGTCATGTAGCGATTATGCGACACTTCGCACGCGTCTCTGTCGCACATTTGCCACACTCTGCCCGGTGAGTCGTCACAGGCTGGTTCCAAGTAAGTGAAGGCCAAGCGATTGCCGCTCAGGGGAACAACCGGGCATCCTCTTTGCTGCGTATGCTATTGAATTTGCTCTGGGAAAGCGGCGAAAAAGGGGGCGACCTTACCGGCGGCTTGATCCATCCGCCGGTTCTGATTTTGGATGCTCGGACAGTGGCAGAGCACGGTTGTGGTATGAAGACAACATGCTGACGACAGAGATGTCGGCCCATAGCGACAGACAGTTGACGGACTGAGTCAACACGAAGTGAAGTAGCTAAGCTAAACAACGACTTATGGAGCGGATACAAGACCCGGCACGATGTTTGCACTTCGTCGATGCGAATGATCAAGAGCAGGCAAACAGGAAGAGACGAAAAGAGGAGGAAGTCGTGAGAAGAGAATGGTTAGTGGCAATCATCGGACTGGTAGTCCTAACAATCATGTTACTGCCAAAGACAGGTTTCGCGCAGAAGATCGTCAACGATCGCAACTGGCATCTCTGCTTGTCAATGTCAGGGTATGGCGTGTCATCTGACTTCGGCGCTATCTATGATGACATAGCGAACTCAGGCGAAGCCTATAAGTTGGGAGGCGGAACTCGAATTACGTTGTCCCTTAGCAAAAGAGTCGCGCATCTTCTGTCTGTCGGTGCGAGAGCAAGCTATGGAGGCGAAGGCGAGGCTAACGTGAATGGAGCCCAGGTCGGGACCGGCGCAGAGTATCTTGCGATTGCTGAGTTGCGCCAGCCTCTCGGCAGATGGTTCGGTATCAAGGGCACGTTCGGAGCAGGCGTAGCGTCCTACAGAAAGACAATGGGTCTATACTACTATGGGTGGGGTGGAGATATTGGTGAGATCGAAGCGCTGCTTGATAGCTACGGCAGCGTCAGCGAAAAGAGCTTCGAGCTACTCATTGAACCCACGCTTGAGCTGCGTATATCAAGCGTCGTGACGTTCGAGGTAATTGGCTCCTACCGCTATTTGTCGGGCAAAACAGTGGAACTCGGATCTTCGAGAATCGAGATTCTGAAGTCTCGCTTCACAATGGGCGGCGGCCTCGGATTCCATATCTCGTGATTAACAGGGCAGACTCTGTTTTAGCAGCCGCTTCCGCAAGGAGGCGGCTGCTTTGCATGCGTTTGCCCTCTGGTATCGGGCTACAGGGGAGAGGCTGTGAAACACGCCCATATGTGTAAGCGAACCAGATCGGATCAGACGATGTCTACACGTGTACCTTTTTAGTTGCACCCGAATCGATCACCTGTCGGATAGCGCGGGCGAGATCGTTGCGGCGATACGGCTTCTGCAGGTAAGCTCCTGCTCCAATCCTGAGCATCTCCTGAACTCGATCGGTTGCCGCAAAGCCGCTGACTATGACTGCCTTCTGCTGAGGATTCTCCTCAAGAATCCTGCGATAGGTTTCAAGTCCATCCAACTCCTTTTGGAGGATCATGTCTATTACGCAGACATCGTAATGTCCATGCCTGACCATATCAATGGCCGTCTTGCCGTCGTTAGCTGTCGCGACTGTGTAGCCAAGGCTTCTAAGCAATGCCGACGCGAGCCTCAATTGCTCGACCATGTCGTCGATGATGAGGACTGACTCGGAGCCGCCGAAGACTGCGTCAGCCTTGATCTCCTTCTCTGTATGCGCCTTGAGAATCGGGATGAATACCTGGAAGACCGATCCCCGTCCAACTGTCGAGCTCACATCACAGAAGCCATTGTGGTCCTTGACAACACCGTGCACTACGGAGAGACCCAGTCCACTTCCGCTCGACTGTCCCAACTCCTTCTTGGAATAATACGGTTCAAATATCTTGTCCAAGTCGGACTCTGCAATACCGGCTCCTGTATCCGCGACCTGCACGATAACGAAATCACCGGTGATCACTTCGCCACCACGACTCGTGAGGTGTCCTCCATTGAGCAAGTGGGTCTTGATCGTGACCGATCC
>JAGVNY010000090.1 GCA_020053015.1 Candidatus Zixiibacteriota bacterium | reverse complement strand
CACAGCGACGCCCAGTTTGTTTCCGTCTCTTCTGCGGACATCCATCTACGTTGGTACTCCTGGTAGCCGTTTCGTGCTCCCGACTTTCATCCCGTTTGGTTTCCTTAATCTTGGTGACGCCAACGCCGACGGCATGGTAGATATCGACGACATAGTATATCTGATCAATTTCGTATTTGCGGGAGGCCCGCCACCAGGCGATCCAAACAACGACGGGATACCGGACTGGTGACCGACTGAGCAATTGAATGCACATTCCGATGGGACACCGAGTTGTTAGCTCGGTGTCCGTCGCGTTTCTGTTGACGGCGCAATCATCTGAGTCTGCAGCTTACCAAAAGCGAGATTGTAAGCAGGATACAATCCTACATACGTTGATATCCCACCGAGCGGGTCTCGCATCGACACCAGAAGACGCGATTCCTTTTTCCTTCTTCGCGGTAGCTCCCTGATTATATTAGCTGAGCCTGAAGCCCGCTGCGGCGGGAAGGAGAGATCAGATGGGAGCGCACAACTTAGATCGAATATTCAAACCCCAACGTATAGCCCTGATCGGAGTCAATCCCAATCCGAAGAGCGTCAGCGGCAAAGTTCTGACCAATCTTGTCGGAGGAGGTTTCAACGGCGTAGTTTATCCAGTCAGACCTGACAGCGAGGCGGTGCTCGGCGTACCGTGCTACTCGGATGTCAGATACCTTCCACGAGTTCCCGATCTCGGCGTGATCTGCACGCCTGCTGCCGAAGTTCCCGACAACGTGCGCAGATGCGGCGAGGCGGGCATACTCGGATTGATAATCATAAGCGCCGGCTTCAGGGAGACCGGTGACGAAGGACGAAAGCTGGAAGAGAGAATCAAGGTTGAGATGAAGCGGTTCGACGGTATGAGAATCCTTGGCCCGAACTGCCTTGGGATCATCGTACCGCCCGCAAGACTGAATGTGAGCTTCTCGTCAGGTATGCCGAAAGCTGGGCAGGTAGCCTTCATCTCGCAATCCGGAGCGCTCTGTAGCTCGGTACTCGATTGGGCGATGGAGGGAAAGGTCGGGTTTTCCCATTTCATTTCGATTGGCAATGCTCTTGACGTCGGATTTGGCGATCTTATCGACTACCTCGGCGAAGATGAAAACACCAGATCCATGCTTCTCTATATCGAGTCTGTGACCCACGTTCGAAGATTCATGACCGCTGCGAGAGCTTTTGCGCGCAGCAAACCGATTCTGGCCTACAAGGCTGGACGTTATCCAGAATCGGCTCAGGTGGCCGCCTCACACACGGGCGCAATGGCATCCGAGGATTCTGTCTACGATGCCGCTTTCCAAAGAATCGGCGTAGCACGAGTAGACGACATTGGCGAGATATTTGACTGTGCTGAGTTGATCGGAAGAAACAAGCTCCCATCGGGTCCAGCCCTTGGCATAGTAACCAATGCCGGCGGTCCGGGTGTGATGGCGACGGATGCGCTTGTCGCTGCCGATGGGGTTCTTGCCAAGCTCTCTCCCGATAGCTATGCGAAACTCGATGAAAGCCTGCCTCCAGCATGGTCGCACGGCAACCCGGTCGACGTGCTCGGAGATGCCAACTCTAAACGGGTCGAGAAGGCCGCGCAGATTGTGCTCGATGACCCCGGGGTTGACGCACTTCTGGTTATTCTGACACCGCAGGCCATGACCAACCCGGCTGCGGCCGCAAAGGCACTCGGCAAGCTCGCAGAGTCAACATCCAAGCCCATACTTGCTGCATGGATCGGAGGGCAAACGATGCGTGAAGGGCTGCAAATCTTAACCGACAGTGGTGTAGCAGCCTACAGAACTCCGGAACAGGCGATCCGCGCGTTCATGACGCTTGTTCAGTATTCAAGAAATCTTCAAACTCTCTACGAGACCCCAAGAGACCTGCGAGTGGAATTTACTTTCGATCGAGACAAACTTCGGGCTCAGTTCCTCTTGAATATCCGAGATTCCGGCGCAATCCTGACGGAGGAAGCCTCCAAAAGACTGCTGGAGAGTTACGGGATCTCTACCACTCAGCCTCACTGGGCAGCCTCCGCCGCCGAGGCAATATCGATGGCTGAGCGTGTCGGTTATCCGGTAGTTCTCAAGATTCTCTCTCCTGATATCACGCACAAGACAGACGTCGGAGGCGTGGTTCTTGATCTCGAGGACTCCGGCATGGTTCAGATTGCTTTCGACCGAATCATTGCGCACGCGAGACAGCATCGTCCGGATGCTTCGATAACCGGAGTGACGGTGCAGCAAATGATCGACACGCGAGACGGCGTCGAGTTGATCCTCGGAATCAAGAAGGATCCGGTGTTCGGGACGGTTCTGATTGCGGGAATGGGAGGCGTTGCCGCGGAGTTGTTCAACGATCGCGCAATAGGTTTCCCGCCGCTGAATGAGCGGCTGGCGCGCAGGATGCTCGAATCGCTCAGAATCTGGCCGTTGCTCAACGGCTATCGGGGAAGGCCCGCTGGCAACGTTGAGAAGCTGATCGAGGTGCTAATTCGACTCTCGTATCTGGCAGCCGATTATCCGGAGATTTCCGAGCTGGATATTAACCCACTCCTGGTCTCGCCACGCGATGTAGTAGCTCTCGACGCCCGCATTGTGATCGACCAGAGTGCGCTCGACAAAGAGATCGAGCCATTCTCGCATCTGGCGCTGCGACCCTATCCAGGCAAATATGTCAAGCAAGTCTCCCTCAGAGACGGTTCGAATGTGTTACTCCGGCCGATCAAGCCAGAGGATGAACCACTCTGGATGGAGATGCTCGCAAGTTGCTCGAAGGAGACAATCTACTCTCGATTCAGATACTTCTTCCATTGGCAGTCGCATGAAGTCGCCATCCGGTATTGCTACATCGACTATGACCGCGAAATCGCAATTGTCGCAGAGATCGACGACGGCGGTCGCAAGTTGGTGGGTGTGGGAAGACTAATTGCCGATCCAGACCATGAGAGCGTGGAGTACGCGGTGCTGATCACTGACGCATGGCAAAACAGGGAACTGGGGAGAATCATCACCGAGTACTGCATGGAGATCGCGCAACGCTGGAATCTGAAGCGGATAGTAGCTCACACGACCTCGGATAATCGCCCGATGCTGTCCGTGTTCGAGAAGTGTGGCTTCACGCTGACCTACGGCTCCGATGCTGCGGTTGAAGTCGTCAAGGAGATCGGGTAAGATATCAGTTTGCCCCGGGCTCGTCACATCAAGAGGATTATATTGGCTCATGAAGATATACCGCGTATATTGAGAAGGCAATCAGGACGATGGCGAGTCAGGCGCTTCGCGACTTGAGAATTGTGCAACTGGGTCGTCGATTGTTTGGTGGCGGGAGGGAGTTCCTCTCATTGCCGAGCGAGGTTAGGCACATATGAGAATAGAACTTGTCGATAGAGAAGAGAATCTTCGCAGCGAAGTCGAGCAGGCACTCAAGAAACTGAAGGGATCTCTGAGCGGGGCTCGTCCGAGCGACGATTTCAACGAGATCATGAACGAGATGGGAACGAAAGCCCATGAACTGCACATGTTGCTCCGAGCGAGGGGGAAAGAGCCCAAACATCACGGCTATATGATCAAGAATAGAGGGACTGAATCTACCGATCGCGAATTCTACCTGCACATTCATCCGGTTGAGGACTTGTTGGCCTTTATAGCCGATTCGAGCGCAAACGATGATCCTGTGGACCAGACAATAGGTTCGGATTTCACGTTTGAGATCCGTTCGTGCAGATGGGGACATTCAGATACATACTCTCTCCATAGAACCGCCACTGGATGGGACGTGAAACACTTGTCAATCCAAGGTCCCTGCGATAAGGGAGGGCACCCGTTCCTTTTCAAGATACTCGATCATGATTCGATTGTGTATCCCAAGAGTCTTGACGGCTATATGGAGTGGCTGTGGAAGAAGGCTTCGGAAGAAGGCCTAACGTATGAAGCTGTTCAGGCTGCCCTGCAGGAACTAGCTGATTGGGTTACGCTCACAGAGCGGGATAAGCCTCGCGGCGGATTGTGGGCTGGTTATTGATGAGCAGTCAGACAAAATCAATCGGGGCGAGCGGCGGCGTTGTGACTTTCCTGGACGTTCTAGGTTGGAGAGGGGTATATGAGCGCATGCCAAATGCAGTTGCCAGTCTGACCAACCTAGTAGAAAGACTAAGGACCCGTGCGGAGAGCCAGCGCGGGAAAGTGCAAGGCGACATATCCGTCCGGAGTATTTCTGACACGATCGCCGTCTTCACTAAGTGCGACTATGATGAGGCACCAAAGACGATGCGCATCCACGGCGAACTGGCGCAATTCCTGTTGCCACTTTCAGTAGAAGCAGAAATTCCCGTGAGGGGAGCTATCTCGTATGGCGAATTCGAGATTCAAGACAACATCTTCGTCGGAAAGGCGGTTGACGAGGCCGCGGCTTGGCACGAATTCGCGGATTGGATCGGTGTCCATCTCACGCCTTCCGCCGAGTACGTATTGGGGCAGGATAGTAGTGATTCCCTTTGGGTTCGATACACGCCGCCCTGCAAAGTACCTCTGGCGTGGATTCCTCATTGCGTGAACTGGACAGCATCGTGGACCGATCGAACCCAGGAGACAAAATCCATTAAGGCCAAGTTCCGACGGCTAGGCCCCATTGTTCCCGATATAGCCGTCAAGTTTGCCAATACCTTGGCCTTCATCGAGGCGGTCAATCCCGACAAAGGGAGTTAATAACAGATGACGGAGTAGATGGAAACTGGTGCAGATCCGAGGAGTATACTCATTAGCATTCAGAAAGGCCGAATGAAACGCATTGCCGCCACTGGGACTCTGTTCGTATTCTTTGCAGCGCTGTTTATGGACAGCTTCTTCTGCGTTCTTTGCGCTCCTGCATGTGACAAAGCTGCGCGTGCAGTAGCGGCTGAGGTCGCGAAGACCGAGTGCAATGCTTGCTGTCACGCTAAGAAGACTTGCCCGGCACAGAAGTGCAGCCCGAAAGAAGAACCGAAGAAGTCGGTCTGTATCGTTGTTCCGCTTGCGCAGACTGTGCTGGGAAATGGCTGCTCATGCAAAAGGGTGACGCCACATTTGACTTCGGTATCGGAGGAACGCAGGCACTCGCTCCAGAGAACGCTTTATGCAATCGCGGAAACCTGGCGCTCAACGCAGATTGACTCTGGGGGTGATTCGCTGCGATTGCACTCGCAGCCGCAGAGCGTACATTCATCGATAGCTACAACCGTCCTTCGACTTTGAGAATTAGCAGCAGCCATGAATTCGCGTGGCTCAGGACAATTCATAGTTAGCAGATTCACGTGACTTAACATAGTCAAGGAGTATTAGCATGAAGACTCGCATTGTTTTGACATTTCTTGCTACTGGGTTGCTGCTCGCGTTCATTGGCGCCTCCGCGCTGATAGCACAGCAGACACCCGCTACACCTCAAGCAAAGTCTCCAGGCATGTGCTGCGATTCGACTGGGGTAAAGGCTTGCTGCCAGGGTCAGCACTCCTCACAGGGATGCTGTGCCGCTGGTGACAAGACGAAGTGTGTATGCCCGAATAAGGGCCAGTGCACACCCGGAGCGAACTGCGCAGGCAAGGCCGAAGCATGCAAGAACAAGGCCGCTTGCTGTCCAGCAGCAAAGTGCCCGAAAAAGTGATGAGCTTCTGAGTCTCGAGATTTGAGTCTTGAGACTTAAGTCCGTCATAGAGGGCTGCTTCTAACGAGGCAGCCCTCGTGTATTATGCTGCTGCATATACTGCACACATGCTGTCCCTGCCGTTGGCGGTCTTAGGCGTAGTCATCGGAGAGTCCAAAGCATGGACTCGCAGCATTTTCTGACCGAACAGATCTCTCTCCAGTTGATTATTGGCTTGCAGTCGCTGCGGAGGTCTTTTATCTTTCCCGCGCATAGAGGACAAAATCGTCTATCTAATGTTTGATCGCGGGAGTCTGGAGTATGGCACATCAGGTATCGGAAGCAGCAAGGTTAAGAGAGATAACTTCAACCCAAATCTTGGACACTACGGCGAATCCAGCGCCGCTCGGTCTGCTCGGGTTCGGGATGACGACCGTATTGCTGAACCTTCACAACGCAGGGTTGTTCGGTCTGGACACGATGATCCTCGGCATGGGGATATTCTACGGCGGGCTGGCGCAGATCATCGCCGGCGTGATGGAATGGAAGAAAAAGAATACGTTCGGCACGACCGCATTCACTTCATACGGCCTGTTCTGGCTGACGCTTGTGGCTCTGATAGTGCTTCCAAAGATGGGATGGGGCGATGCCCCATCGAAAGCCGCACTGGCTGCTTACTTGTTTATGTGGGGGCTCTTCACGTGCGTTATGTTTGTCGGTACTCTGAAGCTGAACAGGGCTCTTCAATTCGTGTTTGCTTCGCTGACCGTGCTGTTCTGGTTGCTTGCTTTGGGGGATGCAACAGGCATAACGGCAATAACCCGTATCGCCGGTATCGAAGGGATCATCTGCGGATTGTCGGCGATTTACACCGGTCTGGCGCAAGTCCTCAATGAGGTCTACGGGAGGACAGCGCTTCCGCTTGGCGCGGTCAAATAGAGGATTTCACTCTCATCGCCTGAATCCAATAATAGGTGTTCTCAGAAGCTCGCGCCCAACAGACCGATCGTGAATCCGATCATATGCCCGCTCTTGGTGCCGTCCACTCGTCCGAGAAGTGGTCCACCGTCAAGGTCGAAAGCATAAGCGTGCTTCTTGGCAGTAAGCGTGATGACGCTGTATCTCAGCTCGACAGCCAAGCCGAGCTTCGCACTGAGCATGGAGAGCACGCCCACGCCGATATTCCAGCTGTGGCCGTGAGTGTCGTCGTCATAAGAGCCTTGCATATACTCATACCCTGCCTTGAGGTAGGGATATGAGTGCATTTGTCGGCTTCCGACGTAGACACCCGCCCATGGCCCTACGGCTGCCATGAACGCGTTCGTGCTGCCCTGCTCAAAATGTGCGAACGACGCTCCTAATCCCGCGGCGAAGTGGGGAACCAGAAAGTGCAGCCCCGAGATGGTGAAAGCTGCGAATGTCTGTGACTCACCTCTGGCATCCTCGTAAAGATCGCCCCCGGAGTATGAGAGAGCGAAGCTGCCTGTCCAATGTGTAGCTCCTTTCCCGATTGCCCAACCATCCGCTGCAGCGGTCGCGCAGAACGGGCTGAATGCGAATAAAGCTACGGCGATGCTGGCTTTCATGCAGACCTCCTGGAATAACGCTACCGTCAGTTGCTCAGACTTGCTTTGAGAGTAAGTTAGGAATGTCTACTGGTGAGTCAAGGATAATGTGGATTACTGACCTCAAGGCGGAGAGCGCTCAGCACTTCTGCAATTAGCACATGGATCAGAGCCCTTTCTACTCCTTGCTGGAAGAGCCGGAAAGACAAGAATCATGGAGAGAAGATTTAATCTTGACAAATCCAGTCCGCTTATTATCTTGTTCTTGGTACCCTTAGGTTCTCGACAACGACGCACAACTTTCGCATTGAATAACAACAGATTGGTTTTCATGGCCTCATGAGGTGCCCGACTTGTATTTAGTCAATCAATCTCATAACGGCTCTTTTGGCAAACGGGCGAACTTCCAAGCAAGTGCACGACTTGGCGCTTGAGAAGAACAATAAATCGGGGGAACAAGGGCAAGAAGGACTTTGTCTGACAATGAAATGACGAAGGGACTGGTCAATGATGGACTATTACTTGGACTACTATGCTGACAACCTGTCGGGTTTACGCCTGAAGAAATGTTACGATGTGGCGCCGGTTCGATTTCAGCAGTACCTTGGCGCGGAGATCGACTTCGCGAAGTCGAGGATGAAGAGCGGGGACGCAGTGTTAGACCTTGGTTGCGGCTATGGCAGGATAGCGTTTGCGCTGTCAGCAAAGGCCGGAAGAGTAGTGGGGATCGACACCGCCGCCGGCAGCATCGAGTTGGCATCCGAGCTCGCCCGCGGGGTTTCCAATTGTGAATTCTCCGTCATGGACGCAGGAAACCTGTCCTTCCCTGAGAGCAGTTTCGATGTCGTGTTCTGTCTTCAGAATGGCATTTGCGCATTCGGGGTAAGTCGCCGCAAGATCGTCGATGAAGCGCTCCGTGTGACAAGAGGGGGAGGTCGAGCGATATTCACGAGCTACACGAGCGAGTTCTGGCCGCACCGACTTGAGTGGTTCGAAGCCATGCATAAACACGGGCTGATCGGTGAGATCGATTACCAGGAAAGCAAAGACGGCGTGATCTACTGCAAGGACGGTCATCAGTCAGGTATTATGACGGAGTCCGAATTCAGAGCATCATGCGAGATTGACGGCTCAGGTCTCATGGTGACGGAATTCGACCGTTCGTGCTTGGCGTTTGAGCTGACGAAGAAGACCACTGCTTGATCCGGAAGGCTCAATAGGTCTGCCAAGCAACGCTTCGTTGTTCAGCGGACTATAGCTGTTGTTTGCGTTGAACCGTGAGAAGGCAGCCCGAGCAACTCGATCAGGGCGAAACCAAAGCTCTGTTTCCGCCTACCGCGACAATCTGCCGTTGGTGCCCCGTCACTCCCCAGAAGGAATGAGTAATCTTGGTTTCGTGAGATGACCAGTCGAAACCGTTAAGTGACGACAGCGCGACTCCGCCTGAGCCTATCGCGACAAACGTGCTCCCGGTCCAAGTCACACCATAAAGACCGTTGGATTGAGGTTGTGACGCAATACTCCATGTTTCCATCTCTGGTGAGAAGAGGATGCCCGCGCCTTCCTTGCCTGCCACTATGACAACCGTGTCGCCGCAAGATGCGATGCACGGTCGGTTGAAATAGAAGTTCTCTTGTTCGTGGCTGAGCGTCCACGTCGCGCCCGATTCCGACAACCAGACGGTGACGGTTCCATCCTTGCGAAAGCCGGCCGCTACGAATGAGTGGCCCGTCCACGTCACAGATGTCAATTCGCAGTCGATCTCAACTTCAACCGGCTCCCACTCGGCCCCGTCGGAGGATATGCGAACGTCACCGAGATACTTGTTGCCGGACGCAAGGTGGCCGCCAACAGCGACCATGCGATGATCGGAAGCAGTGACATCTCTGAGTACTCTGGCTGCATGCCCGGTGAGCCGTTGCACCCAGTCTGTGCCGTCTATTGACGTCAGAATGAGATCCCCGTCCCCTACAGCTACGAAGACCGTATCTGCCCAGGTCACTCCGAAGACGTTTCTTGGGGTCGGCTGGACTATCTCATGCCATGTCAACCCGTCGTCCGAGAAAGCCACGGCGCCGAGTCCGCCAACGGCTACATACCGCTGACCCGAGAAGGCAACGTCTGTCAGTCCGCCAGAGCTCAGCAGCGGAACCGACACAACTCGCCATGTTTCAGTCGGCAGCGCGTTGCGGGTTGTGAATGACCAGGAATATGCCTTGCCAAAAGGATTCCCTGACAAATCAGTGATTGAGCCCGAGAGCGTAGCCGTATACCGGGCGCCGAAACCAAGAGGTCGCAGTGGCAAAAGCAAGAGCGTGTCGCCTAAGCAACTTAGAAGGGATGAGACATGAGGATCAAGTCGAAAACTCACGGAATCTACTGAAGCGCAGTTCAATATCTCCGAAAAGACAACCATCACAGAGTCGTCGATATCTACGTCTTCTTCGTTGTCATAGGGGTGCGTCAGGACGGTAGAAGGAGCTGACTTGTCGGGGTTTGGGACGTAGATCGACTTGTCATTCGCGCACGACATGGTCATGATTAGAATGATGGCGCAACAGAATATCCGAGAATAGATGCTGCCGAGTATCGCGCAAGGGGTCAAATTGGTCGCCTCTTCCTGTCCGGATTGTAGCAGTGTAGTCGGTCATTGTCAATCGAAAGTTCCACCAACGTCGCTACTTACATGCTCTGTGCTTGACTCCAATTAACCGGCTGATATCATGAGAATGGAGAAGTCACTACGACGAGAGGACGTTTTTATGCCTGATGAGGAGTATGGATGCGTGAAGCCATCGCGAGGTACTATCGCTCAGCCAAACACGGAGAAGACAGAGGGCGAGATGGCTTCGGCACAGAAAGTGGAGGTAAGGATGTAGGCACAAGTGGGAACGCCGGCACCGGATTTCGAGGCCACGGCATTTGTCGGGAGCGGATTCAAAAACATCAAATTATCCGACTACCGGGGGCACTGGGTCGTTGTCTGCTTCTACCCGGGTGATTTTACGTTTGTCTGACCGACGGAATTGTCGGCAGTTGCCGTCAAGCACGATGTAATCAAGTCTCTCGATACCCAAGTCCTGGCCATAAGCACCGACAGTCACTTCACTCATAAGATATGGCAACAGGAAGAGCTCTCCAAGATGGTGAATGGCGGAGTACCTTTTCCGATGCTTTCCGACTCAGGAGGAAGGATCGGGAGGGTGTACGGAGTTTACGATGAAGGAGCCGGAGTCAATATCCGGGGCAGATTCCTGATCGATCCTGACGGGATCATTCAGGCCATGGAAGTTATGACTCCATCTGTCGGACGCAATGTCACTGAGCTTATAAGGCAGATTCAGGCATTTCACCATGTTCGGAAGACCGGGGAAGTGATGCCTTCTGGCTGGCAGCCGGGAAGAGAAACTTTGATACCCGTACCTGGCTTGGTCGGAAAAGTATGGGAAGTCTGGAAGCCTGATATGGCGTTTTGAGGAATTGAGTTCTGATCACTCTGCGTTGCGTTTCTGACACCAATGTAGAAGACCCGCCTCGCAGGCGGGTTTTCTGTTGCTCACCAGACCGCTTCGAGTTATATTGGTCATCAGGAAGAAGTTCCTATCTATAGATCGGGTGCATTAGCCCGCAACTTTGGACAGCCGGCCTCGTACTGACCGAATGTAGGCTCAATCGCTAACCATGTTGATTATTATGCAATGAGACTGCCGCACACCCATTGGGAGGGTATATGAGCAAACTGGCATGTGCACTGGTTTCGCTGCTCTTGCTGCTCTTCGCAATCAGTGCTCCGGGCATTGACTTCACGCGTGGCGTTCTCCTCGACATTCCGGATGAGATTGCAGAGAAGCAGTTCGGGAAATTGCCACCGGTTGATCCGATAGCTAAGGCTGCTCTCGATCAGGCCCAGTTGTTCGCTGGCGATACGCTGAAACTGCTGGTTGTGCTCGTGGAATGGAGCAATCGTCCGGGCACATATCCGAAGTCCGTTTTCGACGGTTTCTTTTTCTCTCGCGATTCGTTCCCGGGCGGGTCGGTAGCCGACTTTTTCTACGAAAACTCGCACGGACGGTTGACGGTTACGGGACAGGTGGTAGGATGGATTAACGCGGGCAACTACACTCCCTACTTCGACTTTGAGAATCTCCTTCCTGATCTTGATTTAGCAGTGGACTATTCGCAGTTTGACGGTGACGGAGACGGAGCAGTGGACGCGGTAGCGTTCGTCAGGTCGGGCACCGGCAAGGAAGACACCGGTGATGAAACCGATATCTGGTCTTATGCCATGATCTACGGGGATGGATGGGGTATCGGCCCCTGGGATGGCATGTACGTGGAGCAGTGGTTCACCTCACCCGAGGAAAGGCCACTCAAGATCCCAACCTGTCCCGCTATTGTCAGCATGACCGACACTCTGTCTCGAATCGGCGTCTGCTGTCATGAGCTGACGCACGATCTGGGAATGCCGGATATGTACGACTATGACGCCAAGCTCAGCGTGAACACATTCGATACTCCCGGCGACAGCAATGACCATCCGGTGGTCTCGTGGTGTCTCATGGGATATGGAGGCTATGGCCTGCTCGGCCACGGTCTTGAGACACCCGTACACCTTTGCGGCTGGATGAAGTACAAGCTCGGTTGGTGCGATGAAGTAGTTCTTGAGAACGGCACCTTCGAGAACATCGTGGTGAAAAGCCATGAGACTAATGCGGATTCGTCTCTGTACATAGTCCCGATTGATGGCTCAGACGAGTATTTCATTCTGGAGTTCCGCGATCCTCATTCTTCGGCCAAGTTCGATAAGACTGACAAGGATTTCAGCGCTTACTTGTGCCCTGAAGTTTCATTCGGAGCTGATACACTCGACGGAGGGCTGCTTGTCACTCATGTGCATGACGGATTGGGAGCTTACTGGTGGCGAATCAACAGCGGCTGGCCAGACTATCCTCACTATACGGTCGCCGTGGTAGACATGGGTTACAATCCCTCACAGGATGCATGGAGCAATCCGGAGGGACATGTGACCGACAGCGCGCAGTGGTGGTATCCGTACGAGACACGGCGTGCCGCGGCGCTCAATCCGGACGTCACCGGTCAGGCGATTCTCGGTCCGGCTACCTACCCTTCCAGCGCCGGCTACTACGGTGAGTCCGGCATCGTGATAAGAGTAGATTCGATCGTTGGCGAGAGACTGTACGCATACGTGCACAATCCGAATCTGTCTGATGGGGACGGCGACGGAGTGTCTGACTTCTCGGACAACTGCCCCGGCCGCTTCAATCCAACTCAAGAAGATGTAGATCTTGATGCCATTGGCGACTCGTGTGACAATTGCATGTTCGTCTCCAACCCCGGACAGGAGGACTCAGACGGCGACGACATCGGCGATCCATGTGACAATTGCCCCTATTACTACAACCCGAATCAGGCGGACGACGATGGTGACAATGTCGGAAACAGCTGCGACAACTGCCGCTACTTGCTGAATCCTGATCAAGCCGACATTGACGGTGATGACGTAGGGAATTTGTGCGACAATTGTCTGACAGCACCAAATGCTAATCAGGATGATGACGACAATGACGGCGTCGGAGATGTCTGCGATAACTGCCCGGATGACTACAACCCCGATCAGGCGGACTCAAACGGCAATGATGTAGGGGATGCATGTGACTGGATATGTGGCGATGCGAACGGCAGCCGCGACCTTGTGGACATTGATGACATCGTGTACTTGATTGGATACGTGTTTGGCGGAGGTCCAGCGCCCACTCCAATCGAATCGGGGGACGTTGACTGCAGTGGCGGTGACGTGCCCGTGGACATTGATGACATTGTCTATCTGATCCAGTATGTCTTCGCGGGCGGGCCTTCGCCTTGCCTGTATTGTGAGTAATAGAAGCTGGATATCAGGAATGCGGGCGGGACTTAGTGGAGTCCCGCCCTTCTCGAGGCTGTCTCAAAACACATTAGTTGATTTTGAGGTGTTAGGAGTGTAGTGTGGCTGTGCTGGAGGATGGATTAGATGAAGAAGGAGATACGGGCGGAT
>JAGVNY010000259.1 GCA_020053015.1 Candidatus Zixiibacteriota bacterium | reverse complement strand
GGCTTTGAACGGGGATCTGCCGGCAATCATTTCGTATAATACAACGCCAAGCGAGAACATATCTGACCGGGAATCGGCGGAATCCCCCTTCGCTTGCTCCGGTGACATGTAGCCGATGGTACCGAGTGTCGAACCGGTTTTGGTCAAGTGATCGGAACCGGCAACACTTGCCAGTCCGAAATCGAGGATCTTAGCGTGACCATCGGCGTCGATCAGGATGTTAGCAGGTTTAACGTCGCGATGAACGATGCCGGATTGATGCGCCTTGTGCAGCCCTTCGCAGATTTGAATGGCGAGTTCGATCACCCGTTCAATAGGCAGCTCTCTTGCCTTGATCAACTCTCGCAGCGATTGCCCTTCGACGTGCTGCATCGCAAAGAATGGCCGTCCTTGAAACTCGCCCACTTCATGGACCGTGACGATATTCGGGTGATCGAGTTTCGCTGCGGCCTGGGCCTCACGCTTAAACCGTGCCCGGCAGTCAGCGTCTTGACAGAGATGAGAGGACAAGAACTTGAGGGCAACCTTGCGATTGAGGTCGGTATCCTCGGCCAGATAGACCTCTCCCATCCCACCGGCGCCGATCTTCTCGATGATCCGGTAGTGATTGATGACCGTGCCTTTGGCGAGCATTGTCACTGCCTGCGTTTTGTCGTCGTCAGGTTGGCTCACACTTCAAAGTGCTCCCATTCGTATTTCACGCGTTCCATGAGTCAATGAATCAATCTGAACATGACACAAGAACTCATCTATTTTTCCAATCCTACCTTCTTCAGCAGTTCACGGAAGCGCGGGTCGGAGCGCAGCGAGTCGAAAAACGGTTCGATCTTCAGGAAGACCATGTTGATCGAGCGCACTTCGAGTCCCTTTCTCAGCCAGGCAATCGTCTGGTCCTTGTCTCCCAATCCGGCATAGATGGAGGCGAATGAGTACGGGTCGACGTATTCCCGCGTCCCTAGCTCCCGGAGTCGATCCAGTATCAGGAGCGACTTGTCTCGCCTACCTGCAACCGCATAGATGTAACCTAAGTTCATGTCGAAGCCACCGTGCATCCCTTGCAGATGGTCACATTCTGCCAGGGCTTCCTCGTGCATTCCTTTGAATGCATAGGCGGTTGCCAGCCAGATACGCGAATTCGCCGGGTTCGGGTCAACCTTAAGCTCTTTCTTGAGCTGTGCAATCGCATCATCATACCGCCGGGCATAGAAATAGGTCCAACCCAAAAAAACTGTCCCGCCAGGTTGGACTTGGGCAGAACGTATCGCTACTGGAACAGCCTCTGCAGCCCTGCCGGTGGTAACCAGAAACATCCTGTGCTGGTCGATGACATCAGGACTATTGGGATTGAGCTCAAGAGCGCGCAGCAGTTCCCTTTCGGCGCCCGACCAGTCCCAGGCGAAGAGCAGCTTTGCATAGCTCAGCGCGGCATGAGCCTCGGCGAGCTTGTCATCGAGTTGGACTGCCTTGGCAGCGGCATCCAGGGCATCAGGCGCGGCCTCATCAGGGGAGAGTTCCATATATAGTGCCATTGCGGTATAGCAGCCGGCCAGCCCTGCGTAGCCGAGAGCGAACTTGGGATCGATCTGAACCGCCCGGTGGAAGTGCTCTAAGGCTTTCCTGAAGTCCAGCTCAGTTCCGTAGTGACGGCCCAGGAGGTAGGCATCATAGGCCTCAGGAATGACAGACGCAGCACTCGCCAGTCGCGATTGGTCCTCCGGCGTCAGTTTGGCTTGGACCTCTCCCGCGATGGTGCGTGCCATTTCGCTCTGCAAGGTCAGCACATCACTCAGATCGCGCTCGTAGCTCTCTGCCCACATCTGGCGCTCCTTCCCTGCGTTGATCAGCCGCGCGTTGATTCGGACACGTTGACCGGAACGTAGGACCGAACCTTCGACCACGACGGCCACCTGCAGCTCGCGAGCGATCTCGGATAGTGGCTTGCGCGCCCCCTTGTATTGCATGACCGAGGTATGCGAAATCACGCGCAATGTGCCAATCTTGCATAGAGCGTTGGTCAGCGCATCCGTCATGCCGTCGGCGAAGTATTCCTGATCAGGATCACCTGAGAGGTTTTGCAGAGGAAGAACGGCCAGAGAGTCGAGTGGTTCATCCGCAGGCCTGAGGACGTAGGTCTTGAGCAGGACGAGAGCAATTGCGAGGATTGCCAGACCGGCAGCGAAGTACGCCCATTTTCTTTTCGACAAGTTAGACCTACTCAGGGCACGAGTCGCAGCAGAAGTCTCGCTAGTACTCCAAACTGACTTCAGATCAGCGGAAAGCTCATCAGTGTGCTGATAACGCAGGGCTCTATCCTTCTGCAACGCTTTGCTGATGATTCTCTGCAATTCCGCGCTCACGTCCGCTTTGTACCGCGCCAGCGGTTCCGGTTCGCTTTCGGTGATGTTGCGCAGTGTTGCGGCGTCGTTGTCTGTCTTAAATGGCGACTTGTTTGTGATCATCTCATAAAGCACTCCGCCCAGCGAAAAAATGTCCGACCGCTGATCGACTTCTTCACCCTTGGCCTGCTCCGGTGACATGTAGCCAATCGTCCCGAGTGTCGAGCCGGTCTTCGTCAGGTGATCGGTTCCAGCAACTGATGCTAGACCGAAATCGAGAATCTTGGCCCTACCATCGGCGTCGATCAGGATGTTCGCAGGTTTGACGTCACGATGAACGATGCCGGATTGATGCGCCTTGTGCAGCCCTTCGCAGATTTGAATGGCTAACTGCATCACCCGCTCAATTGGCAAATCTTTCGCCTTAATCAATTCCCGCAGCGATTGCCCTTCGACATGCTCCATCGCAAAGAAGGGACGGCCATTAAATTCGCTGACTTCATAAATGGTGACGATGTTAGGATGATTCAGTTTCGCCGCAGCTTGTGCCTCACGTTTGAAGCGTGTCCGGCAATCTGGGTCCTGGCATAGATGCAGCGGCAGGAATTTCAGAGCGACCTTTCGATTGAGCTTGGTATCCTCCGCGAGATACACTTCTCCCATCCCACCAGCGCCGATCTTATCGATGATCCGGTAGTGCCCGATAACGGTGTCGTTCGTCAGCTGAAAGTGCGTTCGGGTGATGTCGTTTGACTCGTTCTCTGGCACGGCCGACAAAATCCCGGTTCTGGTGGTAGTGAGTCCGCCCGTTGACTACTGTCAACAGCCAAGATGCACTTCTTCAACACATATCGCAACAAGTTACCGAGTAAACATTGTCGGTTAGGTAATGTCAATAATAATGTGTAAGAAGGGTGTATCCATGATTTGTTCATGCTGCTTTCCTGTATAGGTCTCTGATGGTTTTGATGATTTCGGTGTTTCGTTTCCATTTTGAGTTGAAGAGACGTGGTCTTGGTTGTTTGGACAGCTTAGCGGCTGAATTAAGGTGGATGTTGTTTGATACATCATGCCGCGATAGCGCTTAAATGTACCTCCATGGGGGTCTTGTCCGCAAGCGATGAATGCGGTCGATTCATGTTGTAGTAATCAAGCCAGTTGCCGATATCGCGCTTTGCATCCTCTCCTGTCTCGAACTCCCGTAAGTAAACACACTCGTATTTCAATGACCGCCACAACCTCTCGATAAAGACATTGTCCATCCAGCGACCCTTGCCGTCCATAGAGATACGAACTCCGGCGTCGCTCAGCGCTCCGGTGAACTCCTCACTGGTAGACTGACTCCCCTGGTCGGTGTCGAAGACGCTGAATCCCGAAGTGTTGAATATCTCCGGCCTCACTTCGGAGCTCAGTGTCTTCGACCCGTAGCGAGAGAGAGCCTCCCGCCATGCCTCGACACAGAAAGCGCTCACCATCGTGTTCGACAGCCTCCACCTTCGGCAACACCGCGCGACTCTGCCAGTCCATCACTGCCACAAGGTACAAGAAACCCCGACGCATCGGGATGTACGTGATATCTGCGCACCACTTCGGAGCTCAGTGTCTTCGACAGACCTGATTCGGACGCTCAATCGAGAGACCGCCAAGCAGACACGGTTAGACCTGGCGCTGTCTGTTCGGTATCGTCGTGCGCGGCCTCTGATAGATCGCCTGCGCTTCGGGACTCAGCATCTTCGGCAGACCCAAAAGGCGCATCAGATCGAGGTTGAACTCACTCTCGCCCTTCGCCGTGTAATAGTGCGAGGAGCGCGATATCCCCACCAGCTCGCACTGACTCGCCACACTGAGCCGACCATACTCCCCAGACAGCAGCGCCTTTCTTCGATCGCGGCTCATTGACCGAACGCCCTGGACAAAAAATCCTTCTCCGCGATCAACTGACCGATCTTTGCGTGAAGATCCCTGATCTAAGCCTCACGGCACTCGTCACCAGCGGACGCCTTGCGCGAGAACAACCCGGCAGTCCCTCCTGCACACGCCGTTTCCACTGCGCGATCATGTTCGGATGTACTCCGTGCTTGGCAGACAACTCCGACATCGTCTCCGCTCCCGTCAGAGCCTCAAGCGCCACTCGTGCCTTGAACTCGGCGGAAAAGATGCGTCGCTTCTTCATCCTCCAATTCCTCCTGAATACCTCTCCTTTCCACCTTAATCAACTGTCCGAATCTTCGCAACCACCTCTTAAATACCTCTGAACTCGCCACCGCTTCCAAGAGCGCAAGGGTGTCGAGAACCTCTCGGAACTCACGATGGACGAGTGAGCGATGGGATCGATGCCGCTCCCGTTAGCCGATAAGCTCTGTGACTTTATCAAGCAACTGTGAATCGGTAACCGGTTTCTCCATGAAAGCAGCCGGCCTCTTTGATCCCCGCATACGTGCCAGGAATTCATCCAACTTTGGAGAGGCACCGGTCAGCATTATCACCGGAATCTCAGCGGTGGTTTCGTTCTCGAGCAGCTTCTTGTACATCTTGGCTCCGGACTCCCCCTCCATGCTGATGTCAAGAGTAATCAAATCCGGGCAGTCTGAGCAGGCCTTCGCGAAACCCTCTGAACCATCGAAGGCGGATGCGGTATCGTATCCATTGTTTTCAAAGAGGATCGTGAGCCATTTGACGACATCCGGCTCATCGTCGACTATAAGTATTTTCTTCTTGGCCATAGTGTCTTCTCCCTTTCAAGGTTGCACTACTTGCACGCGCACATCCCGCCAGCAATATTCAGCTCTTCTCGCCGCTCTTCAAGAAGTCTTTCAGTTTCTCCAGAAGCTGCGCATCAGCAGTTGCGATCAAGTCATGAACCTCGCTCTGCAGTTTGGAGATGTTGGCATCCCCTTGTGGGCCAGCTGCGTCATCGAGTCCAAGAATCCTCCTGACTGCGGCAATGTAGTTGTCAGGCCGAACTGGCTTCTCGAGATACACGCCGGGTCCGGACATAGTCAATTCGCGGAGATCGGCCTTGCCGAGATCGTCCTGGGCATGTCCGGTGACAATGATAACCGGTATCTTCGACCATTTCTTCTCGTGTGTCAGCTCGTGGTAGAATTTCGCACCCGACTTGCGCGGCATCACCAGGTCGAGCGAGATGAGGTCAGGAATTTGCCGCTTCACCTGCTCAAGAGCTTCGAAGCCGTCAGCCGCAGTGATTACCTCGAATCCTGCCTCAAGAAGGGCTGCTCTGAGGAACTGCCGCACGTCGGCCTCATCGTCGACAACCAACACTGTCCTGCGCGTTTCATTGCTCACATCTGTCTCCTTCCCGACCTACTGCTAATGCTCAACGGCAGTCTCTTTTCCGGTCTGATATAGCGACAGGAGCCGCTGTCGCGGGAATGCTATCCGGAAATGCGCCCCTTCGCCTCTCCGCGACTCCACCGAAATCTTGCCGCCATGCTCCTGGACGATCTTGCGGGTTGTAAGCAAGCCCAAACCCGTTCCTCCGCTGCCCTTTGTAGTGAAAAACGTCGTGAATATCTTCTGCTTAATATCGTAATCCATTCCGGAACCGTTGTCGGATACTTCGAAGATCAGTTTCTCGCCAGTGTCCTCAACTCGTACCGTGACCTCCGAGCCCTTCTGATCGCCAATCAAGCAAGCATCGATTGCATTGGAAACGAGATTCGTTAAGCATGTGTGAATACCATCGGGATCGAGTGGAGCCTCGCGGGGACTGTCGACAACTTCAGCCTTGAGCGTTATGCCGGATTGGGCGGCAATGTCGCGATACAGATTAACTATCTCACTGACGAGATCGGCTGGTCGCACCATTTTGAGCTCCGGAAGCCTCCCCTTTGAGAAGCTGAGGAAATCCCTCACGAGCGACGTGGTCTTTGTGAAATTGCGATCAAGCATCTCCCATCCTTCGTTGATCATCTCGCTGTCGCCCTTCTTGATCCCCAAGGATACAATATACTTGCCGCCTTCCAAGCCCATGAGGATATTCTTAATGCTGTGCGCCAAACCCGCGACCGTCTGCCCGACGGCGGCAAGCCGCTCGGTCTCGATGACTTGCTTCTCGAGCTTTCGGGTCGCCGTCACATCGGTCGATATCTCGATCACGTGAGCGATCTCCTCTCCTGTGCGTCTTAGAGGAGAGGTCGATACAACGTAGTGGATGTCCTGCCCGCTCTTGCCGGTGCCGGTCTGGCTGGCCCGGTGCAGCTTCCCATCGCGGAATGTCTTCGTGGCCGGACAATTATCGCACCGCGAACTTCTGCGTTTATATACTTCGTAGCAGTACAGCCCAATTACATCGCCGAAGTTCTCGCGAAAGGCTTCATTTGCACGCACTATTCGGTAGTCACGATCGATAATAGTGATATAGCATGGGACGCGATCAAACAGGATTTGATATTCCTGCTGCCAGTTTCCGGTGCCAGCCACTGTGCGAGTCATCTCCAGCACATACTTCACGTCTGCCGCAGACCCTTCGGCGAATATGGGTATACTGTGCCCCACGTAGTGCGTCGAACGCCCGTCACGGTCAACTCCGACGGCATCGGTCGCCCTCGCTTGACCATCGGAGAAAACATCCACCGACGGGCACCTATCGCATGGCTGATTCAGGTGCTTGTAGACGGCGTAGCACTTCCTGCCCTGCCATTCGCCGAATTGATCGCTGAAGTCTCTATTGGCATCCACGATGTTGTAGTCGCGATCTATCACGGCAATGCAGAAGGGCATCTGTTGAAAGAGCTGCCGATAGATCAGATCTTTGCCGCGGCCGCTTGCAGACTTTGCTGAATCCACGAATCTCACTCCCCTCCAGCGCCGACCCGCGATTCGAGCAATTCCCTGATGACTTGAATGAACCGCTCGACATCTATCGGCTTCTCAAAATAGCAGTCCGGCTTGGGAATCGTCCCATCTGCCACGTAGGCGCGAAAGTCGAATTGCCTCTCCGACTCCATTCCGCTAACGATTAGAACCGGTATATCTCTGTAGGCACTGTCGCCGCGAAGCTGGCTGTACATGGATAGGCCTGACTTCTCCGGCATCATGATGTCGAGAGAAATCAGATCCGGTTTCACAGATTCAATCATTGCAAAGGCTTCTCTCGGGTCGGTTACGACGTATGGTTCGAAGCCGTTTGTCCGCAGGACCATCGACAGATATCGGGCAACATCGGGTTCGTCCTCGATCACAAGTACCTTCTTCATCGGACTGTCTCACTTCTTATGCGATCGTGTAAGTTTCTGCGACGGCAAGAAGACACTGCCCTCGCTTGACGGCCATGTTACGGGAGCATCCGCTGCGAGCACGTTTTGTCCACTGAGAGTGCCGTGGCAGGACGCACATTGCGCCAATGCCTGTTTACCTTCGATTTCGGTCGCCTTCTGCTGATGACAGGTGACACAGAGCCTGTGCATCGCGTCCGCGTATGGCGGTGCGTAATAGTTGTCGACGACAACTGCCGCACCCGCAGGAATGAGGTCGCTGTGGCAGTCCTTGCATTGCTTGGCGCTCTTCGCGTTCCGCTCATCCCCTGGGGTATGGCACTGAACGCAAGCCAGCTTGGCGCCATTCGGATCAGCGTGCCAATCATGCCGGAAGGCGTCTTGCGAAGTGTACATCTGCCCGTGACACTGATAGCATCCGCTCTGTTTGTCTCCGGGCAGATTCATGTGGTGGCAAACGACGCACTTGTCCTTGCCGCCGGTAGTTTCTACGTGCTTATCGTGAGCGAACGCCACGCCGTAGCCATCGAGATTGCCGTCAACGACCAGAGTGTCCCCGCCTCTCGCCCTGAGAGCTTCTACCTGCGGCACACCTTTGCTTTGGATCTTCTCCCAGGGCAGGAAGGCCACCCCCAATGAGAAAACCAGAATGAACGACAACGAATATTTCACTCTCGAAGCCATCCCCGGATTGCCGAGCCATACGGACGAGATCACGTCGAATCGTGGCATCGCGAATTGCTGACTCTGTTCATCCTGCGGACGTTTCTCCCAGACATGCAGACGCTCGACTGCAAACAGGAAGACCAATCCCGCTGCCGCCACGATGCCGAAACTGATCGACAGCTCGGTCCAGGATGGAATATAGGAGCCACCTGTCGCGGAGAGCATGGTCAAGCCACCTACGTCGATACGGTTCATCACCATGCCGAAGACGACCAAGCCTGATCCTACAGCCTGCCAACGTGATTGCCGTCGCCAAACAGGGATTGAAAATAGGACCAGTGGGATAATCGTAGAGATCAGTAGCTCGATTATGAACAGCACGCTCTCCCGGCTTCCGGAGAAGACTAAGCCCAACTCACTTGAAGCCACAATATCTATCACGCGGATGAGCAAATAGACTCCGAGCACCCATACGACTGCCTTGGCCAACTTTCCGATAAGCTCCGTGGCCGGCGACCTTCGATAGAGCCAATGGGAAACGACCGACTCAAAGGCGACCATCATCATGCCCAGCGCAACAGCCGAGACGAAGAACTGAACCGGCAGAATCGGCGAATACCAGAGCGGATGCAGACGAAACGGCATGATGAGAAACAGGGAGCCGAGCGACGATTGATGCAACGTCGACAGGGCAATGCCGAGAATCACCAGAGGAAGACGAAGCTTGAGCAGGAGACTCCGCATCCTCGCGTAGCGGCTCGTCTCCTCAAGCGGCACCGGACTGAATTCCAGGAGCAACACCGTCGTGTACAGCATTACGCACCAACCGACCTCGAACAACGGCGAGTGAGGATTCCAGAAGACAATCATGTGCCAGATATTCCACGGCAGGCCGAGATCGAACAAAAGCCCGATTATCACGGCCACATAGCCCAGGAAAGCCGTAAGCACTGCCGGCCGTACCAGCGGATGAAAGTCCTCTCGCTTGAAGATGTAGAAGAAGGCTGTCGTCACGAAGCCGCCCGCAGCGAGTGCCACTCCGCCCATAACGTCAAACCCGATCCAGAAACCCCAGGGCGTTGTGTCCGAAAGGTTGGTCGTTGCTCCCAAACCGAAGAGCAGTCTTGCCGTCCCGACCGAAGCTGCTAATGCAACGATTGACCAGAGAACTGTCTTAGCTTTTTGCACCCTATCCATGGTTCACTCCTCCCCGCCTTCCTTGCCGCCCGTCAGCTTGTTTCGCCTCTGGATTATCCAGTTGATCCCGGCCATCAATCCGCCCATACCGACAAAGGCGAACGGGACTGCGTTCATTGCGATGGCAGTCGTCTCCGGCATCGGTTTCTCTCCGAGGCGGGGCTGGTAGCTCAGGAAGCCGAGGTCTACGTCCGAGATATAAAGGACCGATGTTCCGCCTACTTCGTGCTCACCCCAAATGCGGTCGAAATAGACGTTCGGCTGTTGAGTGATCCTGCGACGAGCCTCTGCTAATAGCTCGTCGCGATCGCCGAAGACAGTTGCTCCCGTTGGGCAAGCTTCAGTGCAGGCCGGTTGACGACCTTCATTGAGCCTGCTGTAACAGAGAATGCATTTGCGAACGTACGGCACCGGCTGATCCCAATCATATCGCGGGATTCCGTAAGGACATGCCATCATGCAGTAACGGCATCCAAGGCATTTCCCGCTGTCATACACTACCGCGCCCTTCTCGGTCTTGTGCAGGGCTCCCACGGGGCACGCTGATGCGCACGCGGGTTCGATGCAATGACGGCATTGCTTGCGTACGTAACGTTTCTCCTGACGACGTACGATCGACGTCCAGTTTTCGGCCGACAATCCGTCGCTCTTCTGCCACAGGCGAGGAAGGTCGGGTTCGAGCTTGTTCTCTCGCTTGCATGCAGCCACACACTCAAGGCAGCCGATGCACTTGGTGACATCCGTCAGAATCGCTGCCTTCATACCTTGGCTCCCTTCTTGTTCAGTGTGGCGCAGACTGCTTCATCGGTCTCCGGCGGGAACTTCCACGCTATCGCCGCGACAAACTGCGACATCGGCATAAGCACGCAGTGCGCGATCTTCGTGAAAGGAATCAGGATGAATATCAGATTCCCGGAAAGCACGTGAAGAAGCATGGAGATTTGATAACCCTTCGGGTTCACGCTTGTCTGCGCGCAAATCAAACCTGTCACAAATGGGATGAGAAGCAACACTGGCCAGAGGTAGTCCTGCTTTCGGCTGAGTGCGCTCGACGCTCGACTCAGCCAGCGACCCAGCAGCAGAAGGAGCGCGAAGATGATCGTCGTTATCGCCATCATGTCAGACCAGAACTTCGGCAACGCTGGCCACCAGTCGCTGACGACTTGGGGCCACAGACGCACGTGCGCGACAAGGAAGATCGGCACAAGAAGCAAACCAACGTGGAATAGAATCGAGAATAGACTGTACAACGGTCGGTTGTTAAACACTCTCTTGACCGGCACAAACCATTCAAGGCTCTTTACGATCGTACGCTTCCAGGGTACTGATTTATCTCCCGCCCGTCGGTAAGCCTGCCTCAGGTTTATCAGGTCAAGTACCAAGACTCGCAATAGCCCAAGAACCATTACCGCAAAACAGAAGCGGAAGAGAGGTTCGCGCGCGAAATCGAGCAACGCTTCCATCAGCTAATCCCTCCCTTCTATAGCGGTCGCCTGAGTTGCCTGCTTCACCTTGGACTCATCGAAGATAATCGCCTTGTACAGCAAGTCGTGCAATCCGACAATCGTGCAGTCGATCTTCTGATCCTCCACTAATTCCCGCAGCTGCTTCTTGCAGTTGGCGCAAGGAGCAACCAGTATCTTGCAGCCTGCTCGTCGGATTTGATCAGCCTTAAGCTTGCCTCCTACGGCAGTTCGGTACGATCGGATCTCGTCAATTGAAACCGTGCCACCGCCGCCACCGCAGCATATATTGTCCTCTCCAACGGCCGTCATCTCAACGTAATCCGAACAGCACGCTTTCAGCAGCTCGCGCGGTTCGTCGATGATCCAGCCCTGACGGGCGATGTTGCAGGGATCGTGGTAGGCAACTTTCTCGGTGATAACGTCCGGTTTGAGTTTCAGCCGCCCCTCTTTCCATGCTTGATACGTGTATTCCATTATGTTGATGACCGGGTAGGCCTTGTCGCCACCGCAGTATGC
>JAGVNY010000236.1 GCA_020053015.1 Candidatus Zixiibacteriota bacterium | reverse complement strand
GGGCTTCGATCGATTGTCGAGGAGCTTGGATCGAGCGATTTTCCGAGGTTGAGAATCGGCATCGGGACTCCAGAAAATCCGGATTATGCGGTCGAGGATTTCGTGCTCTCGAAGTTCAGCAGGGCTGAGGAAAAGGCAATATCGGAAGCAATTAGAACGGCGGTTTCGGCGGTCGAGACGATAGTCAGAGACGGTGTCGAAGCTGCACAACAAACATATAACTAACCCCCTGCTTTCTCATGCCGGAGAAGGCCGGAAGTCCGAAGGGAGGTTTTCGTGAAGCTTTACGAAACCGGCATCATTTACGACCCAACGCTTGAAGACAGCCAGTTCGACAAGCAAATCGAACAAGTAGAAACGATCATCAAGAGCAACGGTGGCAAGATCGTCGATGTCAGCCGCTGGGGTATGCGTCGGCTTGCGTACGAAATCAGGAAGAAACAGCAAGGTTTCTATGTCTTCTTTCAGTACGAGAGCGACGGCACGGTGCCCGGAAAGCTCGAGAAATCGTTTCTTATCAACGAGTCCATAATGAGATTCATGACGGTTGTGCCGGACTGGATTCAGACGGAAACGGGTGAAGAAAAGGCTGCGGTCAGACCGTCGACAGAATCTTACTGAACGACACGCGGGGCCGAGAATGGCGCGGTGGTCTGCGTGAAGTTGCAGCACCGCGTCGGTCCGAGCGTGAGTATCGATTACTCGAGAAAGGAACAGAGAATTGTCTGAGAGACATAGCCCGATGATGGAATTCGATGTCAGGAAGAGACGCAAAGGGCGTTTCGCGGACATCAAGGTCGACCTGATCGACTACAAGGACGAGAGGCTTCTTCGGAAGTTCCTCACGGAGAACGGGAAGATGATCCCACGGAGGATCACCGGAGTGTCGGCCAAGACGCAGCGTCGGTTGACGCGGGCCGTAAAGCGTGCGCGAATAATGGCGCTTCTGCCATTCGTGGAAGAGGCATACAAGTAGTAGTAAGACTGTAGATGACGACGACACAGACCAGACTGCATTGGATCGCAGTTGGCATGGTCGCGCTGTACAACCTGTTTTGTTGGCTACCGGCGAGTATATGGGCATTCGTAATAGCTGCTACGACAGCTCTGACATTTCTGTTCTCGGCCAGGCCGATCTGGTTCGGCGCGACAGTATCGGTCGCGTCGTTGACGGTGGGCGTGGCTGCGTCGTCAGCTCTTCCGACGGGCTACCTGTATTACTTCGCCGGTTTCACAGTGTTTCTGGTCACGGGGCCGTCGATTCTGTTGGCGACCGGATTGAGGCAAGGCTGGGCTTCGCACAAGACCATACTTCTTTCGATGTTGCCGGTCGGAGCGGTCGTCGCGTCGTATTTGTTGAACGTGGCGGACATTTCGGATACATGGCAACGGACGATGGAGAGCATGAGCAAGGCGACTGTAGATTGGTATGGTGAATCTATGAAAGTGTGGGCATCGACATTCACCGCAGAGGAAGTCGGTCAGGTTCGAGAGACGATCGAAGGTTTTTATCGATTCATGTATCGCTTTTTCCCCGGACTTGTGTTGATCTGGGCAGCCGCCATGAACATTGCCTCGTACTTCTTCGCCGGTAGAATGCTGAGAAAAGAGGGAGGGTTCTTCCGGGATATCCCGAGCTTTGGTCTGTGGAAAGCTGAGTTCGCAGTAATGGCGATGCTGGCTGCAGGGTTGCTGCTGTGGATATCCGGGCTGGAAGTCCTGAGACCCCTCGCCGAGAATTCGCTGTTAGTGATCTGCGTCGTCTATCTGGTCTGCGGATTGTCGCTCGCAGAGTTCTATCTGAAGCGCGCGAGATTGCATCCGGCACTGAGAGTAGCCTTCTATCTGATGATGCTAATCTCCGGGACGGTTGGAGGCATTGCGCTGGCTTCAATGGGACTCATAGATTCCCATTTCGACTTTCGCCGCGTGCGCGCACAACAAATCGGCTGAATAGCGGTTGCCGAAACGAGCAAATGTGTGTACTATCATTTTGAGGTGTGATTGAGATGAAAGTGATTCTACGTGAAGACCTTGAGAACCTCGGCAAATGCGGAGACGTTGTCGAGGTCAAGGCTGGATACGGCAGGAATTTTCTAATTCCGAGGAATCTGGCGATAGCTGCCACGAAGGGTAATGTAAAGGCCATCAACGAAGTCAAACTGCAGAAGAACCTGCGTGACAAGAAGCTGAGGCGCGAGGCGGAGAGGATCAAAGACCACATCGAGAAGATCTCCTGCACTGCCGAAGTAAACGTCGGCGAAGAAGACAAGATGTTTGGCTCGATCACCGCGACTGCAATCTCGGAGCTGCTCCAGGCGCAGGGTGTCGAAGTTGACCGCAGGAAGATCGAACTTGAAGAACCTATCAAGGCGCTCGGAGTCTATGCGGTGCCGATAAAGGTCGCCCATGACGTCGTAGCGAATCTCAAGCTGTGGGTGGTGAAGAAGAGTTGACCGAGCCCAGCAACGACAAAGTGGAGATGATTGAGGTCACTGTGAACGGGTTGGCGCTCGATGTGACCACGAATTCCCCTGTCGTGATGCTCTCACCCACCGATTCTGAGAAGGTCCTTCCCATCTGGATCGGGCACTACGAAGCCTGGGCGATCGCGATGGAGATGTCCGGGATACCGTCCAAGCGGCCGCTGACTCATGACCTGTTGAGATCAGTGATAGGGCATCTCGGCGCGACTGTGGACAGGGTTGAGATCGTCGATCTGGTCGATCAGACTTTTCTCGCGCGGATATTTCTTGGCAGGGATAGCGAACGAATCGAGGTTGATGCCAGACCGTCGGATTCCATTGCTCTGGCATTGAAGATGAAAGCTCCGATCTTTGCCAGCTTGAAGCTTTTCAGTCTCAAGCCGCCTGACGGACACGAGGAGAAGCCATACAGTCCCGAGGATCTCAAAGAGCGTCTAAAGCGCATCAACCCGGAAGACTTCGGCAAGTACTCTCTGTAGAGACAGGTTTGTGCACGGCCATGATCCGTCTGATCGCAGCCGCAATAGCAGTCACCGCGCTCGCGGCAAGCTTTGCTTCGGCAGGCACCGATGGGCTGCAGGATAACTTGCGGAGTCAGATCAGTCTGGCCGAAGCCGCATACCACGAGAGGCAATACTCCCAGGCAGCCGAGCTGCTTTCAAACATCACATCATTGAATCCATCGTTTGAGTCGAGAGACTACCTGCTGGTGCTCGAAGCCAAAGCTCGCTACTTCGCAGGTGAGTTGGGGCGTTCCGGCAGTCTGTTCGAGCGACTGATAGCCGAAAAGGGGCGATTCAGGTACGCTGCGACTTGCTACTACTTTCTTGGCAGGATCAGCTTTGATCGACAGGATTACCTTCAGGCAGCCGCTGATTTCGCGAATGCGCTCTCAAGGACGAAGGATCAGAAGTTGCGGGACATCTGTTTCAGGAATTGCATGAGATTGTTGACCGAGTATCTTCCTTCTGCCGAGCAGAGCGCATTTCTCACTGCGGCATTTCGCAGCGATCGATCACTGTTTCGGGAGATATCATACGAGGCTGTGAGACGCTCATTCGATTCAGGCGCATACGCGTCTGCTGAAGCGATCATGCGTTATAGGTATGCGCTCGATTCAGAAATTGATTCGCGTATGGAGAGGATGCGAGAGGAGATCGATCACAAGCGGTCGGCGATTCTCAGCATTGCTCTGCTGGCGCCACTCACCGGAGAGTACGAGGCATACGGTTCCCAGATGGCGGCAGCAGCTGAGATTGCTGTGAGCAATGCCGGTGAGAGCGCGGTCAAACTGGATATCTACGATACACACGGCAGCGCCGTCGACGCGGCGCAGATCGCGCGCAAGGTGGCATCCGAGGGTGTTTCCGTGCTAATAGGTCCGCTGACTTCGCAGGAGGCCGTTGGCGCGGCTGCCTACTCCGATCTCATGTCCGTCCCGATTGTACTTCCTGCCGCTTCAGAGGAAGGATTGACCGCTATTTCGAGAATGCTCTTTCAGCTTGCGCCGACTCCGGCAACGATGATCGGCAGCGTAGCGGATGCTGCGCGAAGCATGTTCAGAGTTGACTCGGCAGTCATTCTCGCTCCGAATGACGACTACGGGCTGAACATGAGCAGGGAATTCCGAGCCGCAGCGGCGGAACAGGGAATCACAATCGTAGGCGAGACTCTCTACCCGCGCGGGTGCAAAGACTTCCGGCGGTTTATTCTGAGCATGAAGCGCCAGATGGGAGCGAGCAATCCAACGCAGGGCGACACTAACTCCGTGAACAATCAGTGGATTGGCGAGGATGCGCCAAGCAGGGTTGACGCCATCTTTCTCCCCGCGAACGCCGATGAGCTCAGGCTGATCGTCCCGCAGCTCAGGTTCTATGGGGTGAGCGCAAGGCTGCTGGGTAGTGACGAAATGGCAGGATCGAGTCCCGCCGATCTCATGTCTGCGAACAGCTACGACGCGCTCTTCCCATCTATTGGCGTACTCGAGCAGTCCGATACGAGCTGGGCAAGGTTCAAACACCTGTTCAAGCAGGCCGAGGGATTGGATCCGATACCTGTCGCCGGGTTAACCTACGATGCCATCCAACTCGCGATCAAGGCTGGTAAGGCGGGAGGTTTTTCGGGCGACGGCATAGCAAGAGGCTGGAAGTCGCTGGGTCGAGTCGGGGGCGTCTCGGGATACTATGAATTCAGTGAAGCCAATGAGAACCGATCGGTGTCTGTCTATTTCGTCAGGGATGGAGAATTGAAAAGGGTCAGGAAGTGACGAACCAATCTGCTGATAAGTTCGACTCTCTTCTTTCCCGCTTGCGGGATTTCAAACGCGTTGTGGTTGCCTTCTCAGGGGGGCTTGACTCCGGCTTTGTGCTTTACGCTGCTAACGAAGCGCTCGGATCGCTGAACGTTCTCGCTGTGACCGGCGACTCAGACAGCCTTAGCCGAGATGATCTCAAATATGCGCGAGAATTCGTGAGTACGCTCGGGCTGGAAGAAAACCACCGAATAATAATGACGCGTGAGCTTGACGATCCGAATTACGCTGCTAACGGGCCGGACCGCTGCTTCTTCTGCAAGCAGCGGCTCTACACGATGCTGAAAGGCATCGCGTCTGCCGAAGGATTCGACGCAGTGCTCGACGGTTGCAACGCTTCGGATATAGGAGATCATCGCCCCGGACGCGATGCCGCAGCTCAGCACGGCATAGTGAGTCCATTGCTCGAAGCAAACCTCTCGAAGGCGGAGATACGAGACATCGCGAAATCCAAGGGTCTCGCCATCTGGGATAAGCCTCAGGCCGCCTGTCTTGCATCTCGTATACCTTACGGCGAGACGGTTACCGCTGAGAAGCTGGCGATGGTCGAGAAAGCGGAGGCGTGTTTGAGAGAGATGGGATTCCGCCAGATGCGGGTCAGGAATCACGGCAAGATCGCGCGCATCGAGCTGGAGGAAAAGGACATTGATCGCATTCTGTCTCCGGAAGTGAGACTCAAGATTCTCGCACATCTCAAGGACATCGGATTCCTGTGGGTTGCAGTTGATCTCAAGCCCTTCAAATCCGGTAGCATGAATGTAATGATAAAGGAAGGCAACCGTGAGTGACAGTGCCGGCGGGAAAGTAGCCATCAAGATGGTCGTTGACGGACAAGTGCGCGAGATCACATTCGAGCAGCTTGCGCTGTCGAACAACCTTGCTCAGGAAGCGCTTGTGCGATTGCTTGTTAGGAAGAAGCTGATCGATCCGAATGATCTGGTCGATGAGATCAATGCCGTTCAGAAGGAACGCTATCGCGTAGGCGAGCCTCCGAAATAGCCACTGATGGATTGCGGGCATACCGTGCTCTGTTGCATCTGCTATACATGTTGAGAAGCTATCGGATTCCCTTTTTCGCGGAAGTGGCTGTGCATGGTGTTCGGGCAGGTCTTGACCGAGACGAAGTAGAGGTTGTGACTTGCCCGTAAGGAGTTATGGAAGCGCCAGGTCACACGCCCCGCCTTTGTCGGGACGCAAGACCTGTCGCAACTTCTGGTGGCGTCTGGGTTTTTCATCAGTCTTGAAAGCGGGAACTTAGTTTGACCTACGGCCCTGTACTTCATAGGTAGAATTAATGCCGTGAAAGAACTGCCCGGAAACCATCGCCAGAGTTCTCCTGAAGATGAGCGTTCAGCGCTCCGAATCATCCAGTCCAAGTTCAACGACTTTGTCGCGCTGCTTGACGGAAACAACTCCGTGCTGAAGGAAGTCTCCGATCTGGAAGATAAGTCGCGCACCGGCGAGGGACTCGACATATTCTACGTCAGAGAGAAGCTTGCGCTGATTCATGCGGGTGTTCGGGCTATCATCGACAGAATGGTTGCGGTAGGCGGGGCGAAGTACGCGCCGTTGTATGATAGACTGTCAGAGATCGAGTCAGGGTTGGGCAAGTACTTGCCGGGTCTCCAGAAAGTGGAACCGGACGACTACACGATACCGTTCGACAGGCTCACTCGGGAGCGGGTCTGGAGCGTGGGCAGCAAGAACGCCCAGCTCGGAGAGATGAAAGCTCGTTTGAGGCTTCAAGTTCCGGATGGTTTCGCGATCAGCGCATGGGCATACAGACGATTCGTAGAAGCTAATCGGCTCCAGTCGAAATTCACCGAGCTTATGTCATCCGCAAACATGAGGTCATACGAAGATCTGGTGCGAGTGTCGGACGAAATACGCACGCTTGTGTCGGCAAGCAGCGTACCAGCGGAGATTGCCGGCGCAATAAGAGGGAGTCTGGCCGACCTCAAACGACGGTCATCAGCCGAGCGATTTTCCATGCGATCGAGCGCGATAGGGGAGGATACGCTGTTCAGTTTTGCCGGTCAGTATGCCAGCTACCTCAATGTCCGTGGCCGCGAGCTTGTCGATAGATATCGCGACGTCCTCGCCAGCAAGTTCACTCCGCAAGCGATATTCTATCTCCTGAGTCACTCTCTGAACGAAGCGGATCTGGCGATGAGCGTCGGGTGCGTAGCAATGATCGATGCCGCCGCAAGCGGTGTGGCATACACTCGCGATCCGGTCAGACCCCGTGACAGGTGCGTGCTCGTCAATTCCATCTATGGGTTGGGAAGATACCTTGTCGATGGAACTCTGACTCCGGATGTGTTTCGCGTGTCCCGGGACGACAAGTCAATTCAGGGAATGGAAATAGCGGACAAACCGATAAGGCTCGTCCCGAGAGAGGAAGGCGGCACGACCGACGAACCGGTTCCGGCATCCGAGCGGAGGCAGCCTTCCATATCGTCAGAGCTATTGTTGGAGCTGACGGAAATTGCGATCAAGCTCGAGCAGCACTATGGATTTCCACAGGATGTCGAGTGGGCGATTGATAAGCGGGGGAGGTTGTATGTGCTCCAGACCCGACCGCTTCAAGTGCTTCACGGGGAGCCTGACATCCTGAAAGCGGTCCCGTCGTCGCGGGAGGCATTCCTTTGCGGAGGCACCACCGTTTTTCCGGGCGCCGCGATCGGACCAGTCTTCAAGGTCTCTTCAGCGCGCGATTTGCCGAACGTCCCGGAGGGCAGCGTTCTCGTGGCACAGCATCCTTTTCCGGGACTTGTTACCGTCATGAAGAGGGTAAGCGCGTTGGTCACAGAAGTCGGCGGCGTCGTAAACCACGCGGCTACCCTTGCTCGCGAATACAGACTTCCGTCCATCTCCGGAATCCCATGTCTTGACAGGTTGTCAGATGGTGCAGTAGTTACGGTAGATGCAAGCGCTGGGACGATCTATTCCGGCGCCCTAAGCGATTTGGTCAGTGCCCGCAGAGCCGATAGCAGCCCGCAGGCCGACCTGGCTATACACCAGATACTGCGCGAAGTTCTTTCGAAGATCGCGCCGTTGAATCTGGTCAATCCGGCTGATAGCGGATTTATCATTGAGAACTGTGCAACGTTTCACGATGTTACGCGCTTCACGCATCAGAAGGCCGTCGAGGAAATGTTTGCCGCAGCGGAGGGGCTCAAGGGTAAGGACCGAATTGGAGTCCGACTCGACAGCGAGATCCCGCTGGATATGAGCATCATATTCATGGATGAATCCTACGGCAAGTACGCTGGAAGAGATTCGGTCGCTGAGGACGAGATTCCTTCTGGCCCAATGTTGGCTTTCTGGAAAGGTGTAAGACTGGAAGGCTGGCCTGCAAGCGCACCGCCTATTGGAAGACGACGAATCTTTGGAACTACCGCCGAGGGATTCAACCGCGATAAGACTGCCGAATACTCTCAGAGTTCATTCGCTATTCTGAGCCGGGAATATGCGATAGTCGGTCTTCACATGGGGTACCATTTCACGACCGTTGAGGCGATCTGCAGCCAGGACCTGAATAGGAATTTCATCCGTATGCAATACAAGGAGGGTGGCTCGTCTCTCGACAGAAGGGTACGCAGAGTCAGGCTCATTTCGAGCATTTTGTCTGCCGTCGGATTTGACTGCGAAAGCGCCGGTGATTTCTTCAAGGCATCGATTTCTCACTTGGGACAGGACGAAGTCATAGACCGTCTCTTCATGCTCGGAAGGCTCGCGATCATGACGAAGCAGCTCGATATGGCTCTCCACAACGACCAGATCGCCGAGTGGTACACTCAGGAGTTCATGAAAAAGTTGATAAATGGGGGGTCTGCATGACGGGATACAACTGCCGGTCAGTCATCGTAGGTCGAAACCCTTGCGGTTTCGACATCATGTTTCTGCTACTCTCCGAACTCGCCCCGATCATCGAACGCTGCTGTGACTCCCCAATCGCGTTGGTAGAAACCGTCCCGGCAGAACTGTGCCAATTACGAATGCTCATACTCAAACGGATCGGTGACCAAGCCGTGCTTCACGGGGTTGTAATGAATATAATCAATGTGGCGTTGCAGATCAGGGCTGTCTCGAATAATGTGATCCCAAAACCGATATTGCCAGATGCGTCCCGACGTAAGATGATGACGCGATCGGAACAAGCCCGAGAACTTCAGCTTGAAGCGCTTCATGGCTGCTGAAACATCCCCCTTATTGCATGTCACAATCATGTGCACATGATCCGGAATGACAACCCAGGCAACGATGTCCATTCCGATTGGTCGGCAGGTTGGGTCGTAAGCTTGCCATAGGATGTCGATGTTGTCGACCAGAATCGGACGCCGTTCGTAAGTGACGTGAGTTAGAAAGCAGAACTGTCCTTCGCGGAAGTATCGACGGATGTTGGTCGTCGCACACAATTACGAGGGAAGGAGTCGAAACCACAAGGGTTTCGACCTACGGGACTCGGCGCACAATGCTGCTCTCTCGTCATTGGTTCGCAATGTCTGCTTCACAGACTAATGCGGCGCCGTCAAAGCACGGCGCCGCGGATACCGAATGCTGCTGTCAATGACAGCAGATCTACTTCACTTTTATCGTCTGTCCCATTATCCTACGTAAAGATGCCGATACGGCAAACTCCAACTGGATGTCGGCGCCTGAAATGGTTTGCCCTGGTTTCAGCGCAACCATATCATCTGAATCCCAGTTATCATCGCCGTTCTTGTTCCACCAGCCGATAGGCTCGCCCGTGTCGAATGACCCGTCGCCATCCGTGTCATCCCAACCGGTAATGATCCCCATCAAACTGTCACCATCTCTCAACGGGTACCACATCTGTAGCTCGCCAGTGCCAGGATCGGCCAGAAAACCTGTGTTCCTGTATATCTTGATGAATTCGGTGTGGGATGTATCGAGGAAAGCAACCGGATGTACCAGCGCTCCACTTGGATTCGTGATCGTGCCCGTTACAATCGCAAGACGACCGAACTCCGCCGTGATGTTCTTGTTCGCGTTCATTGTGACAGTGTCCGGATTCTCCCAGCCTGTCAGGTCCCCCAACCACCGGTAGAATCCCCAGTCGTTGGCAGGCTCTGAGGTCAACTCGACTTGTGTGCCCGGCTGGTACGGTCCCTGTACGGAAAGCGTGACACCACCTTGCCCGACGGTGTCTATGTCGAGGGTGTACGTCGAAGCGCCGAGCTCGGCGTTGACTGTCGTGGTTTGCTGAGCCGTTATGTGCACGGTGCTATCCCAGTCGGCATAGCTCGTCTTCGTCAGCTTGATAGCATGGTTCCCGGAATCGATGTCGCTAAGGGTCTCGGGTGTGGTCTTGCCTTTGTCCACTCCATCGATGAATATCGCCGCTCCCGTCGGCGTCGAGTTCAGAACCAGCGTTCCTTTCGTCGCCAACACGAGAGTCGCGTTGACAGTGCCTTTGCCTCCTGCCGGGACTCTCACAGTGCCTGTCCAATCTGCGTATCCGCTCTTGGTGAGCTTCACTGTATGATTGCCTGAGTCGACGCTGACGAACGAGTAAGGTGTCTGATGTTGCCGATCAACGTCGTCCACGAATATCTGAGCGCCCGATGGCTCCGACTTCACTTCGAGTGCGCCTTTGGTGACGACCGGCGGCGTCGGTTTGTCATCGTCATCGCTCGAGCAGCCTGCGTAGACTGCGACCAGCGCGATAATCATCAGCGCGAGAAGCGGTCCCGAAGTCCGTTTCACAAGTTCCTCCTTAGCTGTATGGGTGCGGATGGTTTGTGATAATCTCCATTGAATCCCACAAATGAGCGTAAGCAAATATGTTCTATCCTATCCTCGGAGTCAAGTCCGGATACATGAGAAAGTATGCGCTCGGCTGAGATCACGCATCACCCTTAATCTTCTCTTCCTTTATCGGCTCAATCAGATCGAGCCTTGCTATGGCATGCGAAGCGATCTGTCCGACAGTCAGCTGCACGAACTCGGATGATTCTGTGTCAAAGTGGGCAAACGCCGCCTTGTCGCCCTCGATTGACCTGAGAGCCGAGACGTGTGAAGCATCGCCTATCGTCCCGAGCGCCAACGCCGCGAGACCTCGAATGATCGGATCCTGATTCGAGAGGGACCGTGTAAGCCGCGAAGAATACGCAGACATGGTTGAGGAATCGTCACGGCTCAATCGGCAGGCTGCCCTATGTACACCGCGCTGGAACGGCTCCTCATCTATGAAAGACATCAGAATGGGAAGGAACTCGCCTTTGAGAGCCGGCAGATTGGTCAGAATCTCGGCGATCGCTTCCGGAGCATGCCAGCAGATACTGCCCGATTCATCATTCATCGTCCAGAACAAACCGCGGATCAGATTTCGCACGCGCTCTGGCTTTCTGGAGCCCTCCGCAAAAGCTGCTACGCCAATGGCTGTGGCTGCCCGGAACCTTATGAGCTCGTCGTTATCGTACAGCAAGGAGACGAGGGTTCTCGTCACTCCGGTCTTGGAAGAAGCGAGATGTTCAATGCTCCCGAAATCCTTTGCGGCAAGCATGCTTCTGATCAGGGCTTTCGATTCACGCATTGCCGGGGCCTATGCGGCTTGCGTCCGTAAGGATGTCGCCGAAATGCGAAGCCACCGCAGTCGCTGAGAAACGATCTTCTGCCGATGCTCTCCCCGACAACTGCAGCCTTTCGAGCTTTCCCCGGTCGGACAGCAACGACTTCAGAGCGGTGTAGAGCGCATTGACGTCGCTCGGTTTGACAAGCATTCCGTCCGAGCCTTCCCGCAATACTATGTCCTTTACACCACCTGAGTCTGCACCCACAGCGGCGCATCCACACAGCATAGCCTCCGCGAGCATTAAACCGAAGCCTTCCCGCTCCGACGGGAGCACCGCAATTTCTGAACTGCGGTATCTGTCGCCAAGCTCAACTTGAGGCAGCGGTTCATTGATACGCACGCTGTCAGCAAGTCCCTTCGCCGCAATGAGCTGCTGAAGACTCTCGTGCTCGGGGCCGGCGCCGTAGATGTCGATCTGAAACGGGATACCATCGGAGGCTAACCTTCCTGCGGCGTGAACAAGTGTGTCATGATGCTTCTGAGCAGTCAAGCGGGAGGCCGCAATGATCGATCCCGGTTTCCTTGAAACGTCTTTTCGGAAGTAGAAAGCCCGCGAGTTCACGGGCATAGGCGCCACGCTGATTCTCTCCGAAATGTCAGCGGTTCTGCCACCCAGCATCGCAGTCAACTCGTCGCGGAGGAAGGTCGAAACTACCGTAATCTTCCCGGCCTGTGAGAAAACGCGGGAGCCAAGCCTTCTGAGCATCGCAAACTTGCGCAGCAGGAATATATCGGTGCCGTGACATGTCACCACAAGTGGAGTATTGCTCTTGCTTGCCGCCTTCATTCCTGCCCAGCCACCCGGAATCCACCAGTGCGCCCAGATTATGTCATACTTGCCTGATGCTGCAACGCGATAAGCGCAATCTCGATATGAGAGCAGGAATCGAATTACTGATATCGGGCGTGATTTGAGATATGTGTGCATCTCTCCGCGGTAGGCGAGAGTCTCGGCAGCCTCGCGCCCATATCGGAAGCGAATGATCTGCGCATTGGTCGAAGATTCGTCGAATGGGAGTCCCGAGTCGTGTGGACAGACAACCGTGAAGTCGAACGAGTCTCGAAGAAGTCCCAGCAGGTGCTCTATGAATCCACCGGACACATCTCCGCCCCACCGGGGGTAGTTGTGTGTCAGGACGAGGACGCGCTTCTTACTGCGGTTGCTGCTGTTGTTGCTGCCTATCACCGGGTAAATTCGGTTCGCGCCGTCTGCTCTGGTCGCGCGTTTGCCGCGATCTGGTGAGGCGCGCTATGGTTTCGGACAACCTGTCGATCTTCTGGCCTTGTTTCCGAAGGGCGGCAATTTCATCCTGCACGTATATGAGGGATTCGGCGAGGAATCCAAGACCCATTGCAGCTATGCCCGACATCACGAGCAGCATGACGAGATAAAGGAGCGGGCGATAGCCTTCATGCAGGACTACCCGGAAATAGATCGCCACACCGCCAACAATTGCGCCCGCCAGCACAAGCAGGAAGCCGAGTGTGCCGAAGAATAGCAGGGGTCTTCGCATGAACGAGATTTGATACTTTACTGAGAATAGATCCGTGAGACCGATCGGGATTCTCAAGATGCCGAATTTCGATTTCCCGTGAAGTCGTGGATAGAGCTTGACTCTGACTTCTCCGACTTTGAATCCGCGCTTTGCGGCTATCACGACGAGGTAGCGGTGCCATCCCTCTCGCAGCGTCGGCATCTCGTCGTACACTTCTCGACGGAATGCCTTGACGGAGTTGAGGTCGTGTACCTTGACACCAAAGAGAATCCTCGACAGAATATTGTATATAAAGGAGACAAGCCTCTTGAGGCCGTATCTTCCCTTCTTCCATCCACACACGACGTCGTATCCGTCGTCGATCTTGGCAATCAGTTTGGGTATTTCTTCCGGATAATATTGCAGATCGGCAGGCCAAAACGTGAATATCTGGCCTCGAGCGGCGTTGAATCCGGTCTCGAGAGCGGCGGTAAGACCCAGATGACGTTTGTGCGGGATGACTCTGATGAAGCGATGCCTGTGTGCTTCGTCCTGAGCGAATTGAAGAGTCTGATCCTCGGAGCCGTCATCGACGATGATAACTTCTGCAGGCAGATGGCTCCGCTCCATCATTTCCGCAAACTTGGCAATGAGCGGCTTGATGTTCTCCGATTCATTGTAAGCGGGCACAACGATGGAGATTCTGGTACCGAATCGCTGGCGTCTCGAGTCATTCGATCTGATGTAAGGTCGCATTGGTCAATCCGTTCTCAAGAATTCTGGACGCTTTCGTGGACGTCCGGGCTCCTCCTGCGCAGACCACAGGATTCCCGCCTGGGCCGACGGCGCCCCATCGACCTCGCACGGTAAATTAACACTGCAAGATAGCTTTATGGGGAACGATGTCAAGCGCCGTGTTGCAGCTTCTCCACGAGTTCCGCGACTGACGAGATTCGGTAGTGCACCAGGTAATCGGCACATGAACGCTCAATGCACAATGAAATGACGGCCGGCACTGAGACACCGCATTCTTCAAAGACAGCTGGATTGTCTGCAAGTTGAAATTTGGCGCCAGCATACTTTGCGACCCCTTCGCTGAGCAGAATCAGGTCATCGCACACTTCGAACAGGAAATCGGAATCGTGCGAGATTACGACTTGAGTCACACCGGATAAGCTGACTTTCTTGACAACTGACACAAACCGTCGACTTGACTCCCAGTCCAGTTCTGCGACCGGCTCGTCGTATATGATTAACGGACGTTGCAGCGCGAGGACCGAGGCAAGCGCGACCTTTCGCATCTCCCCCCCGGAAAGCCTAAACGGGGATCTATCGATGAAGCTGTCAGAATCCAATCCTGCGAGTCGGAGCGATTCTCTTATTCGAATATCTGCATCGATTGCCGACAGCTGAAGCCTGTTGAGGCCGAACTTGATTTCGTCTGCGACCGTCTCGCAGAATATCTGCCGTTCGGGGAACTGGAGCAAATAACCTACCGAGCGAAGCAGATGATCTTCATCAGCCTTTGATCCGAGCCAGTGAATGCTGCCGCTTGTTGGGCGCTGAAGACCCGCAAGCAGTGTCGCGAGAGTTGTCTTGCCGCCTCCGGAGCGAGCTGCTACGCCGGTAACTGCATTGCGCCTGAGCTGAAGATTCAGGGACCGGAACACAGGAGACTCTCTGCCCCAACCGAACTCAATATCTATGAGAGATACAAGCGGTGTGG
>JAGVNY010000088.1 GCA_020053015.1 Candidatus Zixiibacteriota bacterium | reverse complement strand
ATTTCCCTTGCAGATCGACCTAATAGTTCGTAAAATCGCTCACCTATGGGAAGCGAGCCGATCAGGATTGATGGCAGTTTCGGCGAAGGTGGTGGCCAGATATTGCGCACAAGCCTGTCGCTTGCAAGTCATCTCTGCAAGCCGATTGAAATCGTCAACATTCGAAAGAGCAGGCGAACGCCGGGATTAATGCCACAGCACCTGACGGCAGTTCGAGCCTGCAAGAAGATATGCAATGCTGAGGTCAAGGGTGATCAGCTGAAGTCGGAAAGCCTCCAGTATTTTCCGAAAAAGGTCCAGCCGGGCAAGTACACATTCGATGTGGCGGAAGAAAAGAAGTCCGCTGGAAGCGCGACGCTCGTCTTGCAGACTGTCATGCTGCCGCTGTTCTTTGCCGGTGGAGAATCTACTATTCGAGTTCGAGGTGGCACTCATGTTCCGTGGAGTCCTCCCGCAACATATCTCAAGCAGGTTTTTCTTCCAATGCTCGGTCGCCTTGGACTGTCCTCGCAGATGAAGGTAGTGAGATGGGGATGGTATCCCGACGGGGGAGGCGAGATCGTTTGCAGCGTGAAGTCTGCGAGCGGAATCAAGCTTAGGGATTTCATGAAGAGGGGGGAGTTCCAGCGCCTGACCGGTCTGTCGGCTGTGTCGAACCTTCAATTTTCGATTGCTGAGCGTCAACGCAAGCGAGGCAGCCAGATGCTTAAGGAGTGTGGTTACGCAGCTGACATCGTCTCCAAAGATGTGAAGGCATCGGGCAAGGGAACGATGTTATTTCTTACGGCGGAGTTCGAGAATATGATTGCAGGATTCTCTACGCTCGGCGAGAAGGGCAAGCCTGCCGAGGTGGTCGCTGAGGAGACCGCGCAAAGGTTTCTCGACTATATCGGCAAAGACGTTTGCATCGGGTCCAATCTGGCCGATCAGCTTCTTCCTTATCTATGCCTGGCAAGGCGGAGGTTCAAGCTGAACGTATCCACGGTTACTTCCCACCTGATAACAAACCTCTGGGTTATCAAGAAATTCTTCGATGTCAAGATAGAGACCAAGGGGCAGATCGGATTTCCCGGCTATATCACGGTAGAACCCGCAACAACATCCTGAAGCAAAGACGCCAACTCCGCTGCGCTGAGATTCGAATGAAGCCTCAGAAGCGCGATGCGGGCGAGCCTGCCGTCATGATTCGGGTTGGATACCGAATTCCTTGCGCAGGGCAACTTCGGCCTTGTCGATCTGAGCCACTCTCACGACGCAGCTTATTGAGGAAAGGGACGTGGAAATGGCTTCGATATTGATGCCCGCTCTCGAGAGGGCGGAGAAGAGCTTGCCTGCTGATCCGGGCTGTCCCGACAACATATGCCACGAAAGCGTTATGATCGCTATGTCTGACCGGGAAGTGATCGATTCGAATTTCATTCTCTCCTTCAGGTCGCCAAGAATCCGCAATGCAGAATCCACGTCCTTTTCCCGAAGAGCGAAGGCGATGTCTGCGCGATGTTTGCGTCCGGGACTCGACACAACCAGCTCGACATTCAATCCCTTCGAGCCGAGAGCGCCGAAGATATCGGCCGCGATGCCCGGAGTGTCCGGAACATCATGTACTATCACCTCTGCGACATCACATATCGTTGTTAAGTGGATATCAGCCATAGACTCTCCTTTAGGAGTAAGTCTACCGGCACACAAATGCGCTGTCAATGCCTTTTTGCATTGACTTGTCCCAGGCGTCTCGCTTAAATGACTGCTTATGAAATCCGCCTTGATCAGTCGCTTAGTGGCTGCGGCACTGTGTATGGGGATGCTATTCGGCGAGGCAAGGTCCCAGGTGCCCGAGCTGAAGGCAATCGTCGTTCACAAGGTCGACGGACGAGTGTATCTAAACGCCGGGTCTCTTCAAGGAATCCGCTCGGACTGGATCGTACGAATCTCCGCGTTGCTTGCGAAGCCGGCGGAGCTGAGCTGGATCGGGGAGGATCTATGCAGGATCGACCTTCCAGCTGAGGTCGCCGCCAAGATCAGCGTCGGTGATACGCTCGATCTGGTCGACACTCACCCTCGTGGGCAAGGGGGCGACGGGCACGCATTCCACTGGGGAATGACTGCTATGCCGACTTCTCTTGACTTGGCGCCTGTTTCAATGGCCGACTGGGATTTCCGCGAGGCCGTGTCGTCCCGGATAGGAGCTTTTGTGAGCCGATTCGGCAGAGACGATCGGGACAACTCAGTCTGGTATGTGCGACCACTGCCATTCGCGGGAGCGTCGGGTGGGCAATCGATCGATGCGTTCACGATCGCGACTTCCCTGAGGATGCTCTGCGAAAAAGCTGATATCTTTGCGGTATTCACGGAGCACTTCCGCCTCGCTCAGGGAACGCTTGCCTGCGTGGCCGCGACGCCTTTCATGCTGCAGACGAACTTCCCAACCGGCTGCGGAAGGGAGTTGTCTCTTATTGACGCTCCGGGATCATATGTTGTGAATGCTGAGATTGGACAGCTTGGTCAGCCGCTGTTTGACAACGGATCAGGAGCCTACAGCGCTACTCCAATTTCGGATTCGCTGTTGATGCTGGTAGAGCGTCCGTCACTCCCGGATCGGGGGTTGGTGGATACTATCTTCTTCCACATCTATCCGACTTACGAGGACGCCTTGCTTGCTTTCAGGGTGGATGAGATTGATGGCGTAGAGGTTGCACCTTTCAACGTAAGAGCATTTGACAGAAGCTAT
>JAGVNY010000101.1 GCA_020053015.1 Candidatus Zixiibacteriota bacterium | reverse complement strand
GTCGGCCTCCGGAGTCACGCTTCGCGTGACGCAGAAGGCCGACAAGTCGGTGTCGGGTTTCTTCTTGCGCATGGCGCAATCCGGAACCCGACCTACTCCGATCAAGCATTTCGCAACTTGTGGGACAACCTCTCTGCTCCTGACAGCGTTTTATTCTCGTGGTTGGCGTACATCCTTGTGCGCCAACTGATTCCTCGTGGCAGACGGGACGTCCGCCACGCACGGCATGACCAACCATGTCAAGAGCGAGAGTTCTCGACTTGCCGATGACCTGGCGCGTCCATAAGTCCTTACGGGCATGTCACAACCTCTACTTCGTCTCGGTCAAGACCTGCCCGAACACTATGCGCCTTTCAGAATCACACAACCCGAAACAGGACTTTTTCAACAGTCCCGAACGCCGGAATCCAGTCTTTTTCTTCTATTCAGAACTTATGAGACAACCTCGGGATTCCCGACGCTGCTTCAAGGACGACCGAGACGGCCGTGCGGCATGTTGTATTCGCATAGCTGCACGTTAGCTCTTGCCAGAATCTGACTTTACGGTATATTGCACTCTTAGAACACGTTTTGTTAGCTACAGACCGAGTATTGCAGATTCGATATAAGAGAAAGAGCCCGGTGACGTTATGAGAAAATGTAATAACATCTTATGCGCGCTTCTTCTGTCTCTGTTGCTGGCGTCGTTTGCTGCGTCCGAGGAGATCTACGATCAGAATCCACTGCCGATCGGGTTCACTGCCGAGGAGCTGACTCGCCTCCACGAAATCGGGATGTATCACACGGCCACCGCTCCCCCGACCGGAAGGATTCGCAACTGCGCGGAGTGGGAGCGCTCCGAGGGAGTCATCATCCGCTGGCCGCTCGGGATCTCGGTTGCCATCATCAAAGAAATGTCCGAGGACATAATGGTGACTACGATAGTGGGAAGTGAATCCCAGAGAACGAGTGCGATCAGCTCGTACACTTCGGCGGGCGTCAACATGGCGCACACGCAGTTCATCATCGCACCTACGAACACGTACTGGACACGTGACTATGGACCGTGGTTCATCTTCAGCGATCAGCAGATCGGGATTGTCGATCACATCTACAACAGGCCACGGCCGCTGGACGATTCGATCCCGAAAGTCATCGGCACTGCCTGGGGCATTCCTGTCTACGGCATGGCTCTGACCCACACAGGTGGCAATCACATGTCGGACGGGCTCGGAATGTCGATGTCCTCGCGTCTGGTATGGGATGAGAACACGGGAAAGACTCACGCGCAAATAGATTCGATAATGTACGCCTATCTTGGCAATGACTACACTGTGCTCGAGTATGTCGAGTCGGGAGGAATCCATCATATCGATTGCTGGGCGAAATTTTTGAGTCCCAATACGATACTGGTCAAGAATGTCCCGTCGAGCGATCCCAGCTATGCCCTTCTTAACCAGCGCGCTGCATACTTGGCAACGCTGACGAGCGCATGGGGGACGCCGTATCGAGTCCTGAGAGTCTACTGCCCGAGCGGAACAGCTTACACCAATTCGATAATTCTGAACGACAAAGTGCTCGTGCCGATCTTCAGCTCATCGTGGGATGATGACGCAATTCAAGTCTATCAGGATGCGATGCCCGGTTACGAAGTCTTAGGTTTCACTGGCTCATGGCTGGATGATGACGCAATCCATTGCCGGGCAATGGGCGTGCCGGACAGGGAAATGCTGTGGCTCGATCACGACCCGCTGGCCGACACGGACAACACGACCGACGATCGGCTTGTGTCGGTTCACATAGAAGAGTGCTCAGGCCAGCCTCTAATCGGCGATTCGCTAAAGATTTACTACAGCGTGAACGAGGGAGCTTATGTGTCTGCCGCGTTGATATACACCGGTTCGCCGTTCACTTATGCAGGATACATCCCGGCCGTCGGGCCCGGCTCGGAAGTGTCATACTTTGTCAAGACTGCTGATGCATCAGGGCGGGTGGAGACTCATCCTTTCATCGGCGAACCCGGAGCGCATCATTATAGGATTACCGCCCCGAATCAGGCTCCCGCCCTTGATGAGATAGGACCTCAGGTTGTGGATGAAGACGAGAATCTGAACTTCACGGTATCGGCAACAGACCCGGATGGAACTAATTCTTCGCTGACCGCTGAGAATATGCCGCTTCATGCGACGTTCGATGACAACGGCGATGGAACGGGCATATTCGATTTCAACCCTGACAAGACGCAATCAGGAATCTACTCTGTCCGTTTCATAGCATTTGATGGGAGTCTTGCCGACACGATGCTGGTTGAAATCACCGTTAATGATGTCAATCTGCCGCCGTCGATTGTCGCTCCTGATACGCTTCTATGCCGGACTGACAGTTGGTTCGCGTACTATCCGGTTGTAGTCGATCCTGACGATACTACACACGCGATTTCGTATACAGGCTACCCGATGTGGTTGTCCGAACTCGCTGACTCTCTGGTTGGCACCGCACCATCGCAAAGGGAGATCGACGATTTCCGAGTGATTGTCACTGACGGCGCCACGTTTGACAGCGCAGATGTTGTGGTTGTCGTTTATCAGTGCGGTGACGCAGACGGCAGCGCCGGCGATCCCGCAGTCGACATTGACGATGTCGTGTACCTGATCAACTACATATTCGCAGGTGGCACACCACCCGATCCAATCGAAGCCGCTGATGTCGACTGCAGCGGCGGCTCAGTGCCCGTTGATATTGACGATGTAGTATATTTGATTACTTTCATTTTCTCGAGTGGCCCTGCTCCGTGTAGCGACTGCCCGTAGTTGCGGGATTTGTCAGCTCCTGATCGCGGAAAGCAACCACGTGCTGTCGCGTTCTCCATCCGACGCAGCGAATCAAGAATTCCGTCCTGCTTGATTTCGCCATCATAAGCTCCGACTTCGACTGGCGCGTTGCGCCGACCCACCCCACAGAGGTTGTCTCATAAGGTGCGAAATGCTTGATTGGAGTAGGTCGGGTTCCGGAGTGCGCAAAGCGCAAGAAGAAACCCGACACGGACTTGTCGGCCTTCTGCGTCACGCCATGCGTGACTCCGGAGGCCGACCTACTCACTTGCGAGACAACCTCCACACTGCTGACATTTTTGATAGAAATTCTCCAGTTTTGAACTTGACACCATATTATGCAGCGGCCTAATTTGCTGTAAACCTGACGGACGGGCTTCTGTATTCTATCCCGTATCCGCCGGATCGGCAGGGTAAAACGTTTGATTCGGGTGGAGAGACGGTTCGGTACGAAATGACCGGCATGTCGTACAATGCTGATCATCGACCAGATCTTCAGTCTACGGGTTCACCATGATTGGAAGGGGATCAATGAAAACTCGGCACAAAGTGATAGGTCTGACCGTTTTGCTGTGCGTTTTGGCGTGGGTTATTGATGGGCTGCTGGATTTCTGGATATTCTACGCTGACCGACCCTTCATTGACATGCTTGTGCTGGATGTGCCCGGGCACGAAGTGTACGTCCGCATAGTGTGGATGGCTCTCGTTCTTGCCGCAGGGAGTGTGCTCGCCGTGCATTTGTCGAGGCTTGAGAAGGCCTCTGAAGCGCTGAGAGTAAGTCAGGAATGGTATTCGACCACTCTGGGCAGTATCGGAGACGCCGTAATAGCGTCCGATACCGAAGGAAGAGTTACCTTCATGAATGCGGTCGCCGAGTCACTGACAGGGTGGAAGAAGTCGGAAGCTCTGGGCCGACCGACTAACGAGGTGTTCCGTGTCTTCAATGAGCTCACCGGAGAGCCGGCTGCTAATCCTGTTGATCGAGTACTCAGCGAGGGAGTAATTGTAGGACTTGTCAATCACACCGAGCTCGAGACCCGGAACGGCAATCGCATCCCCATCGACGACAGCGGCGCTCCGATCCGATCAAAGGATGGCACTCTGGTGGGGGTTGTGTTGGTGTTTCACGACATGTCAAAGAGAAGGACACTCGAACGGGAGCTTGCCCGTAATGAAGCTAAGTACAAGTTCCTCGTCGAGAACCTCAATGAAGGCATATGGCAGATCGACCGTGAAGGCAACACGGTTTTTGTGAATCAGCGCATGGCAGAAATGCTTGGATACACGATCGATGAAGTGGTCGGCAAGAGTCCGCAATCGTTTATGGAAGAAAAGGGTGCGGAGCTGTGGCAACAAAGACTCGAGATGAGAAGACGAGGAGTGGGCGAACGTTATGATCTCGAATTCGTCAGGAAGGACGGTTCGCACTTTTTCGCAAGCCTGAATGCGTCGCCAATCAACGATGATGTGGGCAGGATGACGGGAGCGCTCGCGGCTGTAGTCGATGTCACCGAGCGAAGGACCGCTGAGGATCGAGTTGTGCACTTGAATGCAGTGCTCAAGGCTATCCGAAACGTCAGTCAGTTGATCACAAGGGTCCACGATCTCGACTCGCTGATTAGGCAGATATGCGAATGCCTTGTCGAGGCGCGAGGATTCTATTCGGCCTGGATTGCGCTTCTGGATGAGTCCGGCAATCTTATCGCCAGGGCTCAGCAGGGATTCGATGGTGGTTTTGATCGGATAGCGAATCAGTTCGCGGAAAGCCGGGGGCCACACTGCTGGCTGAAAGCGCAGAAGGACCCCGCTGCTGCGTTGATGATTGTTCCACATCAGGAGTGCGGCGACTGCTCAGCGACAGATTGCTTTTCTGAGCGACGTGTTCTGTGCACATGCCTGAAGCATGGAGAACGCATTTACGGGATACTCAACATCTCAATTCCAGCGGAATTCGAGCATGACGAAGAGGAATTAAGTCTGTTCAGAGAAGTGGCCGGCGACATCGCTTTCGCTCTGCACGCCTTGGAGCTTGCGGAGCGGCGCCGACAGGCAGAGATTGAGCTCGCCTCCGAGAAAGAGAAACTTGCTGTGACTCTTGGTTCGATCGGGGACGGTGTCATCGCGACTGATTCGACCGGTCGCGTGGAGTTTCTCAACAGAGTCGCTGAAGATCTAACCGGCTGGAGCGAGAAAGAAGCGTTAGGTCGCGTGCTCACCGAGGTCTTTCGGATCGTCAATGAGCAGACGCGCGAAGAATGCGAGAATCCTGTCGAGCGAGTTCTCCGGGCTGGTGAAGTAGTCGGGCTCGCGAATCACACTGCATTGATTTCGCGAAGCGGGATCGAAAAGTCGATCGCGGACAGCGGAGCGCCGATCCGTGACTTGTCTGGGAGCATCATAGGGGTTGTTCTCGTGTTCCGGGACGTTTCCGAGACGAAACGCCTCCAGGAGTTTGTGAATCGCGCGCAGCGGCTTGAGACGGCGGGACGAATCGCGGGTCAGGTGGCGCACGACTTCAACAATCTCCTCGGTCCGCTCACGGCTTATCCTCTGTTCGTCAGGGAGCTGCTTCCTGACAATCATCCCGCGATAGAATTCATCGATGAGATCGAACGATCGGCGGGAAGGATAGCAGAGATCAACCAGCAATTGCTTACCCTCGGAAGACGCGGGCACTACGCAATGTCCACTCTCGATCTTAATGAAGTTGTCTCGCATGCGTTGGAGCAGATGAAGCCTATTCAGGAGACACTTCTTATCGAGACAGTGTTTGAGCGCAATCTCCTGCCGGTGAGAGGGGGAGCGGCTCAACTGGTTCGTGTCATCTCAAACCTCGTGTCGAACGCTGCCGACGCGATGTTGAATATCGGAAAGATAGTCATCAAGACGGAGAGCTACTATGCTGAGTCTATTGTTGGCAGAAATAACAGAGTCCCCAAGGGAGAATATGTCAAGCTGTCTGTGATCGACTCCGGAGTGGGGATACCGCAGGATGTTGTCCCAAAGATATTCGATCCGTTCTTTTCGACGAAATCGGAAGGCCGCCAGCGTGGATCGGGACTCGGCCTCAGTGTCGTACATGCGGTCGTGGAAGATCATGATGGTCATGTGGACTTCGAGAGCAAGGTAGGACACGGGAGCTCATTCTACGTCTATTTGCCTGTTTCTCGGGAAGGGATCGAGGATGAGCCGTCCGAATCGATCGCAGGTGGCAAGGAGACGATCCTGGTGGTTGATGATGACGGTGTCCAGCGGGACATCTGCCATAAGCTTCTTGAAAAACTCGGCTACAGCGTCACTGTTGTCCGAAGCGGTGAGGCAGCTGTTGTTGCAGCGAAAGAATCGCGATTCGACTTGATGCTGCTCGATATGATAATGCCCGATGGAATCGATGGGGCGGAGGCGTACAGACGGATTCTTCAGGTCAGACCGAACCAGAAGGCGATCGTGGTTTCAGGTTACGCGGAGACCGAGCGGGTGCAGCGAGCGCTTGATCTCGGCGCTGGAGCATTCATCAGGAAACCGCTTTCACTCAAGTCAATCGCTCAGGCTGTACGGAAGGAGCTGGATCGCGCGCGAGAGTATCAGCAGAAGTCGAGCGACAATAGCTGACACGTTGTCAGGCAGCAGGCTTAGATTCTCTGCTTCGATCAGAATAACCGGCGGCAGTGCGCGCAAAGCTCTTCAATGCGTTTTTAACGGTTGAAGTACTTGCTCAGATGCGATGCACTTTTCATATATTGCGGAGACTGATGTCCTAAAGGTTGAATCTGAAGAAGATCACGTCACCATCCTGCACGATGTATTCCTTGCCCTCGAGACGCATCCAGCCGTGCTTCTTTGCTTCTGACTCTGACATCACTTGGGCAAGTTTCTCATACGGTATGACTTCGGCCTTTATGAAACCTGTCTCGAAATCTTTGTGAATTACAGCGGCTGCTTTCGGGGCGGTCATTCCGCGCTTGATCGTCCAGGCATGAACCTCCTTTTCACCGCCCGTAAGATAGGATATCAGTCCCATAAGGTCATATGAGCTTCTAATCACGCGGTCGAGGGCAGACTGAGTGACGCCAAGCTCGTTCATGAATATGGCCCGATCTTCCTCACCGAGCTCAGCAAGCTCCATCTCGACCTTTGCTGAGACAGCCTCAACAGCGCAGGCATTCGGTTTTGTATGCTGCGAGAAATCCTGGAGGATTGCAGCACGCTTCGGCATGTCTGCCTCGCTGATATTAAGCACAAGAAGCATCGGCTTGATACTCAAGAACTGGAAACATCTGATCGTCTTCTCGTCTTCCGGTGGCAAATTGAGATCGCGAAGAGGTTTGTTGCTGCTCAGTTGTTCATAGCAGCGATCGATGATTGCCTTCTCTCGCTTCATAGAGTCGTCCGGAGTAACCCTTAGCAGTTTGTCGAGACGCTCGAGGCGCTTTTCGACGGTCACGAGATCTGAGATAATCAGCTCTTCCTCAATAAGCCGGATGTCTCGTTCCGGATCGATTGAGCCTTTGACATGAGGAAGATTCGCATCCTCGAACGCCCGAACGACATGAGCGATCGCATCAGCCTGCCGTATGGCGTTGGGAATTTCGGTGTCGAGCTTGTTCCGATCAGAAACATCGCCCGTGAACCCGGCCACATCCATCCATTCGATTTCTGCGTGGGTGATCTTCTTCGGGGAATATATCTCGACAAGCACATCAATCCGGGGATCGGGAACTTTGACGACTCCGCGATGGACTTCGCCTTTCGCTGTATAGCCGCCAGTCTCCTGATGTGTGCCGCAAAGGGCGTTGAACAGTGTGGTCTTACCTGATTGAGGAAGACCGATAATTCCGATGATCAAAGTTGGTATCTCCCTTGGACAAAAGTCGCTTGTAGTGAACAGCCTCGTTAAGAGTCGTGAACATCCCAATCGGCAGCGTTCACCGAGGAGCTTTCCGCATCACAGCCACATAACAGCCGCAGTCTGCTCAATTGGCTCGACATCTGCGTTCGGCTCATTTCGCGTATCCTCGCAGTATATCCAGATTTCGTGTATCACTCGCTGCCGAATCGTCTTCTTTTGGGGTTTCGAGCACCTTGGGAATGTCGATGAATCGCTTGTCCTGCATCAAGAACCTGAATGGTTCAAGGCCGAGCGCACCCTGTCCGAGATGCTCATGCCGGTCGACACGCGAGCCAAATGCTTTCTTGGAATCGTTAACGTGAAACACCTTCAAGTATGACAGACCGATTGTCTTATCGAACTCATCGAATGTCGCCTTCCATGCCTTCTCAGTTCGCAATTCATACCCTGCAGCAAATGTGTGGCAAGTGTCAAAACAGACTGACACGCGGGATTTGTTCTCTACGAGCTCGATGATCTGAGCGATCTGCTCGAAGCGATAACCGACGTTCGTTCCCTGTCCGGCAGTCGTCTCAATGGCAAATCGTGTCGCGATGCTTGGCGTGTCACTTATGATTCGATTCAGAGTCTCTGCTATTCTCCGCAGCGCGTAGTCCTCACCAGCTTCCAGATGAGCGCCCGGGTGCATAACGAGATCCGTGAGTGCGAGCACCTCGGCGCGATGAATCTCGTCCGTCAGCGACTCAACCGACTTGGCGTACATGTCTTCCTTGGGAGACCCGATGTTGATCAGATACCCGACGTGTCCGACATAGGCGCGTACCTGTGACTGGTTTCGCGCTTCGTGGTACTTGTCGAGGTCTTTCGGCGTGATTGTCTTTGATTTCCACTGGTTGCTGTTCTTGGTGAAAATCTGCAGCGCGGTGCAGTGAACTGCATCGGCAGCTTCGATGGCATTGTGGAATCCGCCGGAGATTGACATGTGAGCGCCGATGAGAGGGTCGAGTTGCTTCTTCGGCATCAGTATAGCCTCGCCCGTTTGTTAAGATACGCCATCAGCGCGCGATCATAGCTGATTGATGTGTCGATCAGATGGTAGTCGATGTTGGACATCCGGCATTCCCGAGAGAATACGTCGAAAGTCTTTTCCAGTTCGTGCTTGTATTCTTTCTTGATCTGCCACGGCAGAGTAGTGATTCTTTCGCCTGTTTCGAGATCCTCGAAGACCGCTTCTGCCGGAAAGGCGAAATCCCGCTCGCGAGGATCGAGAATGTGAAAGACGATGATCTCATGCTTGCGATGCCTGAAGTGTTTCAGGCCGGCGAGCACTTTGGAGGGCTCGTCGAAGAGATCAGACATCAGAATGATCAGACCGCGACGCTTGATTCTCTCCGCCATCTGGTGAAGAGTATCAGAGATATCTGTCTTCTGCGATGGCCTGAGCTTGTCCATCTGTTGGAGCAGAACATGAAGGTGTGCCGCAGCCGATTTTGGCGGGATGTACGTGTGGATGCGCTCGTCAAAGCCGACCAGACCTACCGAATCGCGCTGTTTGAGCATCAGGAAAGTCAGCGATGCGGCGAGGTAAACAGAATACTCGAGCTTGGCAATCCTGTGCTTCTGGTCGGAGCTGTATCCCATTGATGCCGACGTATCTATGAGCACGTACGATTTGAGGTTTGTCTCCTCCTCGAACTCCTTGACGAAATATCTGTCCGACTTGGCGTAAACCTTCCAATCGATATTGCGTATCGAATCTCCCGGCATATACTGGCGATGCTCGGCGAATTCCACAGAGAACCCGTGATAGGGTGATCTGTGAAGGCCTGCCATGAATCCCTCGACCACGAGCCGCGCCTTCAGCTCCATCCCTTTGAGGCGCGAGATGACGTCGGGTTTCAAGAAACGCTTGTAGTCAAGTTCTGGAGTCATCTATGTGTGTCTTTTGTGTCGAGTTTCTCTTTCTCGCCAGGGCGGGAATTCGGAACCCGACCTACTCCTTCGGCACGGCATGCCGTGCCGCTACACCGCAATAAATGCAGCTATTTCTCTTTCACGAATTCGAGCAGCCGGTCGACGATCTCTGATGCGCCCACGCCGTCAGCCTCGGCGTTGAACGATGTGACGATTCTGTGTCGCAATACCGGTTTTGCGATGAATCGAACGTCCTCGACCGACGGAGTGAATCTTCCGGCAAGAACCGCACGTGTCTTTGCACCGAGAATCAGATACTGCGAAGCTCTCGGTCCCGCCCCCCATGACACCCAATTGCGGACATAGTCCGGCGCTCCGCTCTCAGCTGGGCGTGTAGCACGCGCGAGTCTCACGGCATAGTCGATGACATGATCCGACACCGGCACGCGCCTCACGAGAACTTGGAGCTTCACGATATCGTCTCCGCTGAGCACGTGCGATAATTCGGCTTGCTGTACTGCCGTAGTTGCCTTGACGATCCGCTGTTCTTCGGCTTCAGAGGGATAGTCGATCAGTATGTTGAACATGAAGCGGTCAAGCTGCGCTTCCGGAAGCGGGTAAGTTCCTTCCTGTTCAATTGGATTCTGAGTTGCGAGCACGAAAAACGGCTCGACCAGTCGATAAGTCTCGCCTGCGGCAGTGACCTCGTGTTCCTGCATGGCCTGAAGCAGGGCAGCCTGAGTCTTCGGCGGAGTACGGTTAATCTCATCTGCGAGCACGATATTCGCAAAGACGGGACCTTTCACGAATTTGAAAGACCGTTTGCCGCTGCTCTTGTCCTCCTCGATGATCTCTGTTCCGGTTATGTCCGAAGGCATGAGATCCGGAGTAAACTGTATGCGAGAGAACTTGAGGTCGAGTATCCGTGCCAGGGTCGAGACAAGAAGCGTCTTCGCAAGACCCGGTACGCCGATCAGGAGCACATGGCCGTTTGACAGAATCGAAATCAGGAGCTGATCGATTACTACGTCCTGGCCAATGATGATCTTCGCAATTTCCGTCTTTATTCTGTCACGAGCCTGTCGTAGTCGTTCGACTGCCTGGATGTCCTGGGATTGGGAAAGCTCGTCAGCCATAGGTCCTCCGGTCGAGTGATACGCCGCACCCGCCGCGGCGGGCAGTAACAGTCTATATACACGCGGGCGAAAGCCACTGTTTCATCAGCTGCAACGTCATGGCGAATTTAGGCCGAATGTGGCAAGAGTCAACTGAATTGTTAGGCTGATGGCATGGCATCAAAATCATTTGCTGCCACGGCGGTCGTGATCGGCGGAGTCTTTGATATCACAGAGGTACCTATGCAGAGAGCTTTGCTCCTCCCAGTCTGTCATTCCGGCGAAAGGGACTGTTGAAAGAGTCAGATATTCGTCAGGAGTTGCGATGGGTCTTGCGACCCGCTGCAGCGGGGCGTGTGAACCATCGCTCTCACAATCTCTTGCGGGCAGGTCACAACCGCGACTTCGTCGCAGTCAAGACCTGCCCGAACATCGGAATGGACTCTTATCCATATAGACGTATAGAGGACAAAATTGTCAAGTTGATTTGGCGACAGAGTTGGTATCTTCTGTTCCTGCGACTCCTTTTTCTCTGTCCAAGGCATGAAGATTTTCGTAGACTCCGTATATGTCAGCGAGTCCAATACCTGATAAGACCGTGCTTCATCGGTTGATCGGCATTCTGTTGGATGCCGGAGCTGATTTCTGTGACGTGTTCTGTGAGGATTCGAGTTACAACGCTGTGACATCCGACGACAGGAAGATAAACACGTCATACTCCACTCAGTTGGGTGCAGGGTTGAGGGCTGTGAAAGATCACTGCACGTTCTATACCGACTGTACGGAGATGACACCCGACAAGCTGGAGGCCGCTGCGCGTCGACTTGCAGCCGGACTTCCTACGCACTCGACGCTTTCGCCATGCACGGTAGTCCTTGCGGATCGAGCCGTAATAGACATGTACTCCCGTATCAAGATCGATCCCGCTGAAGCTCGAATCGAGTTGAAACACGATCTTGTGAGACAGGCACAAGAGGCCGCCTGGGGTTACTCCGGCAAGATAAGACAGGTCACCGCGCGATACTCGGATATCAAGCGAGATGTGCTTGTCGCATCGTCGCATGCCAATGAGGTCGTAAGGCAACGGCTCGGTCTTACCGAGTTCGTGATTACGGTGTTTGCGGGTAGTGACTCCGAGCGCCAGATGGGCTGGTCGGGCAAGTCGTTTTTCGAAGGGATGGAAGCGCTGACTGGCGAGAACTCCCCCACCCGCTTTGCGGAAGCAGCCTGCAAGCAGGCAATCACCATGCTCAAGGCCGATGATTGCCCGAGAGGTGAGGTACCGGTAGTTTTTGCGCCGGGCGAGAACGGAATTCTGTTCCACGAATCATGCGGCCACGGTATGGAGGCTGATCTGATTGAAAAGGGCAGCTCCTTCGCAGGATTGCTGGGCCAGAGGGTGGCCTCCGAGAAGGTCACTATTCATGACAACGGGACTCTGGCAGGGTATCCGGGGTCGTATGCTTTTGACGACGAGGGCACACCATCACAGGACACTCTGCTCATAGAGAATGGACGACTCTGCGGATACCTGCACACGATCCTCACAGCCAGCAGGTTCAATGTTAATCCCACAGGTTCCGGCAGGAGGCAGAGCTATGCCTTCCCGCCGATCCCCAGAATGCGTAATACTTACATATCTGCAGGACCGGACGATCCGGAGGAGATTATTCGATCCACCAAGAAAGGTATATACGCGGCTGATGTCGGCTTCGGTGGACAGGTGGACGTCGTTACAGGCAGGTTCATAACGAGCATCTTGCTGGGATTCCTCATAGAAGATGGCAAACTGACGAGACCGGTCAAGGGCGCTACGATCACGGGCAACGGGATTCAAGCTCTAAAGGACATCGACATGGTGGGCAACGATCTTGTGATCAATCATTCTCCCGGTCGGTGTGGAAAGGGGCAGGAGGTGCCTGTTGGCGTGGGCATGCCGACCGTCAGAGTCCGCAAACTGACCGTGGGCGGAACCGGGAGCACATTCTGACATGAACATCCTGGACCAAGATTTCTCTGAGATGTTGCTGGATGCCGCATTATCGCTCGGCGCCGACGCGGCTGAAGTCTACGTCAATCGGACTGTCGGCACGGAGATCTTGGCAGGCAAGACGGAAATCGATTCCGTGAACTTAAGATTGGCTGACGGGTACGCCGTTCGAGTACTACGCGATGGCAAGTTGGCGTTCGGCTCATCCAACGTGTGCGAGAAGGCCGCAGCCATTGAACTCGTCAGAAATCTGGCAAGAAGGTGCGATCTCCATTCTCCGGATGACAACAATATCCTTCCCGAGCCGCCGACAGGAGAACGAGTTCAGGTGTCTGAGCCGTTCGATCCAGAGATGGCCGATCTGACGCTCAATGCCAAGTTCAAGAAACTGCTTGCAGTGGAGCAACATGCCAGGGCGGTCGATCCCAGGATCAAAGGCTTCGGCTGGCTTCAGTACGGGGACACGGTGCAGGAGACTGTTGTGGTGAACAGCCGTGGCATCTTCGCGAGATCGAGAGGCACGCTTGCCTACGTCTTTGCTTATGCTTTTGCCGGAGATGAGTCCGGGTATCAGACCGGTACACACGTTGAAGCCTCCTCTCATTTCGACAAGCTGTCCGCTCAGGATGCTGGAGAGAAGGTGGCCAGTTACGCGTTGCGGATGCTGGGCGCTTCTACAGCCAGTTCCGGGGAGTATCAGATTGTCCTGCCGCCTGAGAGCGGCTCGGCGTTTCTGAAGTCGTTGTCGGAAATGCTGTCGGCTGATCGAGTTCAGAAAGGTAAGTCACCGCTCCGTGACAAACTTGGCGAGATGATCGCATCGTCGAATGTGACGATCATCGATGACGGGCGTTTGGAAGGAGGGCTGGCCACGAGTCCGTTCGACTCGGAAGGCATGCCTTCGCAGTCTACCGTCTTGATCGAACGCGGAAAACTTGCGGGATTCATGTATGATTCTTACTGCGCTAACCGGGGAAAGACATTCTCCACGGGCAATGCTTCCAGATCAAGCTATCACTCCCAACCTTGCATAAGTCCGACCAATCTGTATCTTGTACCTGGGCAAGTGGGCGCGGAATCGCTGATCAGATCGGTGGGGAACGGTCTTTATGTGACCGAAGTGTCGGGCCTCCATGCGGCGGTCAACCCGACTACAGCTGACTTCTCGGTTCCCGCGAAGGCTATCGCAGTCAGGAATGGACTGCTGTGTGAGCCGATTGACGGAATTACGTTGTCAGGCAATCTGCTTCACCTGTTTAGAAGCATCGAGGTTGTCGCGAACGATTTGACATGGACACCGGCGGATGGCATGATCGGCATGCCGACCATCGGCGTGTCAAGCATCAAGGTCACAGGAGCATCCTGAGGGTAGGCATTGAACCATGGAATCAGGCTCTAACAGCAAAGAGAAGACCCAGCGAGACAGAAAACTGGGCGATGAATGGCTCGACTGGGACGGATCAGTTGGCAGCACAGCGCCGGTGCGCAAGGGGATGTTTGTCGGCGTTGCTGCCGTAGCAGTGACGTTTTTGATCTGCACTTCGCATCTGGCTGTCTGGCTCGTTGAACCTCGGCTCATATCAATCAGCCCCCTACTATACACCATTGTGAAGTGGGGTGCATGGGTCTTCACGGTCGTCGTTCTGATGTGGCTATTGCTCTTTGCTCTTGCTTCACTTGCAGGCTCGTCATTCATGAGCGGAGTGCTGATCTTCCCACACCCGGTTAATTGGCTCTTGAGCATCGCACTTCGGATTGGCGGCATCATGGGGATTTCCAAGGACAAGCTCGTCAATTCGTTTTTGAGAATACACAATATCCTTCTGCCCGGACAGAGAGTAGTAGCGCCTGAGGAGCTTCTGGTGCTTTTGCCGAGATGTCTGACCCGCGAAGCCAATTCATTCCTGAGATCGCTTCGGGATCGTTACGGATTTGCGATGGCAACCGCCGATGGCGGTCAGGAAGCGCGCAAGAAGATACGAGAGGTTTGTCCACGGGCGATAGTAGCGATCGCCTGCGAGCGGGATCTGCTGTCTGGTTTTGTTGAAGTGAATCCGAGGATTCCGGTGGTCGGACTTCCGAATCTCCGGCCCGAAGGTCCCTGCAAGAACACTGATGTCAACAGGGCTGAGCTCGAGTCACTCATTCGGAAATTGCTCGCGGTGCGTTGAGCGGGTTGATCGTCTCGACTGCCCAGTAATGACCCGGTAGTTCATGTCAACTCGAATAGTGGTAATAGGGGGAGGGCCGGCAGGGCTAATGGCCGCCGGCAGAGCCGCAGAACTTGGCGGTTCCGTTACCCTCGCTGAGAAGATGTCTTCGACGGCCCGCAAATTGCGAATTACCGGTGGTGGAAGGTGCAATGTGACGAATGTGGCGATGCTCAACGACTTTATTCTTCATTTTGGAGCATCGGGCAAGTTCATTCGTCATGCGATCGCCCGGTTTTCATCGCAGGATTTGATTTCGTTCTTCAAGAAACTCGGTGTTCCCATTGTAGTAGAAGCCGACGGAAGGGCCTACCCGTCCCGCGGCTCTGCAGAAACATTGGCCAGAGCGCTTGAGCATTGGTCTCGTACACAGGGCGTCGATGTCGTGACTGGATTCCCGGCTCGTCGCCTGATTGAAAGAGACGGGCGCATCGAGGGGATTGCTGTGCAGACCTATAGTGCCCGGAACTCGTCGGCTGTGCAATCGGCGGCGTCCAGCGAGCATGTGATTCAAGCTGATGCGGTGATATTGGCCACAGGCGGAGCATCGTATCCCGCTACGGGCTCCACCGGTGATGGATGCACTATGGCAAAACGAGTGGGGCACCGCGTTGTTCCACTTCGACCTGCGCTTGTGCCACTGCTGGCCCGTTGCAAGACGCTATCGCAATTACAGGGACTCAGCCTTGAGAATGTGGAAGTGACGTTGGTCGAGGGTGACCGCCGCGTCGCTCAGGAGAGAGGCGAGCTGATCTTCGCTCACTTCGGCATCTCCGGCCCAGCTGTGCTGAACATCAGCAGGTATGCAGTCATAGGCATCGAGAGAGGATCGTCGGTCAAAGCGCACATTGACTTCCTGCCCGAACAGAGTGATGACCAACTCACGACATTGCTGCTCGATCAATTCAATGCACACGGGAACAAGATGGTGCGGAGCGTCTTATCGGGCTTCCTGCCGGCCAGGCTGGCGACGGCTCTTATCTCCACTGCCGGGGTTGACCCGGACAAGAAAGCGAATCAGATCATGTCGCGCGAGAGAAGGTCGATTGTTCGCTGCTGCAAGGAATTTGTCCTCGAAATCAGCGGCCATAGGTCGTTTCGCGAGGCTATGGTGACATCCGGAGGAGTCGACTTGAGTGAGGTTAACCCACTTACGATGGAATCCAAGCTTGTCCGGGGGTTGTACTTCGCAGGAGAGGTTCTTGACATTGACGCAGACACTGGCGGTTTCAACCTGCAGGCGGCTTTCTCAACGGGCTGGCTGGCCGGGACAAGCGCTTCAACTGGATCATCGTGATTCGAACTCAGCTTCAAGTTCAAGAAGCCTCAGCCCTTCGGTCATTTTGCGGCTTGAAACTCTGCTGCTCCAATATCGTAGACAAACTGAGCGAAGATGTGCGTTGTACGATTAGCGGGATTAAGAAGAAATAGAACCGTTCAGATCAAGGCTGCGTGTTGGACATGTGTTGGTGAGGGATGTTCCCGTTAGCCGACCAGTAGCGATTCAAGGGAGCGAATATGGAAGGAAGCCATGTTGATCGAAGAGACTTCATAGGAGCGATTCTGTCGGGGCTCGGTCTTGCCGTACTGGATTGGAGTGTCATCGGCAAGGCGGTAGCTTCAGATGACAAGGGCGGCGGCTATGACGCGATAGTAATCGGTTCGGGACTCGGCGGGTTGAGTTGTGCCGGGGCATTCGCGCGTCAGGGTTTGAGACCACTCGTGATTGAGAAGCACGACAAGCCGGGCGGATATGCAACCACGTTTGCCCGGCCCGGAGGATTCGTCTTCGATGCCTCGTTACATGCCACTTCGGCCGGTGAGCGCAACGGTCTGATTAATTTGCTTCCAGGATTCCCGGAAATACAAGAGGTAGAATTCGTAGCGCATCCTCATTTGTACAGGGCGATCTTCCCCGACTATGATTTTCGCGTGCCCCAGAAGGACGTTGCGGCCTACACCGACCTTCTGTCCGGTTACTTCCCGTCCGAGAAGGCGGGCATTGACAGCCTGTTTGCAGACATGAAGGGACTCGCTGCCGATATCGGCAAGCTGTCGAGCGCCGGAGGCAAGTTCGAAATGAACACGTTTCCGTTCGAATTCCCCACGCTTTTCAAATGTTACAGAATCACATGGGGCGAGCTTGTCGCGATGCACATCAGAGACCCCAAACTCGTGGCGCTTGTTTCCTGCCTGTGGGGTTACTACGGTCTCCCGCCATCGAAGCTCTCCAGCTTCTACTATGCGCTTCCGACGATTGGCTTTCTGGAGGGCGGATCATACTACCCGAGAGGTAAGTCTCAAAAGATCAGCGATGCCCTGGTCAAGTTCATCACCGATCGAGGGGGCAGGGTCATGCTCAAGACGAAAGTCGAGAAGATCCTGACGGAGGATCACAAGGCCGTTGGAGTTCGCGTTCATGGTGGTGAGGAAATCCGATGCCGAGCTGTCATTTCAAACGCGAACGCTTTCGACACTATTCGAACGCTGACCGACGAGAAGGAGATCGTTCAGGAGTATCTTGCTAAGCTCGATCAATTGAGCGTCAGTCTTTCCTCATTCCAGGTTTTCCTCGGCCTGAAGTTAGACCTCGTCGGCAAGCTTGATCTCCGCGATACGGAGATCTTCATCGGCGAGGGATATGATGTCGAGGCGGATTACGCGGCCTGCCTGGCAGCCGATGTCGAGAATTGCGGGCTTGGAGTAACTCTCTATGATAATGTTTACAAAGGCTATTCGCCGGAGGGAAAGAACACAGTGACGGTAATGGCGCTGCAGGGGTATGACCACTGGTTGCCATACGAGAGCGACTACCTGAACGGCAAGAAGGATGCGTATCGCAAGGAGAAAGAGCGCATGGCAGACATCTTGATCAGGCGGGCCGAGAAAGCTCTCTTGCCCGGTTTGATGGATGCCATAGAAGTCAAAGAGATAGGAACTCCATTAACGAATGTGCGATACACAGGCAATTACCGTGGTGCGATCTACGGATTCGACCAGACGGTGGACAATTCCGGCCTGCGTCGTTTGCCTCATTCCACGCCGATAGAGAACTTGTATCTTGCGGGAGCTTGGACAAGACCCGGCGGCGGATACAGCGCGGTCATAAGAAGCGGTCTTGAGTGCTTCGGTGAAGTCGTTTCGAAGTGGTGAGAACGAGAACCGAGGGCTTCGCTGAGTAGTCAGTAGTATCTGGTGTACAGCCTCAGAATAGGCTTGCATCTACTCGTGCGTCTACGCGGGTCAGCAGCTACTCCGTTCGCTCCTCGAAGATTGTCGCTCTGTCCAGTTCGAGCCAGTATTGCAGAGCCAGCCTTCTTACTTCGGCGAAGTACTCGGGCGTGAGATCTCCATATTTGGCGATCGCATCCCGGATGTCTGATCTGATCCGTGCAACTACATCGTCGTTCAGCTTCAGTCTCAACGATCTGTTGTTGCTACTAAATTCAGCCTCAACGCGAGTTGAATCTTCGACGACTCTGATTGCTCCGTGTCCAAGGCTTGCTCCCGTCGAGACCTGCAGTCCGTCGTTGAGGCAGCTCATTGGCGGTACCGAACCTGCATGGCTTACGACTCTTAGGCTTCCATGATCGGCGCGGAGCAACTCCCTTGCTATAATACCCATCTTCACACCGACAATTGAGTAGATGCCGAGATGCTGATGAAACTCGTTGGTCAGTATTGCGCAGTTCCATTCTTCTCGGCCATATCTTGCGATAATATCTGTCACGAAAGGCTTGATATCTCCTTGCAGCTCACTTGGATCTGCCGGAAAGTGGTCAAGCACCGTAGGGTTCCTTGGTGAAAGCATGTTGTCGACTCCTTGGGACAGGATAGTTAGATACAAAGCGCGACCGGAGTCCGAGTTGAAGCCCGTTGACTCGAAGTGCGGGAGTAACGGGTCTGCTCTTCGAAACGAGATGAGTGATGGCTCAATCATGCCCAGCACTACAGACTCATCACAGGCGCGAAAATGACCGTTTCGGACGAGCATCCCGGTTCTTTCGCCGGAATGCAATTTCGTGATCAACCGTGCAGATTCGGTTTCCATATCTGCAATGTGTTCGAACATTGAGCTGTCAAATCTAATCAGTTCCGAATCCGGTAGCTCGATTGCTCGCACAGTTAATGCGGATCTGTATACCGCTCGCGCGGCAGCAGTATCTCGCAGTGTGTTCCATGATTCACTCGCCTGATCGACGAGCGTTCCGGAGTACCAGACCTCCGATATCAACTCAGAGGCTGCGGTGTCGGCTTCGATCAGACTTGCTAAGTTCGTCATTGGTCCGAGGCAAACGTATGTGACTCTTTCTCCAGATGACGTCAGCAGCCGCGCCAGCAGATCAAGTGCGAGTGAAATGGAGTCATCGCTTCGAGCGGGCTGAATCCCAGCCCAGCCGAGCGCTTCCGACATCGGACGCCAGGGAGGAGCCGGTTGGCCGAGAGTATCTCCGTACCCAATCGGAATGTCGTCTCTTCCGACCGGACTCAGCACACACTGCACGTTCCTCGCGCCGATCTGAGGTGAACAGGCTCCGTCTGATGTGACAATTCCGACCACTTCGAATTGGCTGGCTCGCAACAGCAGAAGGATGGCCCGAACATCGTCGAGTGCGACGTCAGTATCGACAATCACATTCCGGCGCTCGTGTGCCGAAGCTTGATTGGCTGTGAACGGAAGAAGCAATTGCGATAAAAGCACGATTGACATGATCTCGGTATGCGAAGCACTGAGCAATCTGCCTATGGTCGTTCGGATTCTCATTGCTTATTTCCCTCACCGGTTTGGATGATCCTCAGCCAAGCTGCGATCTGGCCTCTGTGGTGTATTTCGTGATCGAGGTTGCCTCGCACAATGACCCACCACACAGTCACTTCGCGGCCGAAGCGTGTGTCGAGTACGAGTCTGGAAAGCGCTGAGTCGTCGAGACGCGAAATAGCATCGCGGCGTCTCTGTCCGACGCAGTCCAGGTTTTCGAGCAGGTTGTCATACGACCGTCTATCGGCTATGTGAGTGCATCCAGACAGGCCCCGCAATGGCTCTGGGTTTGATCCGGCGAGCCTGTCAAAGAGCCATTCATCGCAGTCGATCAGGTGCTTCGCGGTGTCTGCGAAGCTCATGGAGTCGGGATGAACGCGCCAGTTCTCGAACCCGATGGGAACAGCTCGCAGCCGTTTGAGGCTTGACTCCCTCACTTCTGAGGCAAACTCAGCCAGCATGTCAACCCAGTTCATGACCACAGACCTTTGCCGTGTGAATCATTTCAATTTGAAAGCCGTCACCGATGCACCGGAAAGCTCCAGTCTGCATGCAGTGACGGAACCAGCGCTGTCGGCAATGAATTGCATGAGGAAATCGGCCGAGTAGTTGAAAAACTCTGACTGCGTATATGGGAATACATCCACAGCTTCTCCCTCGCCTATGATAACCGACAGCCCGTTTCGTTGAAGCGCTATCTCGACATAGAAAGTTGAGTCCAGACCTTCCACACCCGTTTCAAGCCTGTATTTGCCAACGTAACCACCAAGGATATCCGGATCAAGGGCAATGGCGCGCCTGTATACCCAAATGCTGTCTGCCTGAGGACCGATGAGCTTGCCGAGACATGCACCCATTCCATCGTCGTCCAAAACGCATCCGACCACTGTTTCCATTTCGTCTCTTGTAAACAGCAGCGTGATCGTGTTGTCCGTTTCCACGAAGAAGGAATCCGCGGCGAAGGGAAGCAGCTTGCGAGCAGGCTCGTTATAAGGTCTGTCGAATAGAAACTTGTCGCGAGTATAGACTACGTGAGACTCGACTCCTTTTCCGTAGACTCCAGTGTATTCCGAAATCAGAAGAGAGTCTGCCTCAGCAGCAACCCTCATTTGTGGGATATTGTAAGGCTCCCCGAATATGATGGCTGCGAGATTTTTGGCAATCTTCTTGACTGGCGCCTCATCTTCGTTGCTGAACACTACTATGCAAAGGTTGTCATCGATCCAACGGTCAAAGGTGGTGTTGAATCCATCGAGATAGCCGCCATGAAATGTGTGCCGACGTCCGTACAGTGTCTCTATGAACCACCCGTATCCGTAGAATCCGGTATACGGAGCGAGCATAACCTCAATGTATTTCTTATCCAGAATGCTATGATCCCGGAGCGCCTTGTCCCACAGCAGCATATCGTCCACGGTGGAGTACAGGGCTCCGGCTGAGTGCAGCAACGGCGGATCGACCTGTGGCGCCCTGATCAGTCCCTGGTCGTCATTGAGCGTGTAGCCGTCGGCACGATCCGGAAGCCCCATCTCTCGCCGTGCATAGCCGCTGTTGAGCATCTTCAGTGGCTTCAGCAGTCTGTGATGGAGAAACGCTTCGTAGGATTGCCCTGAAACGCGCTCAATGATCGCACCGAGCACAATGTATCCCGAATTGCTGTAGTGGAACTGAGTACCGGGCTCATACTCGAGAGGTTGCTGATCGAATATCCTGAGAAGATCGGTCTGCGACAGCGCTGTCGTGCGCTTAAGCATAACCGACGGTGTCTGGGTGTAGTCCGGGATCCCCGATGTGTGAGTGAGCAGGTGATGGAGCTTGATTCGCGAGCCTGCATCACCCGGGTAATCTGGAAGATGCATGCTAATGGGGTCCATGACATTCAGCAGACCATCCTGTTGTAGAAGCAGAATCGCGGCCGCAGTGAATTGTTTTGTAATCGATCCGATGAAGAATTTCGTCTCTGGCGTGTTGGATACTCCGACCTCTCTGTTGGCCATGCCGTAGCCTCTTCTCAGAATGACCTTGCCTTCTTTCGCCACCAGCACCGCTCCCTGGAATCTCCAGACGTTTGTAGCTGCGACAAGGTATTCGTCGAGCTTTTGCTCGACCAGTGAGCGCCCTGATGAGATTGGGCACACAGCCAGAATTGTCAGCTGCCAGAGGAGGATGTTTCTGATTGAGCGCGCAACTACCCTTTGAAGAACCTCACCTTTTGTCATCTCGACCGTAAACGCTTTCTCGCCCGTATTGAGAACATGAGCGGGAGACCACCATCGATCTTGTCATATTGCCACGATCCGTCTTCTGCCTTCTCAAGAAAGGGATGCGATGGATAAGTGCTGAACGGGAATTCATGCAGAAACTCGATTGTCAATCCCGCATCGATCAAAGCGCAGGTAATCTCCGCAAGGCTGTGGGACCATTCATAACTGACAGTTCTTATGTCGGATTCAGGATTCGCATAACTCCCTTGGTCCTCGAATCGAAGTGGCTGCTCGGCCGGGAAGTAGGGGTGGCGAAGAACTGGAACGGGCGAGTTGTTCGTGTCGTCGAACATGTACGCAAATGGATGGAATTCACGAACGTAAAGGAACCCTCCCGGTTTCACGAAGCTCGCGGCTATTTCTGCCCAGCGAGGGATGTCTTGCAGCCAGCAGAGCACACCAGCGGATGTGAATACAATGTCGAATTCACCGGACAGCCGGCTCCGCAAGTCGTAGATGTCCGAGCAAATGAACTCAGTGTTCATTGACAATTTGTCGGCGAGCGAATATGCGAGCGAAATAGCCTCTTCTGAGAAGTCGACCCCCGTGACTCTGGCGCCTAGTCGACCCCATGACAGCGTGTCCATGCCAAAATGGCACTGCAGATGAAGGAGACTCTTGCCGGCGACCGATCCGACTTCCTCAAGTTCGATAGGCTGCAACGAGCAGTCGCCATTGAGAAACCCGTCAAGATCATAGAATCGAGAGGCGGCGTTGACTGGTGTCAGCTTGTTCCAGAGCTCGCGATTTGACTCAGTGAAATCGTCGATCATGAGAACATTGATAAGCAATTGCAGCGTGGGTGGTCAAGTGCGGAATGTACTCGGAAGTGATTGGCGTCATCCGCCCGTGTCAGATGCGGACGCCAAATCGCTTGCGATTCAGTTGGAACACTGCGTCGCACTCCATTATGTCGCGTCGCACAGCCGATCTAACCGTGTCGTAGATGTCCGATTCGGCTTTGGCAAGGCAGAAGCATGCGGCTGCGTAGAACTCGAACGAGGGAATCAGGCAAATGTCGCTCTGTTTGGCTTCGGTCTGGCACTCCATATCGAACCAAATCTGTCTATCCTTTGGCGGGGTCATCCGCGATGCGTTGCCTATCAGTATGCCTTTGGGCTTGTTCTTGAGATTGCTCGAATCTATGGCCTGTTGAAGCTCTCGAATCTCCTGCACTCGTATCGGACCAGAGTCGTTGGCAGCAATTCTGACTATTGCCCGCCTTATCACATTTCCCTTGTCCACAACCAAAATGCTATTCGACTGCCTTCCGGGAGCATTCTCCGAGCAGTCGAACCCGACCGTTTCGAGCCCCACGCGAGCTGCTGACTGCAAATCTTCTCCCGTTTCGACCAGCAGGTCGACAAGTCGCATTGTCTCCTCGAGCTTCTGCAGCAATTCGTCGCGCTCTTGCTCGAGCTTGTCGATTTGTTTGCCAAGTTCTTCAAGCTTCGCCCTGTACGGATTGATGATGCCGAGTCGCTCTGCGAAGTCATCGAGCCAGGCTGGCTTGGCCATCCCGAAGGACTTGTTGAGTAGTATTGACTTGAATGCGTCGACGAGAATGGCATGCTCCCTGCGAACGAGGAACTGTGGGATAATGTAGATTTGACCGCGAGAGTTCTCCGGGCTTATTTTGGCTATCGCAGGCGATTTCGGCGCGGATGCTGTGGTCGCGATGATTTCGATCTCGCCCTTTCCGATCGTATTCAAAGTCTGGAGGCAATTGACAGGTGCGTGACCGAGGAGCTTCCTGAGCGGATTGTGTCTGTCGACAAATTCTATCGTGCTCTTGCTTGCGTAAGGGAACGAAAACTTGCCGAGAAAGTCCTCCATCCAGAAGAACGGGGAAACGACAGATTCTGTATACGTTTGGGTTCCGACAGAGCTTTTCTTTCTGATACGCAGCTGAGTGTTCGGGAACTGAGATCGGAGCACAAGGATTCCACCGCCGTCGAGCAAGCTCTGGAACAACTGAGTCGCTCGCTTGACTCCTGCCAGATAACGCCGGAAGTCTGATTCGCTGATGGATTGGTATTCGGCTTCCGCTATGTCGCTGCTGTTTCTGCGCATGCCGTTGGCCGCGGCAAACCCGAGCGGATCGAAAAAGACGATATTCCCCGCTGCTATTTGCAGCTCGAAGCCGTCAAACAGGTCTGCTCTTGGGATCGAGTCGTCTTCGACGTACCAATTGACGAACAGTACGCTGCAGTCAGACTGCTTCTCAGACACGCCGCAGCCTGTGGACTCATCTGCGGTAACCGGAGACTTCTGCAACCGGATTTCGGTAGAGGCGTCTTGCACGATCTCCTCGATTTGTCGGGTCGCTATAATAGACTTGCCTGTCCGACCCGGAGGCGATACCCTATCCAGTTATCGGCAGGATCAGAAATATCGTGAATAATCGGTCCGAAGTTAGTCAGGTTGACTTACTGTCCCGATTGTATTATCGTTTCGAAGAAAAGCGGCAACGCGATTCGCGGGCAGTTGCAGTATTGTCGCTTGATCTGCAACCAAGGACTTAGGTAACGCAAGGACGCAATAATGTCCGAAAAAGCAGGCCAGCCTCGGGTACCTCCTCACTCCATTGAGGCTGAGCGCGCAGTGCTGAGCGCAATCCTCAACTACCGCGACGCCATCCATGACGCCGCTGAGATGCTGGAGCCGGAGTGTTTCTTTGATGGCAGGCACGGCATCGTCTTCGGAGCTGCGATGGAGCTCTATAATGATGCCGTTCCGATAGATCTCGTGACGGTAGCTGATCGGCTGAAGCGTAAGGATCAGCTCGATAAGATCGGAGGTCTTGAGGCGCTCACCGAGCTTCTTTCGGTTGTGTCGACATCCGCCAACGTGGTGCCGCACTCCCAGATCATTTATGATAAGTATCTGCTGAGGAAATTGAAACTTGCCGCCGAGGAAATATCCCAGAATGCCGGTGAAGCTGAAGGTGGCGCGGAAGAAATACTCAATGACGCCGAGAGCTCCATATTCAAAATCAGCCAACGTCGTCTGGGAGAGGGTTTTGTATCGATCTCGAGCATCCTGCCCAAGACCTTCGACGAGATAGAGAACTATCGCCAGCGGAAAGGCGGCTTGGTCGGGATTCCGACCGGTTTCTACGAGCTGGATCAGATGACGACTGGGTTCCAAGACGGGGAGTTCATAGTAATTGCCGGGCGGCCATCAATGGGCAAGACAGCTTTTGCTCTGAACATCTGTGCCCATGTGGCTATGGAGATGCGCAAGGCTGTCGGGATATTCTCTCTCGAGATGTCCGCGAATCAGATCGCACAGCGAATGCTCTGTGCCAAGGCGCATATCAGTCCGTTCCGGCTGCGTGCGGGAACCCTCGCGAATGAGGACTATGAACGACTATCAACCGCAGTCGGGTTCCTGAGCGAGGCGCCCGTGTTCATCGATGATTCCGCGAATATCAGAATTCCGGAACTGCGTTCAAAGGCACGTCGACTGAAGGCGAAAGAGGACGTCGGCGTCATAGTGATCGACTATATGCAGATGATGCAGTCGGCGAGGTCTCAGGAAAATCGTCAGCAAGAAATCTCTGAGATATCGCGATCTCTCAAGGCACTTGCCAAAGACCTCCGCGTCCCAGTAGTAGCATGCTCTCAGCTTTCTCGCGCTCCGGAGATGCGCGGAGGAGACCGCAGACCGCAGCTTGCCGACCTGAGAGAGTCAGGCGCAATTGAGCAGGATGCCGACCTCGTAATGTTCGTCTATCGCGAGGAATATTACCTTGAGCGCACGCCGGAAGGCTGTCCGCCAGATAAGCAGGGTCTCGCAGAACTGTTGATTGCGAAGCAGCGCAACGGCCCGACGGGGACGGTCAAGCTGCTCTTTCTCAAAGACTACATCCAGTTTGTCAATCGAGAGGCCAGACAGGAAGAGCCGGCAGGAATCTACACGGACGATCAGTCGGGAGATGTGCCGTTTTGAACCTATTCAGGTACTTAGGGAGACTCTTCTACACTTTCCTTCTTGATCTTGGCGGCGTCTTCGTCATGGCAATCGGCGTTCTCAAGTCGTTGCCATCGCAGTTTCGCCACGGCAAGCTGCTCTCCGACCAAATGCTTCTGATGGGCGTCAACTCTTTACCGCTCATCTTGCTGACCTCGATCTTCTCGGGCGCGGTCTCCTCATGGCAGGCGGCTTACCAGTTTCAGGGATATGTGCCTCTGAGGTACCTCGGAACGGCAGTCTCGAAGGCCATCTTCATCGAGCTTTCTCCGGTCCTGACGGCGCTTGTCGTAGCAGGTCGAGTCGGGGCTGCGATCGCTGCCGAGCTCGGTACTATGCGCGTCACCGAACAAATCGACGCGATGGAGACGCTTGCGATCGATCCCGTAGGCTATCTCGTGACGCCGCGCGTGATTTCGGGCATGATTATGTTGCCTATCTTGATTGTGTTTGCCGATATCATCGCCATTCTCGGCGCGGCAGCGGTGGCCATATTCTTCGTCGATGTAGAACCGGAGACGTTCTTTAACGGCATGAAGATGTTCTTCGAGGTGTCCGACGTGACCTCAGGCATGATGAAGGCGGTTGTGTTTGGCGGATTGATAGCTATACTCGGCTGCTTCCACGGGTTCAAAGCACATGGCGGAGCCGAGGGAGTTGGAATTGCAACTACTCGCGCAGTCGTGACGGCTTCCGTGCTGGTGTTGGTATCTGACTTCGTTATGGCAACCCTGCTGTTCAGCGTGTAGAACGTTCGGAGAAAACGCAGCCCGCGATCAAGGATATATGATCAGGATCGAGGATATTCACATAAGCTTCGAAAACAAAGCGGTCCTCCGGGGAGTTGACCTCGAAGTAAGAGACGGCGAGGTCATGGTCATCCTCGGAGCATCGGGCTGCGGAAAGAGCGTGTTGCTCAAGCACATTATCGGGCTTCTCTCTCCGGACAGTGGAAAGGTCTTCGTAAACGGAACAGAAATCACGTCGCTCCCCAAACACGAGCTGTATCGCGTCAGGCGGAGTTTCGGAATGTTGTTTCAGTCTGCTGCTCTCTTTGATTCGATGACGGTTTATGAGAATGTCTCTCTTGGACTGACTGAACACACATCAGCTTCCGAGACCGAGAAGCGCGAGATCGTCGCAAGCAAGCTCGAGCTCGTTGGACTGTCTGGCACGGAGGACATGTACCCGGCTGAACTGTCGGGAGGAATGCGCAAGCGTGTCGGCCTCGCGCGCGCGATCTGCATGGACCCCGCCATAGTCCTGTATGACGAGCCGACCACAGGACTTGATCCTGTGATCGCTGACACTATCAATGAGCTTATCTTGAGGCTTCAGGAGCGGCTGAAAATCACATCTATCGCGGTGACTCATGACATGCGTTCGGCGTTTAAGATTGCAGACAGAATGGCGATGCTGAGTGAAGGCAAGATACGATTCGTGGGCACACCCGATGAAATCAGTGCATCACAGGATCCTCTGGTTGTGGAGTTTCTATCGCACAGATAGGATGCTGGTTGATGATTCGGTGTGTGCATACAGTGGCTGAGCGGCTGCTGCTGGTTGGCATTCCGGAAGAAGGTGCTGTCGTAAGACCCTGGCGCGCATCGGGAATTGCGACGGGTCTTGCGACCCCGACGAAGTCGGGAGCGTGTGACCCGGCACTTTCGCTGCCCGTTGCGGGCAGGTCACACGATCCGCTGATCGCGTATCGCAAGACCTGCCCGAACATCAATACATTTGGCTCGTCGATTGCGTGGGGATCGGATTCCGGACGCCGCATCGAATGCTCTCGCAGAGCGCTAACGGGTAGCAGGATCGATGTCCTCTGACAAAACCATATTCGTCTGCCAGTCGTGCGGAGCTGTTCAATCGAAGTGGTCGGGCAAATGTCAGCATTGTGGCGAATGGAATACGATCGTCGAGGAGCGAGTCTCCAAGAAACAGTCGAGCAAGGGCACCGGCGATCGCAGAGCTGCCGCCGCGGTTCCACTCGGGAAGATCGACACCTCTCTTGAATTCAGGATTCCAACAGGTATGGAGGAATTCGACCGGGTCATCGGCGGCGGAATCGTGGCCGGATCATCAGTGTTGCTTGGAGGCGATCCGGGGATCGGCAAATCTACACTTCTGCTTCAGGTTGCAGGCAAGTTCACCGAGCGCGATCATCCATCGCTTTATGTCTCTGGCGAGGAGTCGCCCGAACAGATCAGGAACCGATCAGATCGACTTGGGATAGCGTCTGAGGGAATCGATGTTGCAACCACAACCGATTTGGAGGAGATAAAGGAGTTGGTGGACGGTGGGTCGCATCGCTTTGTTATTGTAGATTCGATCCAGACTCTTCGGTCACGTGAATTCGAGTCCTCTCCTGGCACTGTCACGCAGATACGCGAATGCGTAGCTGCTCTTCAGGACACGTGCGCGGCGAGTAAGATCGCTCTGCTTCTCATCGGACACATCACCAAAGAAGGCGCGATTGCCGGACCGAAGGTGCTCGAACACATGGTCGACGTAGTTCTGCATTTCGAAGGCGAGAAGAATCATCTCTACAGGATTCTGCGCGCAGAGAAGAATCGCTTCGGGTCGACATCTGAGATCGGCATATTCACTATCGGAGAGCGAGGACTGGAACCGGTCGCGAATCCTTCAGAGTTGTTCCTCTCCGAACGCACCAGCGGAATCTCCGGTCAAGTGATTGTGTGTTCGATCGAGGGGATTCGCCCGATTCTGTTCGAGCTTCAAGCGCTAGTCGCCGAGGCTACCTACGGCGTTCCGCAGAGAGTAGCATCGGGATTCGATCAGAAGCGGCTAAGCTTGCTGCTTGCTATCCTTGAGAAGAAGGAAGGACTGCACGTTTCATCGAAGGACGTTTTTGTCAACCTCGCCGGTGGACTTCGCATCGATGAACCTGCGATCGATCTCGGTCTGGTCTGTGCTATCGTATCAAGCTACCACGATACGCCCGTGCGCGATGACACCGTGGTCATTGGCGAAGTCGGACTGGGAGGCGAGATCAGATCGGTGCCAAGACTCGACGTGCGAACCAAAGAGGCTGTTGGACTCGGATTCACTCGAATAGTCGTACCCGAACGCGGCGCACGAGAAGCTGCAATGAAGACGGGTGTGGAAGTCGTGCCTGTGTCTCGACTCTCTGAGGCTTTCAGGGCGGCACTGGTGTAGAATGACTGTGGCCGGTCGTGTTTGGCGCAGCCTGCCGTGCCGCCACGGTGTGTTTGGCACGGGCGTCTCGCCCGTGATTTATGGCAGGGACGGCCACGCCACATTGAACATCGTAGGTCAAGCGGACTGCCGCTTGACAGGCATGGCTCTGTTCTGTGCCCCTACATAGAGTGGAGTTGAGAGCAGTGAAGACAACGATCAAACCTCAGGCATTCCTGATGCCGCTACCGGCGGTTCTTCTGTCATGCGGTAAACAGAAGCAGAAACCAAACATCATCACAATGTCATGGTGTGGGGTGCTCTGCAGCACGCCTCCTCAGATCGGAGTCGGGATTGTGCCGTCGCGGTACTCCCATCATCTCGTGAAGGAAACCGGCGAATTCGTTATCAATATTCCGACCGAATATCAGGCACACGCCGTGGATTACTGCGGCCATATCTCCGGACGTGACCGCGACAAGTTCGCGGACTGTGCATTCACGGCGGAGAAGGGTGAGTTGTCGTCATCCGTCATGATCAAAGAATGCCCTATCAACATAGAATGCAGGGTCGTGCAATCGCTGATGCTCGGATCGCATGAGCTGTTCATCGGCGAGATTGTCTCCATTCACGTCGATGAGAAATGCCTCGACGAGCATCGACAGATCGATCTGCAAAAGGTCAAACCGATTGTCTATGTCACCGGCGCTCGCAAATACTATGGCGGAATAAGCGAGTTCCTCGGCGTCGGCGGATTTTCGGTGAAGAAGACATGAATCCTGTAGGCCAAGCGGCCTATCCGCTTGACGCAAAGAAAGGGATGTCGAAGAAAATGATTGATATGGTGCACCGACTTCCGTAGCTTTGTCAGAGGTAAATCACTCGACTGCAGAGGCGATAAGGGATGCAATTATTCGCGAAGAGAGCGACTTTCTAATGGGAACACGACACGTGTGCCTAATGGGTGACTCCCGAAAGATGACTGAAGTTCCGTCGTCATCTGTGCATCTCATCGTCACATCGCCTCCTTACTGGCAGCTCAAGGACTACGGAGTACAGGACCAGATTGGCTTCAATGATTCCTATGAGGACTACATCAACAACTTGAACTTGGTCTGGGCTGAGTGTGTTAGGGTTCTGCATCCGGGCTGTAGAATGCTCATCAATATCGGCGATCAATTCGCGCGCGCAGTCTACTACGGCAGATACAAAGTCGTTCCGATACGCACCGAGATCATCAGGTTCTGCGAGACTGTTGGTCTCGATTACATGGGTGCGATTATTTGGCAGAAGAAGACGACTATGAACACGACCGGCGGCGCGACTGTAATGGGCTCGTTCCCGTATCCGAGGAACGGGATCATAGAGATTGACTATGAATTCATCCTGATCTTCAAGAAACCGGGTATGGGGCCGAAAGTCGATGGATCACAGAAGAAGCTGTCCGTAATTCCAAAGGAGAGATGGAAGGAATACTTCAAAGGCCATTGGTATTTCAATGGAGTCAGGCAGGATCACCATATTGCCATGTTCCCGGTCGAATTGCCAAAGCGCGCTATTGAGATGTTCACGTTTGCGGGCGAAACGGTGCTGGATCCTTTTCTCGGAAGCGGCACCACGTCACTTGCGGCCATGCTCACGGGGAGGAACTCGATAGGCTACGAAATCAACAAGGAGTTTCGCCCAGTCATTGAGCAGAAATTGGGTGAGAGGAGAGACCCTCTGTTCGGAAATGCAGAGATCATCGTCAAGGAGCAACATCCACACTCTCTGGATTGGAAAGCCGACCTCAAGCAATTACCATACATTTTCTCCGATCCGGTGAAATTCGACAAGAAAGTCGATCCTAACAAGTTGATGTTTGGATCGAGAATCAGCGCGGCTGACGAAGGCGTGAAGACATCGCGGTTCAGTTATCACTCGGTGGCGCAAGTCCTCGATACAAACCTTGTCAAACTAGCCGACGGTCTTACTGTCAGACTAACCGGTGTAAGACCCAGGCCATCCCAGCACGAAGCCTCCATCACTTTTCTGAACAACAAGATACTGAAGCGACAGGTGTTTCTCAGGTTTGACTCAACTAAGTACGACAAGAACGATCGTCTCATGGCATATCTCTACTTGAAGAACAGAACATTTGTCAACGCTCATCTGCTAAAGCTCGGTTTTGCCGACCTTGACACTGAGTATCCATTCAAATACGAGACCAAGTTCAAGACGCTTGCAGATATGGGAAACTCCCGTGCGAACGAAGAGACTCAAACTCACCAATCGTGAGATACAAGACCTTCTCGGAATCAAGTCATTTGACTTTCCTAAGTACTCTACCCAAATCCTGAACTTGGCGAACCAGAATGCTCAGGGCACGCGCCCTGCAGTTGTTGGGCAGATGAGCGAACTGATTCAGGAGTTCCTGGGGAAATCGATAGAGGAATGGGAGAAATGGTACTTGGAGAAGAACCCAGACGCGATTCCGAAGGCCACTGTAAAGATAGCACTCATGATTGATAATTTCCGGTCGGTGATGGACAAGATAGATAGACAACTGATTGAACGCTGGGTTAGGGATATGGTTATTATCAAGACATTCATCGGTCTTAGGTGCCAGGAGGCTATCCTGGCAAAGGTGGTTGCCATGCTCGACACAACCTACCGCCTTGCTGAACCATCTGAGGAATCTAGAGGTATCGACGGCTACGTGGGCGATACTCCCATCAGCATCAAACCAGAGTCGTACAGACTGAAGGAGTCCTTGCACGAGACAATCGAGGGGAAAGTTGTGTATTATGAGAAGACAAAAGAAGGCGTCACAGTAGACATTTCTGGGCTGGTCAATGATCTTGACTCTTGATCAGCGAGACGGAAGTCCGGACCGTGGCATTGGTGCTATGTTCTGACACACAATCGTCGTGGGCTGGCCAAAATGTGATTGATGTTGGGAAAGAGGCTGGATATCTTGAGTCGGGTTTCTAACCCAGCAATGATTGTATGTGTGGCCAAATGTTGCCGTCTGACAAGATCGTCTGTGTTAGTATCTGCAAGTTTGGGCTTATGATCGGCATGAGCTGAAGTAAGAGGCACATAAGCATGAGTCAGCAAAGATCGCTTCGGGTAAGGGAAGGTGAGCTGGTCGGTCTTAGAGAAGCCAGCGAATGGGCATCTCAGTATCTTGGCCGGCAGGTGACGATTTCGAATCTTTCATATCTCGTTCAATACGGAAGGCTGAAGAGACACGGGGACAATGGTAGCCTCTTGATCAGCACACTGGAGTTGAAGCAGTACTACGATTCCTATGACAAGGAGAAACGGTGGAAGGACTTGCTCGGTGACGACCTTAACTGGCGTTTGTCATTTGTGGAGTATAAAGAGTCCGAGAGAACCAAGCATGTTCACAGGTTGCATCCGTATAAGGGGAAGTTCATTCCTCAGTTAGTGGAGTATTTCTTGGACACTCACACTGATGAGTTCAAGAAACGCATATACTTCTCCAAAGGCGACATTGTTCTAGATCCCTTTTGCGGCAGCGGCACTACTCTTGTAGAGGCAAATGAACTGGGTCTCTACTGCATCGGAGTCGACATCTCGGCCTTCAATGCGATAATCAGCAACGTAAAGGTCAGCAAGCACTCGTTGCCGGACATTGCGAAAGCTTCTGCAATTATGACAAAACACTTGCACGAATTCCAGAAGTCCAGATCCAACATGCTTTTTGAGGAACACCTGCTTGCCGAACTCGCGACCTTCAACCAGAAACACTTCCCTTCCCCAGAGTACAAGAGAAGGGTTCTCACGGGTGCGGTCGACGAAAGAGTGTACGCCAGCGAAAAGGAGAGAGAGTTTCTCGCCACCTATAAGGCATTGGTTCGGCAGCACAGAATCCGCATCACTCAGGATGCAAGTGATACGTTCTTGGGGAAGTGGTTTCTGCAACCAGTGAGAGAGGAGATTGATTTTCTTTTCGAACAACTGAAGACGATGAGGGACTCTGATGTCAAGAGAGTGCTTGGTGTCATTCTCAGCAGGACGATTCGCTCGTGCAGGGCTACCACACACGCTGATTTGGCAACACTAAAGAACCCGGTCACGACAACGTACTACTGCAAGAAGCATGGGAAGATCTGCAAACCGCTCTTCTCAATCATGAGTTGGTGGCAAAGGTATGCACAGGACAGCATAGAACGCTTGAGCGTTTTCGACAAGCTCAGGACAAACACTCGTCAAGTATGCTTGGTTGGGGATAGCAGGAAGATAGACCTTTTTGCTGAAACCGAGAGGAAGAATCCAGAGATATCCAGACTATTAATCAAACAGAAGATTCGGGGCATATTCTCTAGTCCGCCCTACGTGGGACTCATCGACTATCACGAGCAACATGCCTACGCGTATGAAATCTTCGGGTTTGACAGAAGAGACGCTTTGGAGATAGGCCCTCTATGCAAGGGACAAGGAAAGGAAGCGCGGGATTCATACGTTGAAGGAATTGCGGCCGCACTCCGGAATTGCAGAAAGTTCCTCGCAGCTGACTACGATGTGCTTCTCGTTGCAAATGACAAATTCGACCTCTATCCGCGGATCGCCGATCTGGCTGGGATGAACATAGCGGATCGTTTCAAACGGCCAGTCTTGAATAGGGTTGAGAAGGACAGATCCGCTTATGCAGAGGTAATATTCCATCTGAAGGAGAAGTGATGTGTCCTTTACCCATGATCAGACTCAGCGGATCCAGGGTGTCATAAGGGAGAGCCTGAGGCGGAAATTCCAGAGCTACAAGCCCGAATCCGGCAATATGCCTTTTCACTATCGATTGCTCGGCCATGACAGGATGGCTCTCTTCTCATTCATACATTCCCTGAATACGACTTTCGGCACCTCCATCTTCGAACCTGTGGCAGAAACCGTGGCAGCGGCTAGGTTCGTTGAGGCCAGGAAGCAATTCATCGTTGGAGACACGATAAGTGAACAAGCTCAGTCCGAAATACAGCAGATCATGAACGACCTCTCCGTTGGCAAGACGCCCAACAAGATAGATGAGATCGCAAGAATCAGGAGTGCTTGCACAAAGGGAGCAATGCACAAGCTGAAGACGGTAAAGGTGGATTTGTTGGTGAAGAGCGGTGGAGGTTCAGTCTATCTGTTTGACCTGAAAACCGCAAAACCAAACATCAGCAATTTCAAGGATTTCAAACGGACGCTCCTTGAATGGGCTGCCATATACCTCCTCAAACAGCCGACAGCGGATGTTCGGTCCTATATCGCGATTCCTTATAATCCTTATGAGCCGAAGCCATATGAGAGATGGACTCTGAAAGGTATGTTGGATTTGGAAGAGGAGTTATTGGTAGCAGAAGAATTCTGGGACTTTCTTGGTGGGGACGGAACGTACTCGGAGTTGTTGGACTGCTTTGAAAGGGTTGGCATCGAACTCAGGCCAGAGATTGACAAGTATTTTGCTGAATTCGCATAGCAGAAATGTTCCTCGACCAGCGCACTCAGAACTCGAGCGTTGCTTTGTGTTGCAGGAAGGAGTACCAGGATGGCACTAAACAAAGAACTTGAAGCGGAAATCCATTCCCTGCTGCGAGATTCTATTCTGGCGAAAATAGAGAAGTACAGCTTGAATGGCCAGGACTCTGCGAAACCATTTCAATATGCCCTTTTCACCAAGAAGGGCTATCTGGTGAAGGGATTCATCCACGGCTGTGAAACGGCTCTCGGAACCTGGCATGAGACGATCGCAAAGGTCATCGCAAGATCAACGTTCACCGTCTCCAAGAAGCTGCGAGGTAGTGGAAGATTACGGGGACAGATAACGCTCGAGGCTCAGAGTGTCTTCGATGAGATACTAAGTGAGCTTGATGGCGTGATAACAGCGCCCAACCACGCGAGAGAAGCCGAGCAGATCTTCGAAGCAAGCCAGCACGACCATCAATCGGCTGAACGCATTCATACCGTGGATCTTTTCCTTCAAACGCATGATGACGAGGAGATATACTTCGAGATAAAAGGACCAAAACCCAACAAGAATGAAATGCGAGCAGCAAAGAGAGACCTCCTGGAGATATATGCGATGAGAGCCAAGGAGGGAAAGAGAGTGCGGACATTCTTGGGTATGTACTACAACCCATACGACCCTCATGAGTATCAGAGATGGACGTGCCTCAGGTATTTCGACCAAGGCAGCGACTTCCTTGTAGGCAGGGGATTCTGGGATTTCCTGGGTGGACCGGGCACGTACGAAGACCTAATTCGTATATTCGAGGTTGTCGGAGAAGAGGTTAGACCGAGTCTCGAAAGGAAGCTCTGTGACCTCGGTAGCGCCAACGCGGCTTCAGTGTGATAGTGCCCCCTTGAATCCGGACAAGCCGTACCGAACTGATCCGACTTGCATCACTCCTGATGCATGAAGGCCACTCTGGGCAATTTGGAGGTTGTATGGGGCATGTGGAGTAATCATTGAAATTCGTTTTCTCTAGTATCCGCCATCTTGATTCCTCCTCCCGCGCTCGCCGCGGCGTGGTGACTACAGCGCATGGATCATTCGAGACGCCTGCGTTCATGCCGGTCGGGACTGCCGGCGCGGTCAAAGCGGTGTCAGCCGACGATCTCCGCGCGCTCGACTTTGGGATAATACTTGGTAACACATACCACCTCTACCTGCGTCCGGGAACGGAAGTCGTTGAGGATGCGGGAGGGTTGCACAGATTCATATCGTGGGACAGATCGATTCTCACCGACTCCGGCGGCTATCAGGTCTTCAGCCTCGGCGAGCTAACCAAGATCACTGATGATAGCGTGACGTTCAAGTCGCATCTTGACGGCTCAACTCATGTCTTCACGCCGGAGAAAGTAATCGACACTCAACACTCGCTCGGTTCGGATATTATAAT
>JAGVNY010000100.1 GCA_020053015.1 Candidatus Zixiibacteriota bacterium | reverse complement strand
TGATTCAATCAGGAGACAGCGATTGGGAAACGAACAACGAAAAAACGTGTCTATACACCTATATCCAAAACCCGAATTGCCCTTTTGAGACAGATTGCAAGAGGCGGGGCACCGAAGCGCCTGTACGAGGACGTGATGTGTCAATCCGCAAGACGGATTGACCTACTCCCGGACTTCCCCTCTCTCACTGGGAGAGGGGACGGGGGTGAGGGCAAGCGCCCAACTTTCTGTTGACTGCCACCGCGATTCTTGTAGCTTACGGCGATGCCGGAAAATGGATCAAAACGGTTGTCACTCACTGTCGAAGGGCTAACCTGTCGATTTGGCCCGCGAATCGTCTTTCGCGATATCAGTTTCCTGTGCGCTGCGGGAGACTCTGTTTGTGTCGCAGGGCCCAATGGCTCCGGCAAGTCGACACTTCTTAAGACTATAGGAGGATTGATCGCGCAAGCGGCGGGGAGCATCGTCATGAGGATCGACGACAGACCGGTAGACTCTTATGCTCGCTGTGGCCGCACCCGAATGGTCGCGCCCGATCTTCAACTCTACGATGAGCTAACAGGTATAGAGAACCTCCGTTTCTTCTCGTCGATGTCAGGTTGCCACCTCTCCGCTGAACGAGCCAGTTACTTGCTCGCATCGGTGGGCCTTATGGGTCGCGGGAATGACTTCTATGGAGAGTATTCTTCCGGCATGAAGGCCCGGCTGAAGCTCGCGGTGGCTGTCGCCGCCGATCCCGAAATTCTCCTGCTCGACGAGCCGACGACAAACCTCGACGAGGCTGGACGAGCCATTGTACACTCAGTCATCGAACACCGCAGGAATCGGGGCATCGTCATCTTCGCTACCAATGACCAGAGCGAGTTCCAACTTGGAGGGCAAGTTGTCAGACTTGGTTAGGAAGGTGCTGTCTCTTGCCGCCAAGGACGTCAGGTGCGAATTGCGCACTCGATACGCACTGAATGCACTGCTGATGTTTGCGGTCGTGACTCTGGTAGTCATCGGCTTGACAGCGGGTCAGGGCGAGCATTCGTCCCACATGCATGCCTCGCTTATCTGGATCGTTATTCTCTTCTCACTGATGCAGGCGCTTTCGGGAGGATTCGTAAAGGAAGAGGAGTCGGGAACTGCCGACACGCTCCGAGTGTATGCCGAGCCGAGGGTTGTGTATCTTGGAAAGTTGCTGCTCGGGCTTGCACTCGCCTGGGCGCTGTTGATTGTATTGGTACCTCTCTATATGATTCTCATGGATCTTGATGTCAATTCAATTTCGCAATTCCTACTCTGTTTGCTTCTTGGATCCACTGGAATTGCAGCCTCAACAACGCTCATCGCAGCAATCGTGTCGAGAGCATCGATCAAGGGAGCGCTCTTCGCAGTGTTGTCCTTTCCGCTTCTGCTGCCTGTGTTACTCTCGGCGATCTTCGCCACAGAGGTTGTTCTTCGCGGTGGCGAGTGGAACGATATGTGGCCTTATGTCAAGATTCTCATTGCGTATCCAATAATCGTCGTTACTGTTTCGTATATGCTATTTGACTACGTGTGGGAAGGATAGGTCATGCTGCTGAAGTTCGGCCTCGGAATTCTTATGTCGTTGGCGATAATAATCGGATTTCTCTATCCGCCGCCGCTTCCCGGCCAGGACTGGGCGGAGGCCTCCCGAATCTTCTATTATCATGTGCCCATGGCTCTCGTGTCGTTCCTGGCATTCGCGCATTCAATGGCACTCAGCGTGCAGTATCTCAGGAAACGAAGCGCGATTTCTGACCACCGTGCCGCATTAGCTGCAGAGCTTGGACTTGTTTTCTGCTTTATGGCGATGGTTACAGGCTCGATCTTTGCAAAGGTGGCCTGGGGAACGTTCTGGAATTGGGACCCGAGAGAAACATCGATACTGGTACTTCTTGTCATCTATGGAGCCTACTTCGCGTTGAGGAATGCGGTCCCGCACGCCGAACGAAGGGCGGCTTTCTCGGCGGTCTACTCGATAATGGCATTCGTCACTGTGCCATTCTTCGGATTCATCGTCCCGCGAATCTACGAATCACTTCACCCGGAGAACACTCTGGTGAGCGAAGGTCAGATCAATCTCGGAGGCTACGTAGCGGTCGTCTTCCTGATGTCGCTGGTGAGCTTCGCGAGCATATATTCATGGCTCTTCAACATTGCGAACAGGGCTATCGGACTGGAACAAAGGCGCTTGGAGGAAAGTTATGTCGACAGACTCGCTTGATATGGCGGTAATGGCAGTCACGCTTGTCGGATGGATCGGGTTATTCCTGTTTATTTTCAGGATCGACAGGCGGATCAGGAAACTGGAGGATAGGTGAGAGTTCGTTGGATTATCGGCGGGGTGATTGTCTTGTCCGCTGCGATTTGGGCGTTTTCTTCCTTCAACACTTCGCTCACTGCATACGTATCGTTTGCTGAGGCGAAAGAGCGCGACAATCGTGTGCAGATTATCGGCAAGGTAACCCACGATGATGTTCGATACGACACCGATTCTTTGCTTCTCGTATTCGACATGCTGAACGACGAGGGAGACATGATCACGGTGGTCTACGCCGGTTCGATGCCGGGGAACTTTGATCAGGCGACGAAGGTCGTCTGCAAGGGCCAGTACCGTGACGGAAGGTTCCAGGCCGACGAATTGCTTCTCAAATGTCCCTCGAAGTATGAGGGTGAATCCTAACAATGTACTTCGGCAATCTTGTATTTGCGCTTGCGTTCGCAGCGTGCGCACTGAGCGCTGCCAGCTACTATCTTGCGTTCGCCGGACAGCCGCGATTTCAATCGCTCGGCAAGCGATCGTATATTGCGTTTTCGTTTCTGACAGCCATTCTGGTTGCGGTGTTTCTCTATCAGATTCTGTCGCACAACTTCAGTATCGAGTATGTCCATAGTTACAGCTCCACCGATCTCTCTCTCTTCCTGCTGATCTCGACCCTTTGGGCCGGGCAAATAGGGACCTTCTTGCTCTGGCTCTTCTTCACGACTATAGTAGGATTGATCTTGTATCGCAGGTCTGACCCGATGAATTCTGCGGTGATGTTCTACTACATGCTCGGAGCGTTGTTCTTATTCGTGCTTCTCACAGCAGGCAAGCCGTTCCACTTGCTTCCGGAGACACCGGTCGAGGGAAGAGGGCTCAATCCGCTTCTTCAGAATTTCTGGATGATAATACATCCTCCGATCGTGTTCTTTGGCTTTACGCTTCTGGCCGTTCCGTTTTCATTCGCGTTGGCGGCCCTGACAAGAAACGATTACTCCACCTGGAATAGAAGTGTCATGCCCTGGTCGCTTGCGGCCATGGCCGTGCTCGGTCTTGGGATATTCCTCGGCGGGTATTGGGCGTACGAGACTCTCGGATGGGGCGGATACTGGGCATGGGATCCGGTCGAGAATGCGTCGCTTATTCCGTGGCTCACGAACACGGCGCTGGTTCACGGTCTCTTCGTCGAGCGGAAAGCTGGGCAGCTTCGCAGAACAAACTTACTGCTGGCAGCATTTGGATTCCTCTTTGTCGTGTATGGTACATTCCTCACGCGGAGCGGGGTTCTTGCCGACTTCTCAGTGCATTCGTTCACGGATCTGGGACTGAATATCTATCTGATTCTCTTCCTGTTCACGTTCATTCTGCTTGCGCTTGGATTCTTCTTCGCGCGTTATCGCAGCATTCGTCCTTCGAAACGGATGGAGAATCCCTGGTCAACCGAGTTCATGATGGCTTTGGGGCTCGCGATTACGACGGCGCTGGCATTGCTGACTCTCGTCGGCACATCATCCCCTCTGATCACGAGAATTCCGATTTTCGATGCTCCCGCCAATGTCGCGGTGGAATACTATAACAGATTCGCGATGCCGGTTGCCATACTCATGGCGATTCTGTCGGGGCTTGCGCCGCTGTTGGCGATCAAGACGCCCTCGATCGGTCGTGTGGTGCGCCTGTGCGTGCCTTCTTTGCTTGCAGCAGCAGCAGCAGTCGTCATTGCAGCGATCGTCGGTGTCGTTTTTCTGCGACATCTCGTGCTCATCTTCTTCGCCGTATTCACGCTTGCGGCAAATGTCCAGACACTGATTCTGTTTCCGCACAAGATCGGCTGGAAGATGGGCGGCCATTTGGCACATGTCGGCCTCGGAGTCCTTCTGATCGGCATTCTCTCGTCCAGCGCTTTCTCTGCGAGCAAGAAGCTGACGCTTGCCAAAGATAAGCCTGCGGAGGTCCTCGGGTTCGCTTTGACTTACTCAGGCATGGCGGGCGACATGGACCAGAAGGATAACTCGCTGAATATCCAGGTGGAGAGGGCAGGAAAGAAGTTCGAGGCCCGTCCCAAGATATACATCGACAAGATGACCGGGGGCACAATGAAATCCCCCTACGTCCAAGCTGGAATCCTGTCAGACCTATACATCGCCCCTGAACAGGTCGAGACTGAAGCTCCGGGGAGCCTCATCCGGCTTGCCAGGGGCGAAGTGGACACGATCGATGGACTGGAGATTCTGTTCAACGGTTTTGACATGGCATCGCATGGAGAGGACGGAGTAATCAAGGTAGGAGCCCTGTTGACCGTGATTGCAGACGGCGATACCGTTGAAGTCACTCCTTATCTCTCGCTCCTGGCGTCCGGTGAGCGAGATCGACCGCCTGTCAAAGTGGGGGATTCCGACGTGGAACTGGTCCTCGACGACGTTCATCCTGACATCAGAACGGCTGACATTCGCGTCTCCAGCCCCGGCAGTTTCCCCTCTGAGACCGTCTCGCTTGAAGTTTCGACGAAACCTCTGATTTCGCTTGTCTGGATGGGATCGCTGCTGATAGTTTTCGGCGCCGCGATAGCTGCGTTCCACCGTCGTCGATTCTCCTCAATGCCATAACTGACGCGTTGCGGTTTGCTTCGCTCTTGGACAGCGATGTACACGATTGCGCCACAGAATTCGATTGCATGACCGGCTCAATGGGGTATATTAGTCGACTACTCGTATGGAAAGGGACTTCCAGTGAGATACTTCCTCGGACTCGACATAGGATCTGTTGCGCTAAAGGCGGTCGTCATTGATCAATTCGGCGAGGTCGAGTATTCTCACTATCGCCGCGTCGAAGGACAACCCCTCGAAATCCTGAAGTCAATCCTCGCAGAGATAAGCTCAAGATTCCCGCACGACCAGATCGCGGGAGTATGCTCTACCGGATCAGGTGGTCGACTCGTGCAGGAGAGAATCGGCGGAGATTTCCTGAATGAGGTTCTCGCCAGCATCGCTGCTAATGATCGACTTCTCCCTGACGTCCACACAATTGTCGAGATGGGCGGCGAGGATTCGAAGCTCATTTGTGTGAGACGCGACGGTGTATCAGGGAAGCTGCTTCTCGACGATCTCGCAATGAACTCGCTTTGTGCGGCAGGCACCGGCTCGTTCCTCGATCAACAGGCATCGCGTTTGAATCTCTCTATCGAAGATGAATTCGGAGAGTTGGCGATCAAATCGAGCCATCCGCCCAGAATCGCCGGCAGGTGTTCGGTGTTCGCGAAATCCGATATGATACACCTTCAGCAAATCGCTACTCCGGATTATGACATCGTTGCAGGACTGTGCTATGCCGTGGCACGGAATTTCAAGTCAGCGATCGCTCGAGGGAAGAAGATCACGAAGCCGGTCAGTTTTCAGGGTGGAGTTGCCGCCAACATCGGCATGATCAGGGCATTCGAGGACGTGCTTGAATTGCATCAGGGTGAGTTGATCGTGCCGGAGCTTCACAAACTGATGAACGCCTATGGCGCTGCGCTCTACTCGTCCTGTCACGGTCGTCCGGCTCTCTTTAGCCTTCGCACCGATTTCCCGACGAACGTGTCGAATGGCAAAGAGGCTGATGCCGAGCGACTGATTTACCAGTTTCCGGACAGCAAACTCTACGACATCACGTCCGCGCAGACGCCGATTCCGGAGTCCACAACGATCGGCTATCTCGGTGTTGATGTCGGATCGCTTTCCACGAATGTAGTTGTCATCGACAAGGAAAACAACGTGCTGGCTCGCCGTTACCTTATGACGGCAGGTCGTCCCCTGGAGGCCGTGCGACAGGGGCTCAAAGAGGTTGGTGACGAGCTTGCCGGCAGGGTCTCGATCGCAGCATGTGGATCGACCGGCTCGGGCAGATATCTTGTGGGCGATTTCATCGGCGCCGACGTCGTGCGTAATGAGATCACGGCACAAGCCACGGCAGCTATTGCCATTGACCCGCGAGTGGATACGATCTTCGAAATAGGGGGGCAGGATTCAAAATACGTGTCGATCGAACGCTCGATCGTGATCGATTTCGAAATGAATAAAGCGTGCGCGGCAGGCACAGGCTCTTTCCTACAGGAGCAGGCTGAGAAGCTCGGAATCAAGATCGAGAAGGAGTTCGGCGACCGGGCGCTGCGGGCCTCATGTCCGGTGGGATGCGGGGAGCGATGCACGGTCTTCATGGAGTCCGATCTGGTCGCGCACCAGCAGTCGGGAGCGGGGAAGGATGACCTGATAGCGGGGCTGGCATATTCTATCGTGAACAACTATTTGACTAAGGTCGTCCAGGATCGAAGAATCGGAGAGCGAATTTTCTTCCAGGGCGGCGTTGCGTGGAACAAGGCGGTCGTGGCTGCATTCGAGCAGGTCGTCGGTCGCGAAATCACCGTCCCGCCGCATCACGATGTTACCGGCGCTATCGGAGCTGCAATACTCGCTCGAAACGAGATAGAATCGCCCGTCAGCAAGTTCAAGGGCTTTGACCTCACAAAGAAGAAGTACCATATCGAGAGCTTCGTATGCGAAGACTGCTCGAATATGTGCGAGATTCGGCAGGTTGTAATAGACGGGGAAGAACCGCTCTTTTACGGCTCCCGGTGCGAGAAGTATGATGTCGAGCGGGCAGCCAGAGAGGCGAAAGGCATCGACCTGTATCGCGAACGAGAGAAATACCTCTATTCGGCCATGAAGCGGCCGTCGGTCGAGGCTCGCGCAAACATCACTGTCGGATTCCCGCGCGTTCTGACCTTCTTCGAGCTGTACCCGTTCTGGAATGCCTTCTTCAGGTCGCTGGGATATCGGACCACTATGTCTGCGCCGACAAATCAGCGAATTCTCGAGGATGGTCTTGAACGGATCTCAGCGGAGACATGCTTCCCGATCAAAGTCGTATTTGGTCATATCATGGATTTGGTGCGAAAGGAAGTCGATTACATCTTCTTGCCGAGCATCATGAACGTCTATGATGATGGAGCTCCACATGAGAACAGCTACCTCTGCCCTTACATTCAGGCGATTCCGTACAATGTCAGAGCCAACGTTGACTTGACCGGTTCGAACTCGAAGCTCCTGACTTTTGCGGTTGATCTGAGGATGGACGAGGCGTTTCTTGTGGAACACCTCCAAGAGATAGGAGACTCGTTCGGTCTGAAGCAGGATGATTATCTGACGGCAGTTCGCGCCGCGCTTCGGGTGCAGACTGAATTCTACGGCAAGTGTCAGGAAGCAGGACGTGAGTTTCTTGATTCACTTGATCCGGACGAGCGTGCCTTCTGCCTGATCTCTCGACCTTACAACGGGTGTGACGCGAAACTATCGCTGGAGATACCGCGCAAGCTTCGCGAAATGGGCGTTCGGGTCATTCCCATGGATTTTCTGCCTCTGGCGCAGCACCTGCCCGACATCAACAATTCGAATATGTACTGGAGATTCGGTCAGAGGATTCTGGCGGCTGCCGAATTCATTCGGAATCACCCGAATCTGTTTGCTGTCTACATCACGAACTTTGGATGTGGCCCCGATTCGTTCATCACACATTTCTTTTCCAAGCAGATGGGCTCAAAGCCCTACCTGCAGCTTGAGATCGACGAACACTCTGCCGATGCCGGAGTCGTCACTCGACTGGAAGCGTTTCTCGACAGCCTGAAGTCGTACAAGCCGGGCAAATCCCCAGAAGTGCTAAGTGACATAGAGCATGGCAACGGTTTCAATCGAAAGATATTCATCCCTTGGATGTCCGACCATGTCGTTGGATTCGCTGCTGCGATGGAGGCCTGTGGCGCCGACGCTGAGCCATTGCCGGAACCAGACCAGGAAAGCCTCAAATGGGGCAAGAAATTCACCAGCGGCAAAGAGTGCTTCCCGTGTCAGGTGACCATGGGGGATATGGTAAGGAAACTGAAGGAGCCGACGTTTGATCCTGACAGGAGCGCATTCTTCATGCCGTCTGCCGGTGGACCTTGCAGGTTCGGTCAGTACCATCTTCTGCAGAGAGAAGTGCTTGACAGGCTTGGTTTTAAGAACGTGCCGATCTTTTCACCCAATTCTGAGAATTCTTACGCCGATTTCCCGTTCATAACCGGCGATTTCAAGCGGATGGCTTGGAGCGCAGTTGTCGCTACTGATCTGATGTTCAAGATTCTCCACCGATTCAAGCCTTACGCGATTGACAAGCAACAATGTGATGGTCTTTATAGATCGTACCTCTACAGGCTGGCCAGTGCGATTAAGAGGCGAGAAGACCTTGATCAAGTGCTCTTCTCTGCGCTTTCTGATTTCCGGGGACTGCAAAAGGATGGCGTTGAGCGCAAGCCGGTAATCGCCGTGATCGGCGAGATATTCCTTCGTCTCAACCGTTTCTCCAACAACTTCCTTGTCGACCGCCTCGAAGAATTAGGCGCCGAAGTCTGGCTTGCTCCGATGTCGGAGTGGATATTCTATACCAACTTCACATACAAGCTTCGCTCGAAGAAATCCCGCGATTTCAGGACTTTTCTCGGCGAGTTTGTTCGGGACAGGATTCAGAAGGGCGTCGAAAGGAAGCTCGCTCACGTGCTACTCCCGTACGTGCCGATTGCTCACGAAGCGGCCGTCGAAGAGTTGATCGAAATGGCTCAACCCTTCGTTGATGTGTCTTTGTCGGGCGAAGCGATACTCTCCATTGGCAAAGCGATCGACTACTACCACCGGGGTGCGGCGGGGGTGGTTAATACACTGCCTTTCAACTGCATGCCGGGGACTATCGTCACCGGGATCTCGAAGCGAGTACAGGAGCACTGCGATGGGATTCCGTGGCTCAATCTTGCCTACGAAGGACTCGAGAACAAGAACGAGGAGATTCGTCTCGAGGCTTTCTTGCTTCAAGTGAGTCAGTTCGACGAGAGCCGCAGGATCGGCGCCGGCACAACCGAACATAGTAGTTGATTTGTCTCTCCGCTGACCTATATTCGCCTCTTATGTTCTTCGTTTCAGGTGGTCTCTGTGCATAACGACTTCAAAGGGCTCGTAGACCGGGCGCTTCAGTTCTGGTGGGAATCGAACCCTGTGGAGGCTACCTCCGCCGGGGTTCACACATATGACGATCAACTTGAGAGGCTCGACAGGGATAGCCGGTCTGAAATCCTCTCAAACTACGAGCGTTTCGTGGCTGAGCTCTCGAGTTTCGAGTCTGAAAGCACGGGACTCACCCGTGAGGACAGACTTGATCTCGCCGTTTTGAAAGCAAGCCTTGATTCAACCGTGCAGCTCGAAAGACGCTATAGACGAGTCGAGCGGGATGCGACGGTCTACCCGGATATCTGTCTCTGGTCGGTATATCTGCTTCTCACGAGGGATTTTGCACCGGTTGATCAGCGGCTCCAGTCTGTGCTTGCCCGCATGCGTCAGATTCCGCGTGTCCTCGCTGAAGGCAAAATGAATCTCGCTTCGACTAAGGGAGTTCCTGCTGCATGGACAAAGCTCGGCATGGAGGTCTGCGAAGCCGGCATGTCCTTCTTCGCGGCTGTCGTTCCGGGCTATGCCTCACAGTCGAAATCACTTGCCGCTGACATCAGGAAGGCCACAGCAATGGCAATCGAGGCAATGGGCGACTATGACCGTTTCCTTCGAGAGGAGTTGATGCCGGCGAGCAACGGAGAGTATCGTCTTGGAGCTGAATTGTTCGACTACCTGCTCAGAAATGCCCACATGTTACCCTACTCCACCGATCAACTGCTCGAAATCGGTCGCATGTCGGTCGAAACAACTGTGATCGAGCTTGAGAGAGTCGCTTCAGAGATTGACAAGGGCAGAACGTGGGTCGACTTAGTGGCCGACGTCAAGCAAACAACTCCCACGGCGGACACACTCTTGGATGTATATCGGGACGAGACGCTAAGAGCGAAGAGGTTCGTCACAGACAGAGACCTTGTGACCATTCCGGCGGGAGAGTCACTTGACGTTGTGGAGACACCGGAGTTCGAGCGCGGCAGATTTCCCTACGCAGGCTATATGACCCCCGCTCCGTTCGAGCGGGATCAGAGGGGAATGCTCTGGGTCACACCGATTGATAGAAACCTGCCGCCGGAGCTTCAACAGCAGCAGCTTCATGGCCACCCGATGGCAGGGATACCTGTTATTGCTCTCCACGAGACATATCCGGGGCATCATCTGCAGTATCTCCATGCGGGTCGTCTGGGATCCCCAGTTCGAAAAGTCTTTGGAACACCTGTGTTTGTGGAAGGCTGGGCTCTTTATTGCGAAGAATTGATGTTTCAACAGGGCTTTCTTGACCAGGAATCGAGACTTTTTCAGTTGAAAGACCAGCTTTGGCGAGCTTGCCGTGTTATAATCGATGTGGAACTTCACCTCGGCAAAATGAGTTTTCAAGATGCAGTGAGAATGCTGGTGAATGTCGCGAAGCTCGAGGAGTCAAGCGCAATTGGTGAGGTGAAGAGATACACTCAGAACCCAACTCAGCCTATGAGCTACATGGTTGGGAAGATGGAGATACTGAAGCTTCGTGAACAGCTGGAAGAAGCTGGTGGCGGGAAGCTGAATCTCAAATCGTTTCACGACAAGCTTCTTTCCTACGGGCCCGTTCCTGTGGGTTTGATCGCTGAAGACATGTTAGGTTAGATTCAAGTACGGAGGAAAAGCAAGATGGCTCTCGCAGTGACTGACGCAACGTTTGAACAGGAAGTCCTAAAGTCGGACCTTCCGGTTCTCGTCGATTTCTGGGCAGAATGGTGCGGACCATGTCGGATGGTTGCTCCGATCGTCGATGAGCTAAGCAAGGAGTACTCTGGCAAGCTGAAAGTTGCAAAGGTTGACGTTGACTCGAACACGAAGATCGCCAGCCAATATGGAATCATGAGCATACCGTCGTTGCTCTTCTTCAAGAATGGCAAGGTCGTGGATCAAATCGTCGGCGCCGTTCCGAAGAAGGCCTTCCTTGACAGGCTCAATAAAGTGCTCGGATGATTATGACTTTTTCGAATCCATCGCGTGACCAGATCGCGCAGATTCTCCGAGATTCCAAAGTGATCGCTGTGGTCGGGCTTTCCTCAAAGGAGGATAGGCCCTCCAATTTGGTCGGGAGATTCTTGCAGGGACGAGGCTTCAGGATCATTCCGGTGAATCCCGCTGAATCCGAAATACTCGGTGAGCGGTCTTACGCAAGCCTCTCCGACATTCCCACCAAAGTTGACATAGTCGACGTGTTTCGTAAGAGCGAATCGGTACCGGAGATTGCCGAAGAAGCGGTGAAGATCGGCGCCAAGACGCTTTGGCTTCAGGAGGGGGTTAGGCATGATGAGTCTGCATCGATGGCTGCCAAGGCAGGACTGATCGTGGTGCAGGATCTCTGTGTCAAGAAAGTACTTCAGGGGATGTCTCAGACACTTGGTAACCAAGTGCAGTAGCATCCGGAGCGAGTCTGGGCGGGCCTGCCCTCCGCCGGAAATCGCGTATATTAGTACCTGCGTGGGCTTTACGACAGACCTTTTCCCGCCGATATAGGAAGAGATGGACTACAAAGGTTATTCAGAAGAGTATCGTGTCGGAGCCGATACCGGCATGCCTAAGAGCATTAAGTGGCTCCTGATTGCCAACGTCGCCATCTTCCTGGCCGAGCTGTTCGACAAGTCCTCGGTGATAATCGGTCTCTTCGGACTAACCCCTCACGATGTTGTCACTCGAGGGTTCGTGTTTCAGGCTGCAACGTATATGTTCCTGCACAGTCCGTCGAGCCTGCTGCACATTCTTTTCAACATGCTGATGCTTTGGATGTTTGGCTCCGAGCTTGCGAGGATTTGGGGAACACGGAGATTTCTGCAGTTCTACCTGCTTACCGGTTTCATCGCCGGAGCATTCTCGGTGCTCGTGATGCCGGGCTCCTCGATTCCGATCGTGGGAGCTTCCGGCGCCGTGCTGGGAATCTTGGTTGCGTTTGCGGTGCTCTGGCCTGACAGAAAGGTCTTGCTCTATTTTTTAATTCCGATCAAGGTCAAGTATCTCATAATGATAGTGGTGGCGATAGATCTAATCTACGCCTTCGCACGTCCCGGAGACAGCGTCGCCCACTGGACTCATCTTGGCGGTGCGATTTTTGGGTTTGCGTACATGAAACGCCCGGTTGCAGTCGAATTTGTCAGAGGGAGATTACTGTCCGTAAGGCGGCGCAAACAGGTACGGAAAGTGGCAAGAGAGCAGCATGAGTCCGAGCAATTAATGGATGAGGTCGACAGAGTTCTTGACAGAATCAACGAAGTTGGTATTAATAACCTAACTGAGAAGGAAAGAAGAACACTCGAACGTGCATCGAGTCATCTTTCAAAGAAGAGAAGGTAATTGCCAAAGAAGATTCTCATAGCGGATCAATCGGAGACCGTCAGAGGGATTGCCGAGAGTCTTTTCAGGAAGAGAGGATTCGAGATCGTCTCAGCCTGTGATGGTCTGGAGGCGATCGACCTGGTACGCACCGCGGGTGTCGATTTGGCGTTCCTGAACTCGAGTCTGCCGGAGATGGACGGCTACACCGTCTCCAAGCAAATCAAGAGCGACCACAAGACGGCTGGCGTCAAGACAGTACTCCTTTTGTCCACCTCGGAGATAGTAAATCAGCACCAGCTTCTTTCTTCGCTTGCGGACGATACTCTGAATAAGCCGTTTTCCCCGCAGGATCTCATCGACAGGACCGCTCAGGTGTTAAACGTTGAGATCGAGGGCGAGTCAAACGGAGCGATCTCCGACAGACGCGATCTCGGCGATGATGTTCACGAGTTCGAGATGGAGGAAGGGCATGACGCTGAGGTCGATTTCAGCGCTTTGTTCGCTGACGATCAGAAGGATGACAAGCTGTCCCAACAGCTTGACGGCATCTTCCTTGCAAACGCCAAGGGACGCACTGATGACCAGAACGAGGTAGAAGATGTGTTGGAAGAACCAGCGCCAAAACAGCACGTTGCAGCCCTGACAGGAGTCTCCAAGGGCCGCTCTCCCGACGAACCTATCGTCCTTTCGGAAGACCAGTACGGTCTTGGCAGACCGACCGTTGAGACTGAGATCGTACAACCCCATGACTACAGTTGGTTTGTGCGCGAGATGAAAAAGGAAATAACGGGCGAGCGACATGACCAAGAGGCAAAGGGTGCGTTGCCCGATGCAGTGGAGCTGGGGGGCCCGAAGCCGGCAGCGGTACCTGGTGTGCCGGCAACAAGAACCACCTCGACCGGACAATTTGCAGCAGAGGAAATCGGCTCATCCAAGATAGACATATCGCGAATAATGCCCGCTACTCCGTTACCCGTAGAATTGCCGGTTACCGGGCTGGATGACTCGCAACAGACTGACCCGGTCAAGTTGACTCTCGCTGAGAAGTTGCTTGTCAAAGAGGTAGCTGATAGACTCGCTGAGAAGATGCTTGAGAAATACTCCGGGGACGATCTGCGACGAATGGTATCCGAGATTCTCACGACTCTGAAGAAGATGTAGCGCGTGTTGTTGCAGATGTCCTCTCGCTATTGCCATCCATTCGTTAGCATGTCTTCTTACCCGACCAGTTGGAGGTTCGATGTTTGGTGAGGTGAATATCAGTTTCTGGATCGCTTTCGGAGCAGGTTTCGTTTCGTTTATCAGTCCGTGCGTACTTCCGTTGATACCCGGGTACCTCTCATTCATTTCCGGAGTGAGCATCGACGATCTGAAGGACCGTGCGGCCCGAATCAGGAACCTCAAGCGGGTTGCCGTGTCGTCGGCCGTGTTCGTGCTCGGATTCTCATCCGTATTCATACTCCTCGGAGCGACTGCCACGTCCGTCGGACAGGTTTTGCGCGATTATCTTAACATCTTCAACAAGATTGCCGGAGTCCTTATCATTATTTTCGGGCTCCACTTCATGGGAATCTTTCGGATCAAGTTTCTTCTGTACGAGAAACGTTTTCATTATGCGCAGAAGTCGCTCGGACTTCTCAGCATATTCGTCATAGGGCTTGCGTTCGCGTTCGGCTGGACCCCGTGCATCGGGCCGATTCTCGGCACAGTGCTTGGAATCGCGGCCAATGAAGACACTGTTTTCAAGGGCATGTGGCTGTTGACTGGATACTCGTTAGGACTCGGTATACCGTTCTTCTTCGCCGCGCTCGTGTTCAACACGTTTCTCGGTGTCTTCGGTTTTATCAAGCGCCATTTCAGAACTATCGAAATCATAAGCGGGCTGTTCCTGGTCATCGTCGGCGTGCTGATCTTCACAAATTCACTTCAGAGATTAGCAAGCGCGTTTCTCGAGTGGTTCCCGTCCCTCGGCGAAATAGGCTGATTTTTCTTGGCGTTGATCTGAATTGGGTTGAATTCGGCAGTAGCCGTTTGTATATTCCGACCCGGCGGTAACGAGAGCACGATGAGATGACAAACAGGAAGAACAACCAGGCGCTCGTAGTATTCTTCGATGATCAGAATCGCGACCGAGTCGAGAGTTTCCTCGCAAGCAATCTGACCGACGAGCAGAAGAGCGGACTGTATAGAGCATTCATCGAGGACACGATTACTAATTGTCTCGATCTTGGAGACATCGAGATCAGGATTCACTATGTCCCCGGGAGGACCGGCGAGATTGTCAATGACATAGTGGGCAAGCTCTCGGAAAGCGTCACGGGCAAGCCTCTGAAGATGTTGCAGTCCGATCGATTTCGTATGTGCGAATCGGAGGGATTGTCCCGAGGCGAACGCATTTCCAATGCGTTCAAAGCTGCCTTTGGAGACGGACTCGCCAAAGTCGTATTGATCGGTTGCGTGACCCCCACGCTTCAGAAGAGCACGATAATGGATGCTTTTGCAAGGATATCCGAACACGATCTTGTGATAGGTCCCACGCTTGAGGGGAACTGCTATCTCCTCGCGATGCGGAGAAATATCCCTGATCTGCTCGTGGGGATTGACTGGTCAGATGACTCCACGGTGTACAGCCAGATGACCACCGTCTGCAGGGATAGGAGCATTGACTGGGACGAGATGGATCTCTGGTATGATCTTCGACAGCCGGAGGATCTCGAGTACTTGGTTCGTGACATCAATCATTTTAGGCTTGTGGGAGACGAGCAGTCCGCAATGCGCACCGAGCAGGCCCTCGAGCAGATTCTCAAGAATCTCCCAAGCTGAGAAACAACACCTCTCCGGTATTTCCCGCATTCAGTCTCAGGAAAGTTCTGCCCTCCGTTGACTCACACCCTTTCCTCCACGTATCGCCCTCTCATCCGCATCGCAATTTCACGACCGAAAACGTTTGCGGGAGTTCATGCGCTCTGTTATCGTCAAGTGGGGCACTGGAGAGACCCGATAGCACGCTTCTAAGGAGTAAGGTATGAAATACAAACTCGAACGAATGCTCTGGCAGGATGTGAGGGAATCGGTGCCTTCGAAAACCGTAACTGCACTGCTGCCTGTTGGGACGATCGAGGCACATGGCGCCGCATGCCTTGGCACGGACGGTTATATTCCTGCAGACATCGGCGATCACGTTGCAGGTTCGCTCGATTTGATCCTCGCTCCGCCAGTCTGGTATGGGGTGACGAAGAGTCTCTTCGGATACCCGGGTTCGCTTACGGTTACAGAGCAGCATTTTGAGGAATATATCTGCGATCTGCTAAGGTCATTCAAGTACCACAAGTTCAGACGCGTGATTATTCTGAACGGTCACGGTGGAAACAACGGCGCGCTCAAGAACGCCGCGGTACGCGCATATCAGGAGCTCGGTCTCAATGTCGCCGTAATACATTGGTGGTTGCTGTGTGCGGAGGTCACCAAAGAAGTCTACGGAGGTGAGGGTGGTCACGCAGGGTGTGACGAGACAGGGTATGTCATGGCAATCGACCCTCTTCTTGCCGAGAGAAACAGATACAGCGAGGATCTCGTATACGAGCACCAAACTGCCGCCGACGTCTATCCGTATCCGGGCTCGATAGGAATCTACAATGATCGAGGCGAGGGGAGACCTGATTTCGACGTCGAGAAGGGAAAACTGTACAGGGGTAAGGTGAGAGAGAAGGTTCTCGATTTCGTTCGCTACATCCTGATGCAGTGGGACAAGAACGGACTTTAGCGTGTTATTTCCTGCGTGCCAGAGCCTCTACAGTCTGAAAGCAGTAGTCACGTAGAGGCGGTTCACGGTGTATTTCTCGAAGATCGCCTTGGATATGTTCATAGTTCCGTCCGCATCCGGTTCCGGCCTCGCGAACTCGTACGATCCCGTGACAAACGCGATGTCAAGCGTCATGACTCTGTCTATCAGGAATCCTGCTCCGAACGAGAAATAGTCGCGGTCGTTCTCGACCAGAAATCCCGCGTAAGGCAGCGGATCGTAGAGATATCCTGCACGGATCTTAGCGCCGATCTGGGGAACGAGGTACTCAGCGCCGATGCCGAATGACAGCGCTTCACGATAATAGGTGTTCATCAGACTGTTCTCGATCCTGTAAAGATCGTACTGCGTGTACTCCATTTGCCGCCAGTCAGCGTAACGCAGATCGAGTGCAAGCTGGAGTCGTGAGACGTTCATTGCGGCTCCGAAGCCGAATCTGAAGGGATGTTTCAGCTCGTACTCGTATGTGTAGTCCGGCCCCGGCCCCGCATAGTCGCCGTCAATATCGTAGCTGATCGGAGATTCGACTACCGCTCCGAGAGATACGTATTCGTTGACGACAGCCGCTACACCGACTTTCGCGGATACGCCGGTATACTTGGCGCTGACGTACTCGCTGTACGAACCGAGTTGATCGTCGCTGCCAATGTATGCGCGAGCCCAGGTGTAGTTGTCCTTGCCGTGATAGAGATTAAGAGATACGCCTGCCGACACTCTCGGTGAGAAGTCCATGGCTCCACCGGCGCTGTAGACGTAAAGCCCTCCGGACTCGTATTCCGCGCCTGTCTCGGGCTTTGATCCATCCTGTAGTGACCGCGAGTAACGAAACACCTGGTCGAATGATGTGCTCCTGTTAACTCCGAAGGCAACAACCGCTGAGCCACGGTATGTTGGTACCGGAACAGTGATATTCAGAGAGTTAAGCCGGGTGAAGGACTTGGATGTACCGTCAAGAGCGGAGTTAGTGATATAACCTGTTCCCGCTCTGTTTTCGTCGTTTGACAGCCCTTCGTGCGACATGCTTGCCAGCAGCTCGATCCTGCGAATTCGCGCAAGGAGCGCCGGGTTGTACACCAAAACCGTGCCATCCATGCCTGCCGCTATCTGCGAGCCAGCCATCGCGAGTCCGCGTGCGCCAACCACCACCGTGTTTCCAGCGGAGTTCTCGTCGATTACCGGCGCTGACTCCTCGTCTCCCTGCGCTCTGAGATCAGCGCTGCCGAGCAGGAGAATCGCCAGCAGGATTCCTAATGCAGCACACATCATTTTCATTTGGGATCTCCTTCGCCTCCGCGACGCCCGGGTTTCTTGGCAGGCGCTTCCGCCTCACTTTGTGTGGAGTCTTGCGTCGAGTTTTCGCCCTTCATGCGGGTTTCAGTTGTTTCGGTGGACACTGCCCGTGGCTGCTCAGGGGCAGGAGCGATCGCAGAGCCGCCCGGCAGTGGCGGAGCGTAGACCGGCGGATCGGGCAACGCCTCAGAGTCGTCTTCGTGGTCAGTGTCGGTCACCCCGGCAGGCGCCGCATAATGTCTCTGCCAGACCGAACCGTGCCACCAGGGATAAGTGAGGTAGTAATTCCATCGTTCGTGGTGCGTACTCCGGAAGGCGAGATCCCCGCTGTAGGAATCGTCTTCGGCAACGCTTTCGGTGATGGCTGGCTTCTCATCGAGGCTATTTCCCTGAAACACCGTGTAGCATCCACCCAGAAAACAGAGACATGCGGCAGTCACAGCGCAGAAAACAAGTGTATATACTCTCACGGTGTTACCTCCCCGCATTAGAAGAACTCGTAATAGTTTATCCTGAGTTCCCGTGATAGTTGATTTACATCGCGTCTGTTATTGAGAACATTCTTCAGGTCGATTCCCAACTCCAGTCTCTCGTAGAAGATCCAACGCAAGCCGATATTGAGATACCCGCGTCCTTTTCCGCCGAACTCTATGGTCTCAGTGTCGGCTTCGTCCACTGACTTGTCGTCGCGCTTCCTGTCGTCATTGAGGCCGAGGTCGTATTCCGTCACGAGAGCCACGTCGCGGTTGACGTTGATGTCGAAACCGAAGAAGAAGTCAGGGCTCGGATCGTTATCTTTGGTGTGTTCAAGGCTATAATTCAGGCCGCCATGGAAGCCTGTTGCCCATGCGTAAGTGTGGAAGGCCTTGGATGCCACCGCATAGAAACCTTTGGACTTGTATGTATAGCGATCCCAAACCTCCAGATATGGACCATAGCCCTGCGAAGCGAAGCCGACAGTGACGGCGGGAAAGGTCATCGTCTCAGGAACTACCAGATACTTGGCCTCGAACTCCGGGTGGTCCTGCCATTCTGCCTTCTGCTCCCCAAGCACTCCGGTGCCGCCGTAGGAGACACCAAGAGTCAGACGTCGGTGTAAACCGACGTTTATGGCTGTCAGAAGGCCTCCTCCGGCAAAGTCCCGCACATGGACATCGAAACTCGCTCTTGGAAGCGTGGCTGCGGTCGGGCAGTCGACCAATACCCGTGGCGGCAGCGAGTTATGCGCCGGTGGGACTGCCCTGCGCTCATCTGGTCGATGCTGTCCAAAGCCAGCCGAACTTGTAATACTCATCATCACAACTGCTGCTACTGCAAAAGACTTCGTCAGTGACGGCATTCAGGCCTCCTGTCTTTATTCTACACCAAGAAAATACTACCGGCGATAGCAAAGACAGTCAATTAAAACTTGGCCAAAGCCATCATAGCCTAAGCCATTAAGTAGCAACTTCTTTGCCAATGGTATCAGTGAGCGGCCCATTACGTTTGATGGTCTTGGGGGTTTGTAACTAACTCTACACCAGAGGATTCAAAGGGAGGAGTCATGCACCGCATTTTGACGGAGCGATGGCTGTTACATTTCCCGCACAATTATTGGGCATCACGCTGCCGAACGCACAAAATCACTACTTCCAGCGGTCAAAGCAGACAACTTCATCAAATTGCTTGCGTGATTTCTGTTGAGGTTGGAATTTGGAATAGCCGAGGGTCAGAAGTGCAACCACACGAACCTTGTCAGGAATGTCGAGAACTTCCTTTACCTTCTTTTCGTTGAATGCTCCGAGCCAACATGATCCGAGGCCGAGATCGGCTGCTCGTAACATGATGTGGGTTAGGGCAATGGAGACGTCGATTGTGTATGCTGGTTGACCGCATCTCATGATGTAATCCGGGTTTGTGCCGCACGCAGCGATGATAACAGGCGCTTCCTTGACGAATCCCTCTTCATTGCAGGCATGATACAACTTCTCGATCTTATCTCGATTTTGCACGGCCACGAACTTCCATCCCTGTTCGTTACGCGCGGATGGAGCAAGCCTCCCGGCATCGAGTACCCTCAAGAGTGTCTCTCGCTCAACCGGTGTCTCTCTGTACGCACGCGTTGACCGGCGTTCTCTGATTACGTCAACAAATTCCATCGTCAACAATATCCGGATCTATACATTCCCTGCTCGTCCATCTCACCAGATCACCGCAACGAAAATGTCGAAGCAGTCCGCGCGGTGTCACTCTGAGCGTAGCGAAGAGTCTGGCTTCTCTTGCTCTTAATCAACCTAAGATCCTTCGCCGAGGATGCCCTCCACAGGATGACATTCCAAAGGGTTCTTTCACAATCCCGCCCGCGCAAGGCAGCAAGCCGAGTTTGGCCTTGCTCGGAGCAGGAACAATGATATATCTTAATCCTTTTTTGGGCAAGAGATTTGGATGGCCACTCTCAAACTTGCACTTCTCTTCGCGTCTATCCTAATTCTAACCAGGCTCAGGATCGGGATAGGACTTGCCATCGGAATCGGTGCGATTATTGCAGGCCTGCTATTCGGCATGGCTCCGCTGCCGCTCGCAGGTTCCGTGTGGAAGGCTCTGGCCGATCCTGAAACATGGGAGCTTCTCGTCGTTCTTGTTTCGGTCTCTTTCCTCGGATCGCTTCTCAAGGAGTCGGGTCTGGCCTCTCAGTTGACCGGATCGGTTGAGACGTTATTGCGTTCCAAGCGGGCATCCATGGCGATTTTACCTGCGATGATAGGGCTGCTGCCGATGCCCGGGGGAGCGCTTCTGTCCGCTCCTTTGGTTCATGAAGCGGGCAGCCGCACGAGCGCACTGCCGACTCATCTTGCATCTATCAACTACTGGTTCCGCCATGTGCTCGAGTACATATGGCCTCTCTATCCGGGGATAGTCCTGACCTCATCGCTGCTCGGAATCAGCGCGGGTGAGATCGTGCGGACACTCTGGCCGATGTCTTTGGGAATGGTAGTAGGCGGCACCCTGTTCTTGCTTCTTCCGCTGAGAAAGACTGGTGGTGCTGGAAACGGCAATGGAGTGGCTGCGAGTCTGAAGTCGGTGATCGTGGCGATGTGGCCGGTGCTTCTCTCCGTCGTGCTCGCGCTCGGTTTCGGGGTGGAGCTCTACCTGGCAGTTCCCCTGTCGATACTCGGCTTCGTGCTATTGATGCGGTTTTCGGCGAAGATCATGATGGCCGGCGCGAAACGCGCGTTGACGTTTGACTATGTTTCATTCGTGTTTACGGTAATGATCTTCAAGCAGATATTCGTCGATAGCAGAGCAGCAGACATCTTGGCCGCCGAGATAGCTGCCGCCGGAATCGATCCAATCTGGGCTATCATGTTCGTCCCATTCGTGATCGGCCTGATATCGGGCGCCACGCCCGCCTTCGTTTCGCTGTCGTATCCGGCGCTGATGTCTTTCCTCAAGCCAGTGGCGGGGGTTGATCACGGGGTGCTCGCGATCGCTTATTGTGCGGGTTATATGGGGGTGCTGCTGTCACCGTTGCATCTCTGCTTCGTGTTGACGGCCGACTACTTCAAGACCACTCTGCCGCGCATGTATTTGCATCTCCTTGCACCACTTGCTGTTATGGTGGCCTGCTGTATAGCACAGGTCTTTCTGCTATAGGCAGATGGCCTGCTCGGCACTTGGTTTGCTTTTCCGTAATATCGGCCTGATTTCTCGGAACCCTCTTGAGGAGGTTGTGTATACAAGATGGAACGGCAAACGAAAGGCAACAGCTTGTTACAGCGCGATAAGCTTCCCGATTATCAGTTGATGGAGCAGATACAAAAGGGCGATATGGTCTCGTTCAACGCCCTTGTGAATCGGTACAAGAACCGCCTTCACAACGTGCTGGTTCGGATGCTCGACTCTCAGGAGACGGCGGAGGACATACTTCAGGAGACTTTTCTCCGTGTTCATCAGCATCGCAACTCGTTTGATTTCAGGTTTGCAGTCTCCACATGGATTTACACAATTGCGCTGAACCTCGCTCGCAACGAGCTGCGCAGGCGCAAGAGAGTCCAATTCCTCGATATCCTCGACTACTCAAACAAGCTGAAGGCGCCTGAAGAGAAGGTCGATAATAGTCCCAAGTTTATGGCGGTTCTGGATAAGGCCGTGGCGAAACTGCCGCAGAAGTACCGCCAGGCTTTCATCCTTCGCGACATAGATCAACTCTCTTATGAAGAGATTGCCCAGATTCTTTCGGTTCCTCTCGGTACTGTGAAGTCCCGGGTGAACCGCGCTCGTGACATGCTTCGCAGCATGCTTAAGCCCAATATGGAGGAGTTATATGAACTGTCGAAAGGCTCTGTCTTCACTCTCGGCATATCATAGGGATGAGCTTTCGCACAGTACAAAGGAGAGATTGCTACAGCATCTTGAGGCTTGCCCGGATTGTCAGAAGAAGAGCGCAGTTGTTGGCCAGATCAGTCAGACCGTGAGGCATCTCCCGCAGCACGAGTTGTCCGATGACTTCAACATGAGGCTCTTCGAGAGGATCCACAATGCTCCGCGGGTTGAGACTCCGGTTGCAGCACTTCTTCCGAAAGCAGCGCCTTCAGCCGTGGCATACTGGGGACGGTATACCGCTCCTGCCGTGGCCGCCATCTCGCTTGTGATTTTTGCGCTCACTCTCTTCCCCGTCGCCAGCGACGTCGATCCGCGATTGGGCGCCGGCTACACTACGATCACGCCCGGTGCGGTAAGTTCGGTCAACAGCAAGCCGGTGGTCTTCAGCGAGTATCAGCAGAATGTCAGAGCATTGCGCTTTGAGCATTCGTTGCTCGATTCGCTGGCTGCCGCGGCTTCTTCGAGCGACGGTCGCATATTCCACATCCTCGGCTGGCAAAAGAAGAAAGACTTCGGGGCGTTCGGCTACATGCCGGTACTGAGAGAAGCCTCGGGTTCACTGCCGGCCGGCAGTTCCAGACATTATGTCCTGCCCGCTGTCTCGCCGACGCGGGGACTTGTCAGGGATGCTGCCTTCTGATAAGGCGGTGGAGATGAATGTCTGCCTCTGCATACAAACGTCCATATACTTACATTGCACTTCTGTTCTCGTTCGTTCTTCTCTCGCCGACCGCTGAGTCGGCGACTCTGCAGGAATTGAATGCTGAGATCACCTCCCTTCTCGGGCGCGTGAGATCATCTGTTGTAACCATCTACGCTTATCGCCAGTCCCCTCGCTCGGAGAGCAGCGCCCCCTTCGCCTCCGAATCTGTTGATACGCAGATCGGAACCGGATTCGTCTACGACAACAACGGACATGTGATAACGACCTCTCATGTTGTTCAGGGTGGGAGCCGTTACGATGTAATCGCTAACGACGGCAGGCGACTGAAGGCGCGACTCATTGGGGCCGACGGAGAGGCCGACATCTCGGTCCTGGCCATTTCTCCGGGACAATTCCCTCCGATTCCGCTGAAAACGAGCAGCGTGATTCTCACGGGATCGCTATTGTTTGTTCTGGGGAATTCATTCGGCATCGCCAATGCCGCGGCTCTGGGAACCGCAGTAGGACTGCGCCCGGACGGAACCTTACAGGTGTCCGCTAATCTTGCGCCGGGTTACTCGGGTGGCCCGGTGGTTGACGTCAGTGGATCATTGGTCGGAGTAGTCACAGCCAAACTCACCGAACCTGTACTCCTCAGTCCACTGAGGCTCACGCGCACTTCGTCGAGTGGAACCAAAGTCTGGACATTCTCGGGCGCAGAGACTGAAATCCCGAGCGCCGGCGTGATTCTTGCCCTGTCGAGTCGGGAGTTGCGTAAGGCAGCTGATCGGATCATCACAGGCGAGCGCTCAGGCAAAGGCTATCTCGGAATCCTTCCTCAGGACATGGATCCGGAATGGATGGAGCAGACATTCAAAGTGAAGCACGGGGTAATGGTCGCTGAAGTGCTAGCCAATTCACCGGCGTGGAAGGCTGGTGTGCGAACCGGTGATATCCTCACAACATACCTTGGGCGTCGTATCTACGGCTCCGACCAGCTTCGCAAGTTGATCGCAGAAAGCAGGGAGGGAGACGTGGTGAACCTGGTCGTAGTGCGTGGGAACAGAAATCTCACCTTCACAGTGCAACTTGTGTCGGCTCGAGAGATGGGCTCTGCGGACGGTTCGGGATCATCGAATGCTCAGAGCGATACGATTGCCGCCCGACTGGAGACGGAAATCCCGCCCGATGACTACGACAAACGCGAGATCGAAGAGGAAATCTTGCAGGTACGAAGAGAGCTCCAGAAACAACTCGACATTCTCAACAGATTGCAACGCCGGCTGGACCGCATGCCGTCTGATAAGCCATGAAGCCACTTGTTAGTGTCCTGTCCCTAACGCTTCTTTACAGCGGTTGATTCCATCAATGGTCGCGTAGGTATCGCCCGTAGGGAAGAACCCGAAGTCGCCGATGACGGGGACGAAGCGGTTCTGCCGATCCCGAGTTGACGTGGCAGAACCACGTCGCAATCCCCGTGAATGGGGACTGCTTGGGTTCTGCCCTTGTATCTTGCGGACTGTGATGACTCTGGTTAGAATCAGAGTGAACAACAGCGATCTCCGGATGCAGACCCAGTGGACAGCTCTACCACTCGTTACACGAGTTACGTCGACTCGGCACGCAGGTTGCGGTTCTGAACTGAATGGGGGTCATAACTGCGAGATGAGAGGGAGTTCCGTGTTATTGATCCTTGACAGCAAAATCGGGCACAGATTACTTGGTTTCTGATGCTTATGCACGGCATGTCAGGCAGAGAGGTGCGGTGACTTGGGAAAGTCCGGTGGATATCGGCTTAACGCTTCTTGGTCAGTTCTGATTCGTATTTCGGCTGCACTGGCTTCAGGCGACTTGAAAAAGGTATTATCATTGCTTAGGACCGCGCGTCGAACCAGAGTCCCGGCCAAGATGGTTTATGAGTCGATCTTGCAGAGCTATCTCTTTCTCGGATATCCGAGGTGCATCGAAGGGCTGAAGCTACTCAAGACAGCATACCCGCGCTTTGTTCCCTCTTCGGCTGGAGTGAGCGACGGAAGATCGCTGAGCGAATGGAGGAAGAGAGGTGAGCGGCTCTGCCAGAAGATATATGGAACCACCTACGGGCCGCTTCGGAGTCGGATAAGTGAAATATCACCCGATCTGGACCAATGGATGGTCTGGGAAGGGTATGGCAAAGTGCTGTCGCGCGATGGGTTGCCGCCGCTGCTCAGGGAATTGTGCACTTGTTCGGCTCTCATCGTAACCGGAGACATGACGCAGCTTCACTCGCACATGCGCGGTGCGCTCAATTCCGGGGGTTCCCCCAAAGTTCTTGTCGGCATGCTGCGAGTGTTGGAGGGCAGTGTGCCCAAGCAGCGACTCGGATCTGCGCGAATTCTCGTTCGCAACGTCTGCTCAAAAGTCGGGGCTGATGCGAAAAAGGTATAAAATCCCGCTGTCAGCGCTGGTGGTCTTCCTTGCGGCGATAGTTGCCACGGTCATCATCGTTGCTAAGACCAACGTACTTGAGCGAAAGGTCAACGAGCTTCTCAAATACGCTCTTGAGCACAAGTACGACCTGAAGATCACTCTGGGCGAGATCGGCGGATCTATCTTCTCGGGGTTCAATATCTCCAATATTGAGGTCTCATACGGTCCGGAGGAATCCCGGCGACCTCTTGCCTCCATCGGATACCTCGAAGTGGATTACGACCTGTCCGACCTTTGGCACAGGCGCTGGATTCTCCAGAGCTTATTCGCTGACAGTCTCAGAGTGCACCTTACCAGACTGAGCGACGGTTCGATATCATTGCCCAAGTTTGGCGGGAACGGAGAAGGAGGCAATGGGAAGTCGCTTGACTTCGCAGTGAAGAGTCTGATTCTGACCAACGCTTCGTTGTCGATCGAACACGATTCGACTACCGACTTGCTGGACAAGCTGAGTCTATTCTGCAGTGTAGCAAAGAGCGGTGGTCGCTTTCAGCTTGATATTGATACGTGCAGGTTCTCTGCGCAGGATATAGGGGTTACGACCGTTAGCATCTCGGGCGATGCAGCCTATGTTGACTCGATGCTGTCACTTGCCGACATGGCGGTGTCGGTCGATTCATCCTCTCTGAGCTTCGATGCCGAGGTCAAGGTTGCCGGGAAGCAGCGATTCATGGTTTCTGTCGACTCGTCGCACATTAATCTGACCGAGCTGTCGAAGCTCGCGGGCCCTGAGCTGACTGGCGATGTCGCGGTGTCCGGTGTGGTGGGCGGTACGATAGATTCGATCGTGGGCGATCTGCTGTTGTCGGGTCGGTTCCTTGATTGGCGAATCGGTGATCTTGCCGTTGGTTTCGGATACTCGTCGGGAGTCGTGTCATTTCGTTCCCTGAAGGGGGAGATGTTCGGCGGACTGCTTGACGGAACCGGCAGACTTGACTTCACAACAAAGCCCGAGAGTTACGAGTACAGCGGATCGATAAGCGATTTCAATTTGAACGACGCGGTGAACGAGACGTTTGAGTCTGAATTGTCCGGCCAGATGCGCCTTCGAGGGCAGAGTTTCAGGCAGGCGAGTCTTCTGCTTGATCTTGAAGTGAGGCTCGGACGAGGGAAGTTCGACGCCTATTCCTTCGACTCGATAACGGGACGGTGTCTCGTGACTGTCGATTCCATTCTATTCTCCTATCCTTTTTCTCTCCGATACAGATCAACGTCCGCATCAGTAGGAGGCAAGCTGGAATATGAAGGAATCGTGGATCTTGACGGAATCGCTGATCTTCCGGTGATAGACGAATTTAAGGGGCAGATCTTTCTTGAGGATATCGCTGGTCGCGGCAACGCCGAGTTCACGCTTGCCGGGCCCACGGAGGATCCTGATCTCGTCGGAGCATTCCAGTCGGACTCCGTGAGAATCTATGACTTAACTTCAACGGATCTCACAGCCGATCTTGACATTCACAGAGTGTTTTCGGAACCGGAGGGCTTCGTTCGACTTGCATCGGGATCGTTCGAGTACTCCGACATCGCGGGTGACAGCCTTTCCGCCTCGCTCTTCGTAGCCGGCGACTCGACCTGGATTGACAGCGCCAGGATCGCGACCGCATCGACCGTTGTCACTGGCTCCGGAAAGCTCATCTCCACTCCCGATTCGATGCTGCTGATTCTGAATGCCGGGCGGATGACTCTCGACTCGCAGACGATCTCCCTGGACGATGACGGAGTGCTCAGCTTCGTAGATAGCGGAGTCACGATCCACAGTCTCGAATTGACCAGCGGACTTGATCATCTGACGGCGCGGGGAGTCTACTCGTATGACGGCGCTATCGACTTCGATCTTAAGGGTGATTCGCTGAACGTCGAATCTTGGCTGCAGCGTCTGGAGGACGACTATGATGTCAGTGGGCAGCTCTCCATGCAGGGGCAGCTCGGTGGAACATTGCTCAATCCTGCGTTCAGTTTCGATTTCGGCGTCCCGAATCTGATGTATGGCGGGGAGACCTTCGGCAAGCTGGACGGAAGTGTGAGCTTTGACGACAGTTTGCTGACGATTGAGAATGCTTCACTGACCGGATTGTCGAACACGGCCAAAGTGGTCGGTTACTATCCTGTGGACCTTGCTCTTGAATCGAGGGAGTCGAGAACCCTGGTCGGCAAACCGTTTGAGATCAGGGTCAATGCCTCAGGCACAGACTTTGGTTTGCTCGATCTTGCGTTTGAAGATGTCGAGTGGTTCACCGGACGATTCGGCATCGAAGTTGTGTCGAGCGGCTTGACGGGATCACCGAATCTTGAGGGGACGATGACAATCGATGATGGGCAATGCAAGCTGTTCTACATTGAGGATCTCCTGCGCGACATATCGTTTCGCGGACGCTTTGATGGCAAAGAACTTTCAGTTGACACGCTCGCCGGAACCCTTTCGAGAGGGAAGACTACGGGCTCATTCTCCGTCAAGGGCGCTGTAGACCTTCAGCGACTGTCGAGTCCCGTTTATGATCTTTCCGCCACCGGATCCAATCTGCCGGTGAAGTACGATCTCGGAGAGATCGAGATGCTGATTGGAAACCTGGATCTTGAAGTGCAAGGGGAGCATCCGCCGGTCGTCTCCGGCGATATTGACCTTGTCCATTTCCTCTATGAAGAACCGTTCTACGAAGATGTCCAACTGGAGGCAATCGCTGCGGCAGACACAGCAGAGAGTTTCGACTACAACATCCATATCAGCGCGCCGCAGAACATGTGGATCAAGAACGAGGATGCCGACGTCGAATTGCAGGGCGATTTGATTCTGCTCAAAGAAGGAAAGCTCGAGAACTTCCTCGGCAGCCTGCAGACGATCAGAGGCAAGTTCTATCTCACCAGCTTCAACCGCACTTTTGCGGTGCTTCCGGGAGGGACGATAGAATTCGACGATATTACCGAATTCAATCCCAATCTTGACATCAGCATGACGACAACCGTGAGAGACTCGAGCGGCGTACGAGATGTGTGCATGCAGTTGACGAGGACACTGCGGGATCCGAATATCGATGTCTGCGCTGGCTCGGACCTCTCGATCGACGAAGTCTGGGTGTTGATGAACCCCATCGGCAGCGGGTTCGTCGGCAGTGAGCCCTCGGATACCCTGAACGGCGGACCGTCATCACTCGGTGACCGACTCACCGTTGGAGCTACCGGAGTAGCTGCCGGCCAGGTTTCGCGATATGTATCCCGACGGCTCGGAGTCGAAACATTCGAGATCAGCGCACCAACGGTCGGCAAGAATTTCAACCCTCTTGAGACTGAGCTGACCATCGGATTCTATACTACGCCTCGGCTCTATATCTATGGATCGAGCAGGCTTACTCTCGGCGGATCACAGGAGCTGGGTTTCGAGTACCGCCTATCGAACAGGGTCTTCTTCTCCGGCAATCGCGATCGCGATAACCTTTACCATCTTAATCTCAATCTGAACTGGGACTTGAAATGACTCTACTCCGGGCTGTTGCTGCCACGACATTGATATGTTTGCTCTGCTGTGCGGTCGGAGCAGCGGCTGATCGAGACGCGCAGAGGAAGTGGCTGAGCAAACGACCGGTGATCAGCCAGATCGTCGTTGAGGGGAACTCCTTCTTCAGCGACGGGCGAATCAAGCGTACGATTCGATCCAAACAGAACGGATTCTGGCAATCGATTCGTTTGCGTCAAAGACACAGACTCAAGAAGGACTCGCGCAGCATCGACTTGGCTGCAATCAGCTACCTGTATCGTTCCAACGGATTTGCTGATGCGAAGATTGAGGAGGAGTTCGACGTAGCCGACGACAGCTCCGCAATCATAAGGATAACGATCGAAGAAGGACGGCGGCTGTTCATACGCGGTTCGTATTCGCCAAGCGACCTTGGCGTGTTTGCTGACGACGTGTGGAATCTGATGGGTAGAGCCAAAACAGGACAGCCATACAACTCCTTTCTGGTTTCGCACATTGCGGCAGAGATCAAGACCGTATATGCTAATGACGGGTATCCTTACGCCGTGATCAAAGACTCCGCGCAGTCGGTAGGGGAAAGCGACAGCGTGGACGTGGTATTCTCCATTGATCGAGGGCCGCTCACTTTGTTCGGGGAAATCCGTGTGGACAGTCTCGAGTTCACCAAGAGTCACACTTTCGTACGCGAGCTGACATTCAAACCTGATGATATCTACAGCAGGCAAAGGATCGTGGACAGCAGGCAGCGCGTCTATTCGACCGGTCTTGCGAGTTATGTGGATTTGAGTGCAATCAACGCAACCGGTGACAGTCTGGATGGCAATGTCAATGTCCGCCCCGATTTCAAATTGCGAGTAAGAGAGCGAACGCCGAAGTTTGCGCGGATCAAGACGGGAGCCGGGCAGGACAAGGAACAAGACCTCGTCTGGGATCTCGGCCTCGAGTTCGGAAACAGGAACATCTCCGGCAAGGGCAGACAAGTCAAATTCGAGATATTCTCGAGTTTTCTCGTGTTTGCATCGGAATGGAGAATTCTCAAGGAGAGATTCGACTTTGAATATACAGAGCCATGGTTGCTCAAAACACGTATGCCGTTGACCGTAAGGTTCGGAGCGCAGCCGGGTATACGCTCGGGTACTCAGCGATATCGGATATCCCAGATGGACCTTGATCTTACGACAGGCAAGGAATTTTCGCGATCGACTCGGTCGTGGGCGGGTGCTGTCTGGCAGAAAGTGAATATCACCGGCATACCTGCGGAGCTCAAGGACTCTCTGCAAAACGAGGAAGGGATCAGCGTCAGGCGAAAGCTGATCTTCGGACTTGAGCGCGATACCAGAAACAATCTCCTCTTGCCCATTAGCGGGAGCTACTTCAGATTCGATTCAGAGTATGTTGGCGGCTTTCTCGGGGGCGATGAGAGCTTCATTAAACTGACTGCAAGCGTATCGAGATACCAGAACTTCTACGGTTCGAACGTTTACGCATGGAATTACAGGTTCGGCTGGGCGGCGGGCATAGAAAGCGATCCTTACGTACCGACTACCGATCGATTCTATTTCGGTGGAGGGAAGAGTCTGCGGGGTTATCCGAGCAATTCTGTCGGACCTCTGAACGAAAAAGGCGATCCCGAAGGCGGCAGAGTTGTTCTTCAGACCAATCAGGAAATCAGACGTCCTCTATTCTGGAAGTTCTGGGGGTCGGCCTTTGTAGACATCGGCAACAACTACGAGGATTTTGAATACATCAAGTTCGATAACCTGCTTGCATCGGGCGGAGTCGGCCTGCAGTACATTTCGCCGGTCGGTCCTGTGCGAGTCGATTATGGCCACAGGCTCGTAAGGGACAGTTACCCAGCAGGCGGGAGATTTCACTTTTCGATCCTGTACGCGTTTTGACGGCGCGAACCCACTGATGAGTTCCCGTGTTAAGATGGATTCCTTTCATCGGGAGTGTCGAAAGAGTCAGAGGGGCGTGTGACCTGCCCGAACATCAAGTCGACGAGTGAGAGACAGAGCCTCCGTCCAACGTTCTTCGACAGTCCCGGAAGTCGGAATCCAGCGGACATCTGCCACGCATATAATCGCGACTTGGCATTACTTGCGCTGAATGACGGCTCTGATCCGCTGACCGATTCGTTCTATCTCCGAATTCTCAAGTTGCTCAAGAAAGGCATGCGTGACGGGGCTCTTCAGATCGTGTTCCTTCTGCCACTGTTCTGCGAATTCACCCGAGGAGATATTCAGAAAGATTCTCTGAAGATCCCAGAGCAGCTTCTTGTTGAGAATCTTATCTGACGCGGATGCAGAGCCGAATTGTGCGGTCTTGGATATCCGCTGCATCATCCCAGATATACCGTCTTCCGACACCAGCTTCGCGAGCAATCGCAGCTGGTGAGCTGTTTCCAGGTAGGCGTTTTCGGGAGGTATACCATTCCCCACCAAAATGTCGAAAACGGCCCTCGTCAGGGCCGCGAGGCCCCCGCAAAGGAGAGCTTGCTCACCGAACAGGTCGCCGAGAGTTTCGTGCTCGAACGTGCTCTCGAATGCCCCGATTCGGGTACACCCGATTGCCTTTGCGATCGACAGCGCGAGCTCAATCGTATCGGCATCTCCTGCCGGGGCTGAACCGACAAAACATGATATCCCGGATCCTCTTAGGAACACACTCCTGAGATCTGTTCCGGGACCGTGTGGAGCGACGAGAGCGCACAAAACGTTGGCCGGTGGCGAAACTTGCGCAAAGTGAACAGAGTATCCGTGCGCGAAGATGAGCGCCTGGCCGGCTCTCAACTTGCCTACCAGATAACGACTGAAAAACCTGCCATGCAAATGGTCCGGGAGCATCATCATGATCACGTCTGCGTGACGGGCGTCTTCGGGGCGAACAACAGGGAAATCGTCTTCGATCGCAATCGAAGCAGACTTGCTCCTCTCCTGCAGACACACAGAAACGCCGACGCCGGAGTCGCGCATGTTCAGTGCGAATGCACGACCCTGATTGCCGTAGCCGATCACGGTTACCGACTTACGCTTAACGACTGCTATATCGGCGTCGGAGTCAGTGTATATCTTGACGGTGTGCTTCATCGCGACTATCTGGGAATGTCAAGGTCATTAATTGTGAAGATCGGTTCAAACCTGTATCCTTTCGATTTGAATGACTCCTTTCCTCCGGCCAGCCTGTCTACGAGGCATATGACGCACGCGATCTCTCCGCCGGCTTTCTCCACCGCCTCGATTGCCTTGAGCGACGAGCCGCCCGTCGTGACCACGTCCTCGATTATCACAACCCGCGCGCCTTCGCGTATGGGCCCCTCGATCTGCTTTCCGCGACCGTGATCTTTGGCTTCTTTGCGCACGATGATGCCATCGACGGGACGTCCCACAAGGTGCGACATCGCCACGACAGCGCCGATAATCGGATCAGCGCCGAGCGTCATTCCACCGATCAGATCGGCTTCGATTCCGCTCATCATGTCGAGAACCACACGCGCAAAGCAGGCCAGCCCTTCGGATGTGAGAGAGATGAACTTGCCATCGATGTAGTAGTTGGATCTTGCGCCGGACGCCAGTATGAAGTCTCCCCGAATTACGGCTCGATCATTGACCAGATCGCGCAGCCGATCCTTCGCCGAGGAAGGGTCCATCGAAAGTAGATTGTGCATTGTCCGTCCTTTCCTGCTCAGAATATGCCGGACTATACTCCTATCTTACATCTTTGTCAAGGACACAGCCTGCCTGTGGAATAGAGCCAGAATTGTTGTTGTTTCATCAACGGTGGCCGCTTGGTTGAGTGCGGTTGTTCATAGCGATTGGAGTACGACAATATGTCCCTGGTCTTGCAGCCCGCCGGTGAAGTAATCGTGCGTGACAAAGCTCTGAAGTCCATTGCTGGACGGCACCCGTGGCTCTTCTCCGGTGCGATTGACAAAGCAACTCCCGGATTAACGGCGGGTGCGGTAGTCAACGTGCTTGATGGCCACGGCAAGTTCATGGGCAGTGGCTTCTTCAATTCGAATTCGCAAATCACAGTACGCATGTTGACCTTTGATAGCGCTCCCGTCGACGAGGCTCTAATTCAGCACCGGATACTTGAAGCGATCAAGCTCCGCAGGACATTACCCGAGCATGATCTGAGCAATGCATGGCGGCTTCTGTATGGCGAATCAGACGGGCTTCCTGGATTGGTCGCCGATTCCTACGCCGATTATGCGGTCGTTCACTTTCACTCCGCCGGTTGGGAGAGCTTCCGAGAGGACATGGCGAGAATGCTCATGGAAGCTGCCAGTCTTCGTGGCGTCTACGACGGCTCAGATGCTGCAATGCGGGAAAGAGAAGGGTTGTCAGCTTCACACGGAGAACTCTGCGGCGAGACGGTTCCGGATTTCCTGGAAGCTTCAGAGTTTGGACGCAAGTTTGTCGTTGACGTGCGAAAGGGTCAGAAATCGGGTCTTTATCTCGATCAGAAGTTCAACCATCAGGCTGTTCGCAGCCTTGCCTCTGGCAAGCGAGCGCTTGATTGCTTTGCCTACACCGGGGGTTTCGGGCTCGCAGCGCTCGAGGGCGGCTGCTTGTCGCTTACGGCGGTGGAAATATCGGATGCTGCAGTTGCGGCGCTCGAGCAAAATCTTCAATCGAACGGTTTCGCCGATCGCGACATTACGATTATCGAGGCGGATGCCTTTGAAGTTCTGAGGACTATGGTCTCTGACGGCGAGCGATTCGACCTCGTGGTTCTTGATCCACCGGCGTTCTGCAAAAGCAAGACAGCGCTGATTCAGGCGTGCCGAGGCTACAAAGACATCAATCGTCTCGCGATGCAGCTGATCGATCCCGGCGGCATCCTGGTGTCCTGTTCTTGCTCGAGGCCGGTATCTGATGATCTGTTTCTCAAAGTGCTTTGGGAGGCGAGCGTCGAGGCGGGGAGAGCGGCCAAGCTGCTAAACCTTTCCGGTCAGGCCCCCGATCATCCGGTGCTGTTGTCATTTCCGGAGAGCAAATATCTCAAGTGTGCGACACTGCTCATCGGTTGACGATACTTCGTGCTCGGCAATGTCCAGAGGCTGTCCTTCAAGTACTGAATGGAAAAGAAAGACTGGATTCCGGCTTTTGGGACTGTTGAAAAAGTCCTGATTCGGGTTGTGTGGTTTTGGAAGGCGTATAGTGTTCGGGCAGGTCTTGACCGCGACGAAGTCGTGGTTGTGACCTGCCCGCAACCACTTGAAAGGGCGCCGGGTCACACTCCCCGCTTC
>JAGVNY010000257.1 GCA_020053015.1 Candidatus Zixiibacteriota bacterium | reverse complement strand
GTGATCACCGTATGCGTCGCCGAGCATAAGTCCCCACGCCATCAGCCTATCGCCATCGAAATACTCCGGCGTATAGTGCACGTCTTTCTGAACCACTGACTTGAAGCTATCGATCGTGAGCTTGCGGTCGATGTTCGAGATAACCCACGGGACGGTGTGCGCAAAGAGCACTGCTACTGCTGTCATTCCGATAACGCGAGTTCTGATCCGCGCTTTGCTTTCATCTCTCCAGAGAGCCAAAGCTAAGAACGTCGCAGGAATGCCGAAAAGTGACATAAGGTCCCAGTCGCGCGCTGCTCCAAGTTTGGGATCCACCGCAATGAGCATTGTTAGGCTTCCGATAAGGCCGAAGAACAAGAACTGTATTCCTCTGTCGCGGTACAGCGCACGCCACTTCGGAGCAGCAAGAGCGGAGATGAGTAGGACTGCTGCGGCTGGTGACGTCAGGAGGATCAGATTGCCTATATCAGTGATGTGTTGAAGCGACAGAATTGAGTATGGGTTCCCCTCGGCGGATTGCAGTGGAGCGAAGATATCCGACACTCCGGAGGTTGAGTGAAATAGGATCGCCGCCGATGCTGACGCGGCGACAGCTCCAATTGCCATGAGCCTGCAAACAAGCTTGCGTCGAGGCGGGTACGACTTCCAGAAGAGGAAGACTAACCCAGGTATTAGAAACGCCGCCGACAAGTGAAATGCCGATGCCGCAAGAAGCGCTATCGCCGGCAGCCAAAGTCGTTTGCGAGAATTCGCGGAAGACCAACCGGTGAGAAGGAAGAGGCTGAGTAATACGGTCATTATTGCATAGTTTTCAATGTAACCCAGGAAGAACTGGACATTGGCCAGGCCGAGTATCACAACGATAGAGACAATACGTTCCGCCAGTCGCTCAAAGATCACGCGACTAAACATTATTGCTACCCACGCAAATGCCAAGCCTGTCAGGACAGCGATGACGCGGTACGCGATCATGTTGCTTCCCAGCATAGTGCGAAGAAATTGATATGTATGCAGTGTCAGATACTCCGCTGGGGAACTCAGGGTCATGAGATCGTCAGCGTTGACCAGTCGAAATGAGTCGCCAAGTAGGAGATTGTCGAACGGCACAAGAGCAAAGACCGTCGCTGCCGCCGTCACTAGCAGAATGCCGATGGCATATCTGATCCTCCCTGTCGCATGCTCGATTGATGTGAGCAGCTTCTGCCACCGAGTTCCTGCAAGAGGCGTCCACACGAAGAAGAGGCTAACGGCCGTAAGCAACCAGGAGACGGGACTGGGTACGAACGCAAGATGCCAGACTCCCCAAAGGTGGGAGCTGTCATTCTGCCAAGCTAGCAGAGCGAGAGCACAGTAGAGCGTGACTGACAATCGAGCAATGAGGATTCCAGCCTTATCTGACCGACTCTGCATCTCGGACTGGATCACGAGTCTGTGTTTCCGGTTAGGTGTACTTGCGGGCTATCAAGGATTCTTGGGTCTCTGCGACTCAGAGGTCTTCCTGATTGCTCCCATGATCTTGAGCGTATCGGACTCCTCCGATTGAAACCGGTCGATTAATCCCCACGCCTTTTCGCGTCTGTTCCAGAAGACCGCGTTGCCATATCCGCCGGAGCGCATCCATCCATCACCAAGCTTGTCCCATTCGTCCTTGTCCTTCTCAATCCACAAATCGATCTGAACGTTGATGCTGTCGCCGGAATAGATGCTGACAAACTGAGGAATGTAGCCGTCGAACCGGTCGGAGCGTGCGAATATCTTGTTTGCGCTTGAAACAAGCGCGCACCCCTGTGCCATCTTGCAGACTTCCACATCGCAGATAGTGAAGAAGCAGTTGTGAGTCTGGTCATCGGGATTGCCGATGTCCACCGAGGCGATGATCGTCTTGCCTGCGGCAGTCTGCGCAAATATCCTTGAGTAGTTCTCCGGCCTGAATCCGGGGATGTCATCATTGCATCGATTGTTGCCCCGGGTGTTGATCATCTCGTAGAACATCTGGCCCTGCACCACACTGTCGCGGATATTGAGTCTGCCAAGCCCGGAAGCATAACTTCTCTTGAGATTCACACCGTCGCCGAACGAGTAGTATGGCTTGAGCTCGATGAAATCGACAGAAATCCAACCGCCGCTCAGGGCAAGACATTTCAGCGTGCCCGATTCTTGCGGCTTTCTCCAGGATAATTCCATCTGCGGGTTGATCGAAATCGTCTTCATCTCCGTGATCACGTCAGGCTCGGAGTAGCTCGTGATTTCAACCCACTTCTTACCGTCATAGAACTTGCATCTAAACGTCTTTGTGACTCTGGCGCGGGAACCCGGATCAAGGCATCTGCCGATCTCCGCGACGAGAATGATGTTGCCAATGCCGTGAACTCGTCCCACAAAGGTGAGATTGTCGTAGAACCACCAGTCATCGTCCGCAGCGGCAACGGGCACATTCAGGGGAGCAAGCATCTGAGGGTCTTGCTCGAACTGCATGTCCACACTCTGCGGTTTGTCGATCCTAACTGATTCGCCGGTGCAACCGGAGACGAGGCACGCAAGCGTCACAAGCAACATCGTCGTGACTCTGAAGTTCTGGTGTGTGATATCAGGCATAATCATCCTCGGCACAGGTTACCGATCATAGGACAAAGAGCTATGTCCAACGCCATCGATTTCATCGGGGATTTCCTGCGACAGTGATCGCAGGTGACGCCTCAGCAACATAATCTGAACCACGGTGAGTAAACAGAGTAGACTGAGCAGGACAGCGTCGATCGTGCGCCATCCCACTGCGCTGTCACCCGGAGGAAGGAAGACCGCGAACAATCCGAGATCAATCACCGACGTGACCGGCGGAAGCAGAAGCAGTCGCGATCCCCACACGACACCTGCAAACATGGTGGCAGCCATCGAGAGCAAGTAGGCAACTCCCACCACCCACAACAGAGCTGTACTTATGTCACCGAGTGGTGTCTTGCCCAACGCGGAATCGATGGTGAGCAGAAGCAGAGACAGAGCAAGCGCGGGAATTGGCACAAGGGATATGACCAGCGCCACTCTGAGCAGCGTAACTCTCCACATGGTCTTGATTATACGTCAACTGTGCCTGCAATTCCAAGCCAAAAAGCGACTTGATTCGAATCCTTGCCTGTGTGCCGGGTGAGTTTGGCGACGTCATCCCGGCGAGCAGGGAGCACACGGCGGGGGGCCGCCCGAAAAGACGTAGTTTATGAGATAAACAACATCATCGATGTCGATCATCTCCAGGCAATCGGCGTTGCCGGACTCGTACGGAATCGGCGATGATCCTGAACTGAATATGTACTCGATCAGGTACATGATATCGTCGATGTCGACTTCGTCGCTGTTGTTCGCGTCGCCGCACATAAAGGATAAGTCGAAGTATAGCGCCCCCATGTCAGCACAAGAGCCGTCGGGATCATGGTATGCCGAATCCGGGTCGCCCGAGTTGATGCAAGGCGAAATGGGCTGCAAACCGTAATCATGATTCGCGGCGTCGACGAAAAGCGGATCGACGGCGATCTCACGGGGCGCGAGCTCCCACGGTTCCACGCCGTTGTTGAAGATGTTGTTGTAATCGTGCTTGGAGGAGATTGCGTCAAGACCTTCCATGAAATTGTACGCGATGATATTGTTCCTGATGTCGGTCGAGTCGAAGTCGAAGGCCACCTTCTTTCGGTCAATGGAGACTATTCCCCGCGTATTGGCGACCACAGTGTTGTTGATAATCTTCGATCCGATGGACTGCGCCGTCCGTATGCCCGATCCAAGTGCAGGATCATCGCTATAATTCCCCCAGATCAGGTTGTGCATTATCAATGCCCCTGAACCGAGATTGGCGCAGACGATCCCGTAGACCATTCCTCCCAAGTTGTCATGGATGCTGTTTTCGATCACACAGGGCGAGCTCACGCTCGCGCCCGAGAGTCGTATGCACGCCCACTCAGCTGAGCTATCGCCACGGCACGCATAAATGCGGTTGCTAATAATCCGTGCTGCTGACGAGTCGCACTTGATGACAGCGCTGCCTGTGGAAGCGCGGCACTCTGTGAAATCGCAATTCTGGATGTTGGGGCTTGTGCCGGAACACGAAGCCGCCGGAACGCCCCGAGCGTAACGGAACGTGAAGCCGTCGATTGTGCTGTTCGTATCCTCTCCGCTACTAAACGAGACTATAGCCAGGCTTGTATCAGCCGGCTCGATAAACGTGGAGTCGCGCCCGCCTGTAGACCGTACAAGAATCGCCTTGCCTAAGAAGCTGACATTCTCGATGTAGACTCCTGGCGCCACGTGCACAGTGTCCATTGCGCTTGCCCCCGAGATTCCCGCCTGTATCGAAGCGGAATCGGCAGGAACGCTGATTATCGCAGCGACGCAAGTCCCATATGTGAAGAGAGCGCCGAACAGCAGTAGCTTTGAAGTCACATTGCGCCCTTTCGCGCGACAACCACACATCCATCGTTTCAGATGTCGTTGTCAAAATTCCATGTGTGCAGCCGCCGAAATGAATCGGGTGTCTGCAAATGCTGTTTCGGTGCTTTGGTAATGTAGTTTAGTTCTAAATCATTGTGCAAGAAAATAATGAGTGGATATCCTAATCCAATTTCTGCTTGACAACGATGGACCTCCCCGCTAACTTATTTTCGTAAGTTATATGATCTGACATCGCCCATATGTATGGGCAGTCCTCGCCGATTGGGACATGATCGGAATGGGTATCGTGGTGGTCTCTTGCAGCTTAGCGAGTGTTCTGTTGCGCCAGCGGCGTAGCTCTTTCTGCGAGAGCAATGAAGAAGTATCAGCCACAATCAGTTCGCTATGCGGCTTTGGAGAATAGGAGTACTTCATGAAACGTTGCATTTGGATTATCTCGATTCTGCTCATGGTATACGGCTCTGCCAATGCAGCGGACTACATCCGCATCGACACGGATTCCATTTGCATGGGCACGACAGTGACGATGCAATTCTACATCCTGAGACAGTGCCCAACTCCGAGCAAGATCCTTGGTATGTCGACGCCTTTCAATATCTCGACTCTGGGAGCATCGTGGGAGTACAGTCCCGGTGGCATAGTCGTTGATCCTGTCGTCGAAGCCTGGATGGCCGGCTATGGAGTGACAGTCGGGGATGCGGGCATGAACCCGGGCGTGCCCGGTCAGACAGCCGGTAACTTCACATTGGGTGGAGCTGCGATGGTTGGTGGCATGCCGATCCTCCCTACCGAACAACACTATTTCGATCTGACACTGGCTTTTGCCGAACAAGAGGGCTATTTCTGTATCGATTCTGGACGCGTTGGTTCAGTTACCTGGAAGTTTTCAGGTATGACCTGCGGCCCGGAAACTGATCCTGCTCGTCCGCGGTTCCTCGACAAGCACGGCAGCGACGCGAATCACCCTATTTGCATTCCGGTTATTGAGGAGATGTGTGTTCCGCCGACGATCAACGTGACCCCGGTTGGTGATCAGATAGTTCAAAGTTATTGCTCGGACGCCAGCTTCGCGTTCGGGGCCGCTCCTGGCTATGTGGGCTCACTTCCCTTGCTGCCGTTGACTTGGAAGGTGATTTCCGGTCTTGGCTCATTCACTGACAGTATCTTCACGATGCCAGCGCAAAGCCCCGGCAGCTACCCGGTGACCATAGAAGTGACAAACGCATGTATGTGTCCCTTGCCCGACTTCTATGAATTCACAGTCGTCTTTACCAACACGCCGCCGGAGATCACCAACTGCAGCGGTATGCCGCCTGTCGCCAATCGAGGCCAGACTTACAAATACGACTTCAACGCAATCGATGCCGACACATGTGATCTGCTGACCTGGTCTGTCGCGATTTCCCCTGCTCCGATCAATGCTCCGACGATCACCGGCACTGGACAGCTTCAATGGGTGACCGACGCTGCTGAAGTGCCCGGTGTTTATCTCATCACCGTTACAGTGGAAGACGCTGGGGGCGGGTCAGACGTTTGCGAGTTCTCTGTCGAAACATGTACGTGTGACTGGTTTGAAGTTCAATTAGAGAAAGTCGAGAGCCAGTTCCAGGGTCACTACTCGGTAGTGTCGATCTTCCTAAATAAGGGTTCAGATTACTTCGGCGGCTTCGACTTCCTCGTAGCCTATGATGCTTCGGCTCTGACCTTCATCAGCGCTGCTCTGGGTCCAGACCTGAATGGCTGCTGGGAGTTCTTCACATATCGTTACGGCTGGGACGGCAACTGCAGCGGCCCGTGCCCGAGCGGTATGCTTGAAGTGATCGGCATTGCGGATGTCAACAACGGTCCGAATCATCCGGATGCAAGCTGTTTGATCTATCCGGGTCCGCAGGGCTACCAGATGTCACTGGTCGACCTGACCTTCTACGTCACGAACGATCGCAACTTCGACTGCATGTATGTTCCTGTTCGTTTCTTCTGGCATGCATGCTCGGACAACGCGATTTCGAACGTGATGGGTGATACTCTGTGGATCGACAAGCAGGTCTTCGATTTCGAGATGAACGAAGTCACCGGTGACATCCACTACGGTGGTCACTGGTGGATTCCCGGTGGTTGCGATAATCCGGATCCGAACAAGCCGAGTCCGATACCATATATCGACTTCATTCACGGCGGTGTTGACATCGTTTGCGCAGATTCGATCGACCTTCGCGGTGATATCAACCTTAACCACATAGCCAACGAGATCGCAGACGTGGTTCTGTATACCAATTACTTCATCTACGGCCT
>JAGVNY010000063.1 GCA_020053015.1 Candidatus Zixiibacteriota bacterium | reverse complement strand
GTTGTCAATGGAATACCATCTTTCAGAACCTGAGTGTTATCGGATGAAGCGACAATCCGGTAGATGGAACCCGTTGGGCGGTTAGGCAGGTTCGTCGCGTAGATCTTCTTGCCCCAGGTCTGGGTGGCCTGAGCGACCTCGAAAACATGATCGCAGGCTGCAACGTTAGGTGGCACGTTTGCGCACTTATTGCCATTCGTGACACCGATCGGGCGAGTGGATGTAATGATTGTGCCGGTCAAGTCGGCTCCGGGTCCCGACCCGAAGACGCTGAGACCGAGAAATCCTTCACCGGAACCGAGAGTGACTGTGAACGGAACTCCGGCAGTGTAACCACCCTGAAGATCGTTTGTTGGGGTTATTGTGACCTCAGTATTAGGATACAAGGCCACGATAGCGAACTCGCCGCCGTCACCGCCATGGAGAAGAGATCCACCGTAAGTGATTACGATGTATTCAGTGTTCATAACGTCCACGGGAAGCGCAAGAGCGGCATCTGAGCTGGCGTCCCGTCTATTCACCATGTAGCAAACGAACTCCGCATCGGAGTACGCGTGCACAGCGTTGTTGCTGACGCTGCCATAAGTCCAGCCTGTGGAGGCTTCAACGGGCAGCGTTACGATGGTGATACTACCGGGAGTGACGGCCACTGTCGTGGAAAAAGTCGGAGCATTGAATGGGTACTCCACCGTGACGTCCGTGGCCTGCTCCGCCGTCAGGTGGATTTCGATTGTAACGCTCGCGTCGTAGTTCGACAGGAACCCGACTACGAATTCAGTGCCCATGTTGTCGAATGACTGCGCTGCAATCGGTGATAAGGGCATCACCGAGAAGATCAGCAACGCCAGAACGGACATGAGCGGTGTCTTGTAAGCACTGGTCATTTTGAAGTAGCTCCCTTCCTATTCGCGGGTTGAAGTATGTCAATGTTGCCCATCCCAGGGCAGCTTGCTAATCACATGATCGGCAATTTCCTGCGAGCCGTGAGCTTGCTGAGTCGTTGGAGTTGCATTTTTCCGTCGAGCAACTGCATCATCCGCTGAGTCATGCGGGCTGCTGATCGCAGGCACACAGTAAGTAACTCGATGGGTACTCGATTTCGGTCATTCTTCCGGGGACGGGCTTGATGTGACCGGTGAGCTCAGCATCTGACTGAACCTGCCGTTCTGTTTCCTTCCCTGATCCCCTCTTCGGCCCCGGAAGCCGGGATATTCAGCACTGATAGAATCGGATGCTGTCCTGACCGATGCGAAGCAGGGTCCATTCCTCCTTCCCTGGTGGTTTCCGAATGTCGTCGCGGGGAGCGACAGACCCTTTGAATGGGTCTTTGTTACCTGAGTCTGAGCAACTGATTGGACCGACGGCGTTGTGCGTCGAGGCAGATCTGCAAGCAACTCTGCATCACGGAAACACTTCTCGGTCCTCGAGAATAGTGCGAACACAATCTGTCGGCGTCTGCGGGTTCGCAGTCGGAATGAACAGCAAGACCATTTTAATCTTCTTTAGCCCAAATGTCAATACCCATTTTTCCCCCAATGCATGTGATTTGGCACGTTCGAGCAACTGTTCGCAGCCGGATTCCATACCACTTGTTTTTCCTTGACAGTCGTCATCGCAAGCGTTATTGAATTCGCTCGTCTTATATGCAAAGACCTCGCACAGTTGCTTCGTCTTAGATTGAGGTGGTTTTCATGTCGGATTGGAGAATTGCATGAATGCGAACAGTTCTGGCCGGAGCGGGATAACCTGGCTCGCGCAACGGATCACAGGTGTGTTGCTGGCGGTCTTTCTCTTCACTCACATAAATGTAAATCATCTAACACTCGGAGAGAAGTTCATCGACTTTTCACTTGTGAACCAGCGGCTTGGCGGCTCGGCGGGGTGGAAGATCTTCTATCTTCTCTTCGTTCCAAGCTGCGTATTTCATGCCATGAACGGCCTCTGGGGTATCATCGCTGACTACAGACCCAGCGAGAACGTCCGTCGCATGTCCATAGCGGCGCTTTGGCTGCTCGGATTCGCCCTGACGTGGATCGGCGCAGATACGCTCATAAATCTCTTCACAACGCGGGGGGGGATATGAGCTTCAAGGGATTTGCGGGCAAATTCGTCGACGAGGCAAGGCTCAATCCGAACGTTGGCACGTTTTCATATGTGTTGCACAGAATCACCGGCATCGGTCTCGCTGTCTATCTTGTAATGCACACGTGGGTGCTCAGCTCGGCAAGAACGAGTCCACAGGCGTTTACTGACCGTCTTGGATCGGTTCAAACGCCGCTGTTTCATTTCTTGGAGCTGTTCTTGAGCGTTGCAGTGTTCTTCCACATGTTCAACGGACTCAGGATCATAATCGCCGACTTCTTCGCTGCGACGCGGAATCACAAGCTGTTCTTCTGGCTGGCGATGCTTTTGTTTGCAGTGTTCATAGCCTGGAACATTGTAGCGGTTCTACCAAAGTTGCTCGGACATTAAGGAGTATCGATAGATGAAGACTCATCAGTTTGTAGTGGTCGGAGGCGGTCTTGCCGGGCTGTCCGCCGCGATTGAAGCGAAGAAGAGAGGGATCGACGTCGCTTTGATTTCAAAAGTCCATCCGGTGCGATCTCACTCGGGTGCAGCTCAAGGCGGCATAAACGCTGCGCTGGCAAACGCCGAAGGTGGAAAGGACGACTCGCCCGATCGCCATGCATACGACACGATAAAAGGTTCGGACTTCCTGGCCGACCAGGATGCGGTGAAGATCATGACCGACGCTGCCCCGGGGGTGATTTTCCGCATGGAGCACGCAGGTTGTCCCTTCTCGCGCACGCCGGAGGGCAAGATCGCTCAACGTCCGTTTGGCGGGGCAGGATATCCGAGGACATGTTACGGCACCGACAAGACCGGACATTATCTTCTGCAGACTCTTTTCGAGCAGGCTGTGAAGCACAATGTGACATTCTACTCTGAATGGTTTGTTACGAAGCTGGTTGTTCGCGACGGCCGGTGCCAGGGCGTGATTTGTTTCGACCTCGAATCGGGCGATTTCATACCGGTGGGCGCCAGCGCCACGATGTTCGCGACTGGTGGCTCGGGTAGAGTATACTCGACCAACACGACAAACGCACACACCTCTACCGGTCTCGGAGTTTCGCTGGCTTACTGGGCAGGTGTCCCGATCAAGGATTTCGAGTTTGTGCAGTTCCACCCCACAGGGCTCTATCCGTCATCGATTCTCATGACCGAAGGATGCAGGGGAGAGGGCGGCTACCTGATCAACAACAAGGGCGAGCGATTCATGAAGAACTATGTGTCGGAGAAGATCATGGAGCTTGCCCCGCGCGATATCACTTCTCGCGCCATACAGACCGAGATCAATCAGGGCAGGGGATTCGAAGACGCCTACGTCCACCTCGACCTGCGACATCTTGGCGAGGCTAAGATCATGGAGCGTCTGCCGGGGATACGTGACCTATCTATGTCATTCGTAAATGTTGATCCGATCAAGGAACCGATACCTGTTCGGCCTTCACAGCACTACACGATGGGCGGGATAGACACGAACGAGAAGACCGAGACTGAGATTCAGGGATTCTATGCTGCAGGAGAGTGCGCGTGTGCTTCGGTGCACGGAGCGAACCGGCTCGGCGGTAATTCGTTGCTTGACACGATCGTGTTTGGAGAGATCGGAGGCGGAGTTGTCTCGGAGTACTTACCGAACGCTCCGAGCCCTGCGGAGAAAGTCATGAACGATGCTCTGGCGGAGGAAGAAGTTAGGTTTCAGAGCTTATCGAAGGGTTCTGGCAATGAGAATGCATATCAGCTCAAGAACGAGCTCTCAGCAGTGATGCTTGAGAGGGTCGGCATCTTCCGCAACAAGAAGGATATGGAAATGGCCTGCCAGTCGGTTCGAAATCTGAAAGCTCGTTTTGAAAAGATTCTCCCGATCAAGACCAATAAGAAATTCAATTACGATTTCCTCTGGGTAACCGAGATCGCCGGAAACCTCGACGCCGCGCAGATGGTCGCTGAGGGAGCTGTGGCCCGAGAGGAAAGTCGGGGCGCTCACTTCAGGACCGATTTCCCGAAGCGGAATGATCAGGAGTGGCTTAAGCACACTATCTGCAGGTATACACCGGACGGACCTCAGCTCAGCTACAAGGCGGTCAAGCTCGGTCTCTATGCGCCAGAAGAGAGGAAGTACTGATATGCCGCAGTTCAGGATACTCAGATTCGATCCCGACAGAGATCAGAAGCCATACTTCCAGTCATTCGACGTCCCTGAGAAGAAGGGTATCACAGTTCTGGAAGGGTTATATCACATTATCGAGAATCTCGACCCCTCGCTCGCTTTCAGATCATCCTGCCGCGCGGCAGTCTGCGGAAGCTGTGCTATGCACATCAATGGCCAGTACCGGCTCGCGTGCGAGACCAATGTCGACCATTTACACTCGCATACGGTCACTATCCGGCCAATGGCTCATCTGCAGGTAATTCGCGATCTTGTCGTCGACATGAAGCCGTTCTTCAAGAACTACGAACTGATCAAGCCCTACTTGATCCCCGGGGAGGAGCCACCTGAGAGAGAGTTCATTCAAACGATTGAAGAGCGCAGACGACTGGACGTCAAAGTCGACTGCATTCTTTGCGGTGCGTGCTTCGCGTCGTGTCCGGTGGCTTCGACAGACGAGAATTATCTTGGGCCGGCCGCTCTGCTGAAAGCTCTCCGCTTCGTCGATGATTCGCGTGACGGCGCCACGATGGAGAGACTCGCGTTTCTGGCGACCGATTTCGGCGTCTTTAGATGTCATACGATATTCAACTGCCAGCAGGTTTGTCCTAAAGACCTTGACCCGACGGGAGCCATCCAACGGCTCAAATGGAAAGCGATCTGGGCGAAGCTCAAGGGCAAGCTGCCCAAGGTGGAAGTGCCGGCAGCTTAGATACTCGTCGCCGTCTTTGTGTATTGGTCTCTCAGGTTCCGAACGGCTGGAGTTGGGCACTGCTGACTGGATCCCCGCATGACCC
>JAGVNY010000074.1 GCA_020053015.1 Candidatus Zixiibacteriota bacterium | reverse complement strand
CGCTTCGGGCTACGCCCCCCGCTCGATTCTCCGATGTCTGAGAGTGTCACCCATGTCGTGGCAGAACCTGTTACCCATCTATTGGCACTTGACAACGCCATGTCCCTACGATGGTTGCAGTGCCCTGCGGCTACCGGCCCAGCATCCTGTCGTATTCCGCTCGGAGCATCTGCACGTCTTCCCATGTCCCCCGTTTGTACTCCGGGAATCTGAGAAGAGCAGCAGGATGGTAGGTGACGAGGAGCTTTGCCCCCTGGAAATCATGGAACCGTCCACGGAGCTTGCCGAGCGGGGCCGAGGTCTTGAGTAGCGCCTGAGCGGATATTCGTCCGAGGCAACAGATCAGTTTCGGCTGGATAATCTCTATTTGCCGCAGGAGATACGGCATGCAGGTCTCCATTTCATCAGGCTGAGGATCGCGGTTGTTCGGGGGGCGGCACTTCACGACGTTACAGATGTAGACGATCTTTCTGTCGAACTTGATTGCGGCGAGAATCTTGTCGAGGAGCTGCCCTGCGCGCCCGACAAACGGCTCACCTTTCATATCTTCGTCGCGCCCGGGCCCCTCGCCGACGAACATCACTTGCGCACTCGGATTTCCGACGCCAAATACGAACTTGTTGCGACCTTCGTGAAGGCGACACAGAGTGCAATTCTCTATTTCCGTGTTAAATTTCTGCAGCACAGTAGCCCGTTGAGTCGGGTCGACACCGCCGCTAGATTTGAATTCGATTGATTCGAGAAACTGAACGCTTACCGTCGGAGCTCCCGTTCCCAAGTCGTCTGCCTGCTGCAGGGCACGCGCAGCCTCGTCGGCAAGCTCAGAGAAGAACTGACTGGCGGAACCCATCACTACCCCAGTCAGCGCGTTCGTCCGAGAATCTTGCTCACCCGATCGAGAATCTTGTCCGCAAGCTCACGCTTGGCCATCAACGGCAATCTCTCGGGACGTGATTTGGATGAGAGAATTGTGACCTTGTTCGTAGTGGGTCCGAACCCCGCGCCTTCCTCGGTCGGGTTGTTGACGATAATCATGTCGAGGTTCTTCTCGAGCAGTTTCTTGCGAGCATTGGTTATCTCGTTATCGGTTTCGAGCGCGAATCCGACAAAGACCCGCTTCCCCTTGCTCCTGCTAAGCTTCTTGAGTATGTCAACAGTCGGCGAGAGGTTCAGCGCGAGCGATTCATCCGACTTCTTGATCTTGGTCTTGGAGAAAGATGTCGCCGATGTGTAATCAGCGGGAGCAGCCGCCATAACGAGAATGTTACAGTCCTTCACTCTCTCCTTGACAGCTTCGAACATCTGCTCTGTTGACACCACTGAGCAGAAATCATCAACCGGAGGCGCATTCAGCATAGTCGGGCCGGAGACGAGCGACACCTTCGCGCCACGGCTCTTCGCGGCCTCCGCAATAGCATAGCCCATAGCGCCGGTCGATGGATTGCCTATGAACCTGACTGGATCGATGAACTCGTAAGTGGGACCCGCAGTAACAAGCACGCGCTGTCCGTCAAAATCCCGAGCCACGGAAAGCAGCCGAACTACCGCTTCTACAATCGATTCCGGTTCAGGAAACCTTCCCGGGCCCTTTGCCCAGCTTGCGAGATCACCGGCAACCGGCTCTACGAACCGATAGCCGAGAGCTTTGAGTTTGGATACGTTTCCTTGAGTAACCGGATTCGTCCACATGAACGAATTCATCGCTGGGGCAAACATGACAGGGCTTTGAGCTGCGCAGATGATCGTCGTCAGCAGATCATCGCTCACGCCGGAGGCAGTTTTGCCGAGGATGTTGGCCGTCGCAGGAGCCACCAAGATCAGATCGGCCCACTCGGCGAGGTGGATGTGATGCACCGAAGTGAACCTGTTGTCGGGAAACATTTCAACCGAGACCGGTTGACCTGACAGAGACTCGAACGTAAGCGCTGTCACAAACTTGCACGCCGACCGGGTCATCACAGTCCTGACCTCAGCGCCTTCGCGAATCAAGGATCGAAGCAGATAGCAGGCTTTGTAGGCAGCAATACAGCCTGTGACCCCCAAAACGATCTTCTTGCCGCTAAGTCTCACCTGGAATTAGTGGATTGTCTCGTCCCCGGAAACATTGAACCAGTTCAGGTCCATTGAGGCGGTCGTGCTTCCGAACAGCACAGTGGAAGTGACCATTTTCACGGTATCGATGTCAGCGTTCTCGGGACTCAGCATCATAGCACGCTCGACCACCGTCTCGAACTCGTCGTCGTCAAGCAGGCCCATCTGATGAACCTGAATCAAGTAGCCCTGCGCGCTCGAATCGATCTTCTGGCGCTCCGCCTCCGAAAAAACCCGTGGCATGCTTCTGCTCATGTCATCGGAGACAACAAACTTCTCGCTTCGGGATTGTACCTCTTCGAGAAACCAGCCATAAGCTGATGAGATCTCGCTGTCGGTGAAACCGAGATTGCGCAACGACTTTGAGATGTCATCCAGATGACCAAGCGAACCGTTGTTCGATCTTAAATGCTGGACGAGGTAAAAGACAATGGCGAGTATGCGATCTCCCAATCCGCCTCCCGGGTTTGGTAGGAATCTACAACATCTCAACCAGAGGCGCAAGCCCAATTCGGCTCAGTGTCTAAAATGACGTATGCCCGTGAACACCATAGAGATACCGTGCTCATCGGCAGCTTCGATCGCTTCCTGATCCCTTTTCGATCCCCCGGGCTGGATGATTGCAGCAACTCCAGCCTCCGCAGCCTTGTCTATCCCATCGCGCATCGGGAAGAAAGCATCGGACGCGAGCACGGCACCCTTCGAGCGATTCGCGGCTTTCATAGCTGCAAGAGTGACTGCGTCCACTCTTGAGGTCTGTCCACATCCGACGCCGACGGTCTGAGTACCACGGACGAAAACTATAGCGTTGGATTTGACGTGCTTGACGATCTGGAACCCGAACAGCATTGATTTGATCTGCCCCGGCGTCGGCTTTGTCTTGGTGACGACTCGGAGATCGGACTCCGTAACCGTCTGCGAATCAGGCGATTGCGCAAGCAGCCCACCACACAGGAAGCTGTAACTGAGTCTCGCACTTGATCGACCATCTGCAATCGTCGGCAGCGCGAGAAGTCTGCGCGTCTTCTTGGTCTTCATCAGCGCAAGCGCATCATCAGAGTAACCCGGAGCGAGCACACATTCGACGAATGGCGTCTCATGCAGCAGTTCGGCGGTTTTGATGTCTACCGTGCGATTCACACCGATTATTGAGCCGTAGGCTGAGATCGGGTCGGATTCGTAAGCGAGCCTATATGCCTCTTCCGGGGTGAAACCAGTGGCAGCCCCGCACGGATTGGTGTGTTTGACCACACACGCGAACGGCTCCGCGAAGTCGAGCAGCATGCCGAGAACAGCCTCGAGATCATTGTAATTGTTGTATGATAACTCCTTGCCGGCAAGAACCTGAGCATCCGCAAGTGATGCCCCAACTCTGCCGATTTGTGAGTAAACTGCCGCCTGCTGATGCGGATTCTCGCCATAACGAAGGGACTCCAACAGGCCATACTCAAGCTTGATAGTCTTCGGGAACTGGTTAGATTCGGTCTCTGCCTGACCTCTGAAGTAGCTTGCGATGGCGGTGTCATATCGAGATGTCAGCTCGAACGCCTCAAGAGCAAGGCGTCTCCTCGTTTGGTACGATACACAGCCGCCGTTTGCAAGCATCTCATCAAGCACGATCTGGTATTGCCCCGGATTGGTGATAACGCAAACATCCTGATGATTCTTGGCAGCCGAGCGCACCATTGACGGTCCGCCGATGTCGATATTCTCGACAATCTCAATCTCCGTCGCGCCCTGTCGGGCGGCAGTTCGCTCAAACGGGTAGAGATTGACGACGACCATATCGATCGGACGGATTTCCTGTTCTTTGGCATCGCGAACATGGTCCGGGTCGTGTCGTTTGAAGAGAATCCCGCCATGGACTGCAGGATGCAGCGTCTTGACGCGGCCACCGAGAATCTCCGGCGCACCGGTGAAAGTGGACACTCCGACGACATGCACACCCGCGTCCTTAAGCGCCTTCTTCGTACCGCCGGTGGAGACGATTTCAACACCCATCCCCGTGAGCTTTGAAGCAAACTCGACAATTCCGGCCTTGTCGGAAACACTGATTAGCGCCCTGCGAATCCTGACCGGAGAGTCATTGCCATCTGAGTCAGTCATATTGTTCCACTTCCTTTCGATGCCTCATTCATTGGATAACGGCATTCGTCAATCCCGAACCCGAGTGTCGTCAGTCCTGCCTCATCATTCGCATTCGACGGATGTCATCTCCTCGTCAGGATTTCGAGCGCACGAAGGTACTTCTCTTCCGTTTTTCGTACTACCTCAATAGGAAGGGCAGGAGCAGGCGGTTTTTTGTTCCAGCCCGTCGCATCGAGCCAATCGCGAACGAATTGCTTGTCGAAGCTCTTCTGGGAACGCCCCTCCTCGTAATCATCGGCTGGCCAGAATCGCGACGAATCAGGCGAAAGCACCTCATCAATCAGCGTAATCTGCCCGTCTGAAATTCCGAATTCGAACTTCGTGTCAGCGATGATAATCCCTCGGGTTCTCGCGTAATCTGCAGCCCGGGAATATAGCTCTATTGAGGCATCACGCAACTTCGCGCCCAGATCGACGCCGGTCGTTTTCACCATCTCATCGAAAGCTATGTTCTCGTCGTGTCCCGACTCGGCTTTCGTCGAGGGAGTGAAGATCGGCATCGGCAACTTCGCTGACTCCCTTAAACCTCCAGGATAGCTCAGTCCATTCACAATGACATCCCCTCCGAATGAATCATCAAGCTGAGTGCAATACTCTTTCCAGAGAGAGCCTGAGATGTACCCGCGGACAACGCACTCAATGTCTATTCGCCTGCATTTCCTCACGATCATCGATCTGCCATCGAGCATGGAGGCGTACTTACGAAGTGGTTCTGGATAATCCGCGACATCTGAGGTCAGGAAGTGGTTGGGCACTATGTCGCCAAGATACTTGAACCAAAACACAGACATTGAAGTGAGAACCTTGCCCTTGTTAGGTATAGGAGTAGGCAGGATTACGTCGAATGCCGAGATCCGATCAGAGGCGATGAACAGCAGACTATCCCCGAGATCATATATCTCGCGCACCTTGCCGCGTGCATATTTCGGATATTCAGCGATCTCAAATTCCCATCGAGGTTCAGACATATATCTTCATCTCCATTCAGGATCAGACATCAAACCGAACGCAGCTTTCGCAAGAGCTTCGGGATATAACTCGTGCTCTACTTGGAGAACTCTCTGCTGCAAAGTGTCCGGTGTGTCGTCGGGCAGGACTGGCACCTTCTTCTGGAGCAGAATCCGGCCGTTGTCGTAGACCTCGTCCACGAAGTGAACCGTGGCGCCTGATTCACTCTCGTGGGAGGCTATGACGGCCTCATGCACATGCATTCCATACATCCCCTGACCACCGAATTTCGGAAGCAGGGCAGGGTGGATATTGAGTATTCGATCACGGTATCGTTTGACTGTTGCATCCGGTACCAACTTAAGATAGCCTGCCAGACAGATGAGATCAATCCGATGTTGGTCAAGAACGGCCAGCATACCATTCGCGAAGTCCTGCTCGGAGTCGAAGTCTCTCTGCCGCAGAGTGATGGAGGAAACACCGTGGCGACGAGCACGTTCCAGTCCGAACGCAGTTTTGCTGCTCGAAATCACAAGGGCAATCTCCGCCGGATAGTCTGGAGAAGTAGCGCTGTCAATGAGCGACTGCAAGTTCGTTCCTCCTCCGGAGATGAGGACCGCCACTCTGACCCGTCGTCTTGCGGTCATACTTCCTTCTCAGATACCCAGAAGTTCGTTGGTCGAAAACCTCGTGCATTCGAAATGTCGAAACCGTAAAGGCTGTAACCTACTAAACATAAGCGACAGCCTTTGATTCCCGAAGGCGCAGCGGAATCACAGCAGCTTCGAAGCCACAGACTCTCTTTCATAGCGCCGAAAGATATGCAAAAGTCATCATCTCTGCCAATCACAATCGTACGATCGATTCCATGTCACGAGGGGACCGGATAATTCGTCGATGCCTTACAACGCCTTGACCTCGAGGCAGTCTTTGATCGGGCAGACCTCGACGCATTCGAGGCAATTGACGCAGTCGCGATGAGTCACCTTTGCGACAGCCATCGGCTGAACGCCGAAGTGGCAAACCTTGTTGCAGAGCGTGCAGTCGACGCAAGTCTCTTTGTTCCTTCTGATCTGCACAAGCCCAATCTTGGAGAACGGATCGAGGACTGCGGCCAGCGGGCAGAGGTACCTGCAGAAAAACATTGGCTGAAAAAACGACCCGAGAATGAAAACGGACAGCATTGCGATGCTCATCCAGCCGTAAGTCTCATGCCCCAGGCCTGAGAAAATTATGTAATACGGATCGTAGCCGCGAAAGATCAGATCACCGATTGTGTACGTGTAGTAGAGCACTACTGCGAGAACCAGATATCGAAGATGGCGCAGATAACGATCCGCGGACACAGGGATATGTGGGCGATTCCGCCAAATCGAGTTACCCAGTCTGTTGATCCACTCGCCTATGGTGCCTATCGGACATACCCAACCGCAGAAAGACCGCTTCGTGAGTATCGTCAGACCGACCACCCCCAGAAACACCGAGAGATTCAGCGGTGCAAGAGCACAAGTGAAATTACCCGTCTTAAAAAGACCGTAGAGAGACTCCACGCCTCCGAAGGGACAGAACGCCTCGAATCCGTTTGAGCCCAAGCCAAGCGCGAGGTAAATCACTGAGCCAAGAAAGAATGTCTGAACTACGTACCTGACATACCGCATAATCATCCTCTGTGCCTGCGATCCATCGAATCGGGGTCGAGACCTCGGTGGATCGACCGGTTGCCAATATAGCCGATGACAGCGAATTATCAAGCCGATTGTCGCATCACCGAGGAAGATTGAGGTACGCGATCAGCTTGTATATCAGTTTCGCGGCTGCGAACTCGGAAACAAGACTCCCCGCAATCGGCATTAGCTCCACGACATCAAAGCCAACAACATTGCGCGACCGACAGACCTGCCGGAGATACGCGAGAGTCTCGTACCATCCGAGCCCTCCCGGCTCGGGTGTACCCACACCGGGAATGACCGATGGATCGAGGCCGTCGAGATCAATCGTAATATAGACGTTTTCACCGAGTTTCTCGATCGACTTGCTTTGCCAGTCATTCCGTCCGACTATGTCCTGAGCGAAGAATGTCGGGATTCGCTCGCGTCTGATCAGTCCGGCTTCATCAGCAGTTAAGCTACGTATGCCTACGCCAACCGTGGTCGACACCACATCTCTAATCCTTCTCATCGCACAGGCGTGTGAGAAGCGTGATCCCTGATACTCCTCGCGCAGATCCGCGTGAGCATCGATCTGAAGTACCGACAGATCCGGATACTTCTCCGCAAGCGCTCTCACTGGAGCCGCGGATATCGAATGCTCTCCTCCCACGGTGACGAGGAACTTCCGCTTTTCCACAACCGCAGAAGCCGCATTGCCAATCGATGAGATCGCACGGTCCTGCGAGAGCGAGTTCAGATCAAGGGCCGGAAGCGTGTGAATGCCAGCCATGTATGGTTCGCTGTCAGTCTCGCCATCATAGAGTTCGACTTCGCGAGAAGCCGTGAGGATTGCCTCCGGACCCAGCGCCGTTCCCTTGCCGAAACTTGTCGTTTGCTCGTACGGCACAGGGAGGATCACATACTTGGCGCGCTCCAACGAAGCGAATTCGTCAGTCAATCCAAAGTAGTTGAAGCGATTAGCATCCGGGTCCATTGACGAGCCTCCTGTGTTGATAGGTCAGACTACGATACCGAGAGATTTCAGCTTGCTGAGCATCGCCTCCACGTGCGTAGCCGGCCAGAATATTCGTCCACACTTAGGGCACGTAGTGAAGTCGTTTTGAGTCGCCCATACAAACGGCCAGACCTTGCCCTTTACGTCATCCTTTGGCACCGGTTGGAGAACTTCGTTATCCTCCAGACAGCGGCTGAGGATTCTCTCCGTCTCGATCGTCAGATGGCGAGAGGAGATGACACGGCGGAGTTGATCCCACGGGTCGTCTTCGGTCAGAAGCACGACATCGCGCGCCAGCTTCATACCGGCAGTTATGCTGTTCCTGGTCAGAATCGTCCTCTCCTCGTCAAGCGCGGACTTCAGAACGTCGCTCGGGACGTGACTTGGGTGCATAGCCGTATCGAAGCCTGTCATGCGCATGTAGCTGCAGAGTCTTCCGACCGTGGAGTCGCAGAGGAACTTCTGTGTATCGTAACTGTTTGACATGAGCGCTGCCGTAATATATACTCGGCTAAGCCCTTTGATAAGGGGTTTATTGTTTTAGAAAGGCTCGCGCTGTCAGACGGCCGACAATCAAGCCAAGATATGGCATCCAGGCAAACCGAAACCAAGGGCGATATCAAGAGAGTCTACCGGCATATCGTCCGCTACAAGAAGCACTTCGCGGCTGGAGCGGTGGCGATCCTGCTGACTAACGCCTTCGGTATGGTGGCGCCTTGGTTGATAAAGGACGCGATCGAGATGCTGGAGGGCGGAACGGCAACTTCTGCGAGACTCCTGAACTACGCTCTCGCAGTCATTGCAGTGTCGCTATTGAGCGGGTTCTTCCTCTACTTCCTCAGAAGGACTATCATCTGGGCATCACGGTACATCGAGTACGACATAAGGAACGAAATCACGTCGAAATTGCTCGGGCTCCCCCGTTCATACTACAACGTCACTCCTACAGGAGATATCATTGTCCGTCTTTCGAGCGACGTGGAAGCGGTCAGGATGATGATCGGCCCGGGGATCATGCAGTTCTCCAATACGATCGTAGCTGGATCGATCGCAATAGCGCTGATGTTCATTCTGAGCCCGACCCTGACATTGGTTGCGCTTCTCCCCTTCCCAATCCTGGCATACACTTTCAAGAAGGTCGCATTCAGAGTATACTCTCTCGCTTTTCAGATACAGAATCACTTTTCGACAATGTCGGCATTCGTTCAGGAGAACATTGCCGGTGTGCGCATCGTGCGGTCGTACAACCAGGAGTCGAGCCAAACGTCTGAGTTCGAAAGCCTCAACAAGGACTACATCGGGCTGAACCTTAAGCTGGCTAAGCTCCAGGGCTTGTTTCAGCCGGTAGTTATGCTTGAGGTTGGCGTCATCTTGCTTGTCGTGCTCTATTTCGGCGGGATACAAGTGATAAACGGGTCGCTGACTCTGGGCGTGCTGGTAGCATTTTTGCTGTACCTGATGATGCTCGTATGGCCGGTGATGGCGATCGGCTGGACGATTACTCTCTATCAGCGCGGGATGGCATCGCAGAAGCGAATAGATGCGATTCTGGACATCATACCAGATGTGCGCGATAGCGAGCAGGTCAGTGAAGCTACAAACCTGAAACCGGAGATCGAGTTTAGAAACCTGTCGTTTGCTTACCCGGGAACGGCACGGACCATCCTGAAAGATGTGACCCTTTCCGTCCCAGCAGGTAAGACTACAGCTTTTGTCGGACGGACGGGCTGCGGGAAGTCAACGCTGCTCGACCTGATGATGCGGGCATACAGAGTGGAGGATGGTGTGCTCCTGATCGGAGGAAGAGACATCAACAGCATACCGCTCTCGCAACTGCGACGGTTTATCGGATATGTTCCGCAGGAGTCTTTTCTATTTTCAGACACGCTATACGAGAATATCTCTTTCGGCCTTCAGGAAGTGAACCGGGAGCGGTCGGAAACGTCCGCTTCGCTGGCCAAATTGAGTGGGGACATCGCCGAATTTCCGAACAGGTTCGAGACTCTTGTAGGTGAACGGGGAATAACGCTATCCGGCGGTCAGAAACAGCGCGCTGCTCTTGCAAGGGCGCTTGCGCGCGATCCGCAGATTCTGATTCTCGATGACGCGTTTTCCGCCGTCGACACGTCGACTGAAGAGCAGATATTGACCGGCATCGAGTCGGTTGTGAAGTCCCGGACGACTATCATAGTATCGCACCGCGTTTCGACCGTGAAACGCGCGGATCTGATTCATGTCCTTGACGGAGGTCGCGTGATCGATTCGGGCAGCCATGGCGAACTCTTGGAGAGATGCGAGCTCTACGCGGACATAGTCAGCCGTCAGGAACTGGAAGAGCAGCTGGAGCAGTTGTAATGTCGGAATTCTTCATCGAGGATGAGCTGACCGGAAAGGCGTACGACTCGCGCTTGATGAGGAGGCTTGTCGCCTATCTCAGGCCTTATCGTGGGCATGTCTTTCTCGCGGCCGTGCTCCTGCTCGTCGGATCTGCCTTGCAGCTCGTCGGACCCGTAATCGTCAAGTATGCGATAGACAACTACATCGCGAAGCACGACTTGCCCGGATTGACAGGAATCTGTGCGATCTATCTGGGCATTCTCATTGTGAGCTTCTTTCTGACATGGGCTCAGATATATACAATGGAGTGGGTCGGTCAGATGACGGTGTACAGGCTCAGGATGGAGGTTTTCAATCACATCCAAACCCTTGACATAAGCTTCTTCGAGAAGAATCCGGTCGGGAGGGTGCTCACCAGAGTCACTGGGGACATTAACGCACTAAACGAACTGCTCTCTTCCGGCGTAGTCACCATTATCGGTGACGTTGTCGTGTTATTCGGAATTGTCGGATTCATGTTGGCAATTGATTTGAAGCTGGCATTGGTGACGCTCACGGTGATACCGTTTCTGGCGCTTTCCGCCTTTCTGTTCCGCGCTCGGGTACGCGACGTTTACCGGGAAATCCGCAGGCAGATCGCAAGACTCAATGCATTCATCCAGGAACATGTTTCCGGAGTATCGATAGTACAGTTCTTCGGCCAGGAGAAACGGACACTGGCCAAGTTCGCTTCCATAAATCGAGATCTAATGCGGGAGCACCAGCGATCGGTGATATACTACGCGGTGTTCTTCCCGGTGATCAGGATTCTCAGCGCGCTGTCGCTCGCTCTGATCATCTGGTACGGCGGGGGTGAAGTCATCGCCGGCGCTATGACATTTGGGACTCTGGTGGCGTTCACTCAGTACATCGAGCGGTTTTTCAGACCAATAATGGATCTTTCGGAGAAGTATAACATCCTTCAGTCTGCGATGGCCTCAGCCGAGCGCGTATTTAAGCTGCTCGACACTAAGCCGGTGTTCATGGATACTCCCCACGCTCTCGGCTGGAGTGACTGTAAGGGAGCAGTGAAATTCGATAGTGTCTCATTCGCCTACAATGCGAACGACTGGGTGCTGAAAAACGTCTCCTTCGAGATCAAACCGGGCGAAAAAGTCGCAATCGTCGGAGCCACAGGCGCGGGGAAGACGACAATCACCGGTTTGCTCCTGCGTTTCTACGACCACCAGAGAGGCTCGATCTACCTTGACGACATCGACATCAAACGGATTCGCACTTCGGACCTCCGCCGTCACATTGGACTGGTATTGCAGGATGTCTTTCTCTTTTCCGGCGAGCTCGACAAGAACATCAGACTCGGCGACTCCAGTATTACCGACGACAAGCTCCATGCCGCCGCTCACGACGTCAATCTTGATCGCTTCATCTCATCACTTCCGGGCGGTTACAAGTTCAAGACCGGCGAGCGTGGTGTGTCTCTCTCCGTCGGTCAGAAGCAACTTCTGTCGTTCGCGCGCGCTTTGGCTCGCGATCCAAGGATTCTCATTCTCGACGAGGCGACCTCCTCTGTCGATACCGAGACAGAAATGCTGATTCAGGAGGCGCTCGACAGACTGATGGAGAATCGAACGTCGATCATCATCGCTCACAGACTCTCCACGATCAAGAAGGTCGACAGGATTCTCGTCATGCACAAGGGCCAAATCCGCGAGTCTGGCACTCACGCCGAGCTCTTGCAGATGAAGGGCATCTACTGGAAGCTCTATCAACTTCAGTACCGACTGCAAGATGCAGCTGTCAAGTCTCCGCAGGAAAGCGAAGTCGCGAAATGAGTGTGTTCCTGAAGTTCGCAAAAGAAGTGGCATTCGAGGCTGGAAAGGTCCTGGTTGCGGGTTCGCAGAAGAAGCACTCCATCGGCATGAAAGGCGCAATCGATCTCGTAACCGAGATGGACCTGAAATCCGAGAAGCTGATTCACTCGGCTATCAGACAACGGTTCCCGTCGCACTCGATTCTCGCGGAAGAAGGTCACTCGATCGACACCGGTTCGCGCTACAAGTGGATCGTTGATCCGCTCGACGGCACTACAAACTACGCTCACGGGTATCCTGTCTGGTGTGTATCGATCGCGCTTGAAATCGACGGCGAGATCGACTGCGGAGTCATTTACAACCCGAATCTTGATGAGATGTTCTTCACCGAGCGAGGCAAGGGAGCGTACCGCAATCGCAGGCGAATTCACGTCAGCGATGCAACTAAGCTCGATTGCACGTTGCTTGTCACCGGATTCCCCTACGACATTCGCACGTCGAACGAGAATAATCTGGACAACTTTGCGAGATTCTACAAACTCTGCCAGGGGGTCAGGCGGAGCGGGTCAGCGGCTCTCGATCTGGCATACACTGCGGCGAGCATCTTCGGCGGATATTGGGAGATGAAGCTCTCGCCCTGGGACTGTGCCGCAGGCAAGCTATTGGTAGAGGAAGCTGGTGGCAAGATCACGGACTTCTCGGGTCGACTATTCTCTATCTATGGCAAGCAGATCGTCGCCGCAAACAGCCGCATCCTCAAACAGATGATCCGTGTCTTGAGATCGTAGGATGGAACCACCACGGTTCCGACCACTGATTCCGAGCGCGTTCTTGTGGTTCGAACCACAGGGGTTCGTACCTACGAAATCGCTTCGAAATCCATTGGCTTTTTGCATCGCTCGGACTTTATTTTCCCGACGGATGGAAGAAGCTCGCACAGAAGAAGAATCGGCGACGGTCAGTGAGGCTGTCCGGTCTTTTTGTCGCACCCATCTCGGTATCTTCCTGACTCCCACAGGCGCAACAATCGCAGCTATCTCTTTCTTCTTGCCATGGATCAGGATTTCGTGTCTCGGTACCCGTAACTACAGCGGGTTCGATATGGGAGGTCTATTCTGGCTTGTGCCGACGTCTGCTGCATTCATTCTTATTGGATTCGTAGTCGTGTCGGTTCTCAAGCGGATGAGCCTGGCGCGTTACGTCGTACCTGCATGCACGGCCATAGCTGCCGTAGCTGTTGCCTATGCCTGCCTGACGATGCCGAGCGGCAAAAGGATCTTGCTTGTCAAGATCGGCCCGGACGATGTGAATCTGCGATTATTCTTCGGAGCATACAGCACGATTCTGGGGTTTGTGCTCGCGGTTATCGGGTCGCAGATGCTGCCGAAGGTACACAAGCGGTGCGGAGTACCAGCACCCCAGTGTTCACAGACCGAGAATCCCGCCCCCGCTCAGGAACCGCAGGCAAGCGCGACCACATGACCCAGCGACGCACAAGACATGCTCCTATCCCCATGTTCAAAACTCGAAATACTCTCTTGAGACAGATTCCTCGGGGTGGGACACCGGAATTACACAAAGAAGTCGACTACATACTTCACTGACACAAATAGCAGGCATGCCGCTATGATGATCTTAATGAATCGCGCAGGCATGAAGCGCTGCATGCGAGCGCCGATGTACATTCCCGCCGCTCCGCCGACTCCAAACAGAGCGCCGAGCGCCCAATCGGGTGCGATGGCTAACCCCGTATCGGCATAGAAGCGTGCAATGATCGTGTAGTAGATAACTCCCGCGATCGACGTCACGCAGGTACCCATTAGAGCTGCACCGGCGACTGTGTAAACCGGTAGTCCGAACACCGCGACGAGGAACGGCGCTATGATCGCGCCCCCGCCGATTCCGTACGCCCCACCTACAACTCCCACGATCAGTGCGAGGAGGAACAGCCCTTTGCTCGACGCGAAGTGCTGCTCGCCGTCAAACTCGTAGCCGAATCTCTTCGAGCTAAACTCGAGTTGTCGAACGATGAAACTGCCTCTGTTAGCAGATGAGTTGGCCTGAGTGGCCTTCTTATTTATGACATCAATCAGGAGCCGAATACCGAGGTACAACAGTACTAATCCAGCGAAGAGCTTGAACACTGCCGGGTTGCTGAAGAGCTTGATCCTGATTATCGCTCCGAGAAACACTCCCGGCAGCGTGCCGAGGATCACAGTCCAGACGAGCGGCCAGACCATCCGCCTCTCCCGCCAGTACCTGTAGACACCGCTGGGAATCGCAACAATATTGAACACGAGATTGGTCGGGCTGACAGCGGGGCCAGTGAATCCAAGCACACTCACTTGAAACGGCAAGAGCAGAAAAGCCCCTGACAGCCCGCCTGTCGAGGTGATTGCAGAAATCACAAATGCCACGACTACCGGCAACCACCAGTAGGTATCAACACCGCTGACAGGAAAATGAGTCATGGCGAAACTCGGATCGCTCTCGAAGCGACCAGACCTCCCTCCCGATGCGCCCGCATCTCAGCGCTGCAGATGCTCAGGACGATCGGAACGGGTAATATCCGAGTCGGCGCCGCTCATGTCAAACGAATACAGTCGGTTCAGCAGATTCGGAGTCGTCTCGATGTCCGAAGACTACCTCTGTTCGGCGGCTCGCCTGTCTCTCAGCAGACCCCGCAGAGCCGACACAATGGTCGACTGCTTGAAAGGCTTCTCGAGGTAACCGTCTGCGCCAGACTCCAGGGCTGTTTCAGCGGTGAGTTGAGAACCGTTTCCGGTTATTAGCAGAGTCTTGGCGTCGGGCCGACGCCTTCTGACTTCGCGCAGCAAATCGAGACCGTCCATACCCGGCATACTCATATCCGATACGACAATGTCGGCTGGGAAATTCTCCAACGCAGATAGGGCATTGAGCCCGTCTGTGGCCAGTAAGACCCTGAAACCGTCTTTCTCGAGCATTCGGAGAAGCAAACTTCTGACGGCAGGGTCGTCATCGACAACCATGACGGAAACTGGGGCACTCATAAGGACCTCCGTGATGTCAGTTCGTGATGCTAAGTCCCGGAAGCACGTTCAGTCCCTTTTCTTATCGGCACAGAGAGCAGGAGATTCTCGCAACGAAGTGTATCATATTGCGACGAACTTGCACCTAAGTCGTACGAACCCCGCACTATACGGAACCTTTCTTCGGCAAGGACGTTTGTGCAGAAACACGGAATTGTTCCGATCCAACTAAATAGGGAGATAGCCGTTAAGGTAGCGGTTCAAGTCTGTAATTGCTCGGCACCGCGGCAATCTCGACTTAAATCGGATCGACGAACTCGTGTTTTTAAGTTGACTTGAGATCGGCTTGGCAGTACTTGCAGCTTTCACCGTTTGAAAGGAGCTCTGTAATGTCTCTTAAGGCAGAAGACGTCCTCCGGAAGATCAGAGATAACGACATCAAGTACATACGTCTCTGGTTCACCGACATTCTCGGACAACTCAAAGGAATGTCAATCACACTCCGGGAGATAGGCAACGTTCTGGACCAAGGGCAGGGTTTCGACGGTTCATCAATCGAAGGGTTTGTAAGAATCGAAGAGTCAGATCTCATGGCTTGGCCGGATCTCGACACGTTCACGATCTTTCCGTGGGATCTCGGTGGCGAACGGGTTGCGATGATGTTCTGCGACATCAGGAACCCCGACGGCACGCCACATGACGGCGATCCCCGCTACTGCCTCAAGAGGACTCTGAAAGTAGCTGCCGACAAAGGTCTCACCTATTACACAGGTCCTGAGCTCGAGTACTTCTACTTCAAGAAGAACGGGCATCCGGAGACCATTGATGCAGGTGGCTATTTTGACTATTCGACCGTAGACGACGGCGTGAAGCTTAGAAAAAAGACTGTCAGCTTCCTCGAAGGGATGGGCGTTCCGGTCGAGTGTTCTCATCATGAGGTGGCCAACAGCCAGCACGAGATAGATCTGGTCTATCAAGATGCGCTCCGGATGGCGGATTCCGTGCAGGTCTACCGGTTAATAGTGAAGGAAGTTGCCGCCCACGCGGGTTTCTATGCCACCTTCATGCCTAAACCGATCTTCGGCCAGAACGGCAGCGGCATGCACACGCATCAGTCGCTGTTCAAAGGCGACAAGAACATCTTCTTCGCACCGGAGAATGACTACAATCTCTCGAACGATGCGAAGCACTATGTCGCCGGGATTCTGAAGCACGTCAAGGAATTCACGCTCGTTACGAACCAGTGGGTGAATTCCTATAAGCGTCTCGTCCCCGGATATGAGGCGCCGTGCTATATCTCGTGGGGCCGCAGGAACCGGTCGTCGTTAGTCAGAATTCCGATGTACCGAGTCGGAAAAGAGAAGGCGACACGAATTGAGCTTCGAAGCCCTGATCCGGCATGCAACCCGTATCTTGCATTCTCAGTAATGCTCGCCGCCGGTCTGAAAGGGATAGAGAACAAATACCCGCTCGCTGAGCCAGTCGAGCAGAACATCTTCCATATGACTCCTGAGGAAACCAGGGAAAGGGGAATCGACGTTCTCCCTAACAGTCTCGAGAACGCAGTGCGAGAAGCCGAGAAATCGACCCTGCTGAGAGAGACTCTGGGTGAGCATATCTTCTCCTCACTGATTGCGAACAAAGAAGAGGAGTGGGACCGCTACAGGATTCATGTCTCGCGTTACGAGCTTGACAAATATCTCCCGATGTTGTAGAGTAATGCTGAGGGTCTGCATGGACCCTCAGCAGGTTTTCCCTGCCGGCTCTGATGCAAACGTGATGAGTTTCGATGTATGAGTGTACCTAAAGTTCTTATCCCGATCCTCGTTCTTGTGTTCGTGGCAGGCGGCTATGCACTCCAGACGGCGTTCTTCTTTCCCACAACCGAAGTATCCTTCAATTGCACAAGTGACAAGTCAGTGGAGTTCGTTGTAGATGGTGTCCGGTGTCGCGGCACAGCTGCATACTTCACGGAGATGTTTGCACGAACGCCAGGCATTGCGAAGATAACGACCTACGCAGCATCCCACACAGCGTTGTTCGAATATGACTCCCAGCAGATCAATCCAGATCGCATCAAGAGTATGTTCGAGAAGGAGATTCGGATGGCGGACGGTTCGTTTCGGTCGGTATTCACGGAGACAAGCCGCAAAGAGCGCTGATTGCAGGCGCTGCTCGCCATTCCCGCGCTTAGAGTCTCAGATCATCTCACTCAATGCCCGCAGAGCAAGATGGTAACCGAGTTGTCCAAAACCGGAGATTATGCCTGCAGCTCCGGATGCGGTGAGTGAGCGGCGCCTGAATTTCTCTCGCTTGTGAAGATTCGAGAGATGCACTTCGACAACCGGGATCGAAATCGACTTGATGGCATCGAGGATCGCAACTGAAGTGTGCGAATAACCACCCGGGTTAATCACTACGCCACGGCAATGCTGGCCGGCTTCGTGAAGCAACTCGACGATCCTACCCTCGAGATTGCTCTGGTGGAATATCAGCTCCATTCCGAGTTGATTCGCGGTTGATTCAAGACCCTTGTTGATATCTTCGAGTGTCAGTGATCCGTAGATTTCAGGCTCACGACTTCCGAGCAGATCGAGATTCGGCCCGTTGATTATCATAACGCTCTTCATCGACCACCACTCCAATCCTTCGCCACTTCGGCAAATGATGAGATGAACTGCCGCTTGCTCACGGGCCGAACGACCGGACGAGCGAATCCTTCCAGAAGAACGAAGTTCACATCGTCCCGCGTCCGCTTCTTGTCATGTGACGCGATCTTCCATACATCATCGGGCCTCGCATCAGGAATCCGGAACGACCGGTAAATAGACCGGATCCGTCCCTGCGTCCACTCTATTGTGTCACCGTCAAGACCGCATAGTTTTCGCGAAAGGCTGACAGCCACCAGAATGCCGAAAGCTACAGCCTTTCCATGAGGAATCCCCCGGCCATACTGACCGAGCGCCTCGAGTGCATGGCCGGTCGTGTGCCCGAAATTCAGAATCTCTCTTAGCCCCTTCTCAAGCGGATCCTTCCTGACAATATCAAGCTTGAGGCTCACGCCCAGCTCGGTTGATTTTGCGAGAGCCCGAGCTTGTTCCTCCGGATTCCCGGACGACAACATTCCGTCAAGTTGCTTACCGAGCTGCTTAGACCTCACGAGAGCAATTTTCAGAAGCTCAGCCATGCCCTCTCTTAACCTCTCGGCAGGCAGTGTGCAGAGGAAAGCGGGGTCCACGATCACGAATTTGGGCTGCTTGACAGTGCCGACCATGTTCTTGGCTGAAGGGAGATTTATCCCGTTCTTGCCGCCGATAGCTGCGTCGATTTGAGCCACAAGCGTTGTCGGCACGAACGCATGTTGAATGCCTCGCATGAACGTAGCTGCGGCGAAACCCGCGAGGTCGCATATGACACCGCCACCGACGCCGACTACCAGTGACGCCCTGCTGGCGCCATTCTTGAGAAGCCATTCGTGAATCTGCAGCTGCGTCTTCGGATTCTTGGTCGTCTCACCGGCAGGCAGAGTCAGCAAGCGTGACCGAGTGAAAGCAGAATCGAGCGCGCGATCGAAGAAGGGTCTGTGCAACCTCTCGACGTTCTTGTCCGCGATGAGGTATCTCGATTCGGAGCTGATGGCACGCAGAATACTATCAAGTTCGTTGGCGGCACCTTGCTTCACGATTACACGGCATACCTCCGTCGATCTCCCAAACGTTATCTTTCTGTCAAGCACATTCAACCTGTTCCCGGTACACTTCGATTACACGGGCGGCAACCTCGTCTATTGTCAGTCCATCGGTCGGAATCGCAAGCCCTATTCGTTCATACATCGGCCTTCGCTCATTCAATATCCTCGCGATTCTGCTCTCGAGATCATCGGACAACAGCAACGGCCTGCACGCAGATTCACGAAGCCGACATGCGAGTGTAGGAATCGAAGCATCGAGTCTTATCAGAAGACTGTGCTCCGACAGAACTCTGAAGTTCTCTTCCGGAATGGTCATTCCCCCTCCAGCCGCTACAACAAGCCCTGTAGTCTGTGCAATGGACTGCACAACATCCTTCTCCAGCAAGCGAAAATAGGCCTCGCTCCGTTCAGAAAATATGCGAGTTATGGAAAGACCGGTGATTTCCTCGATCCGTTTGTCAGTATCGCAGAACTCCCGACTGAGACGTTCCGCCACCAGGCGTCCCACGGTCGACTTGCCACAGCCCATCGGCCCTGTAAGCACTATGTTCGTATTTGGAAGCATAACGAGAAATGG
>JAGVNY010000145.1 GCA_020053015.1 Candidatus Zixiibacteriota bacterium | reverse complement strand
GGTGAGTATCTTTGCTCGATTAGATATGTGCGAAGCATTATCGTCGCCAGCAGGAAGTAGCTTTGGCGACGCATTGGCATTTCAAGTGTCCGCTTCAGAATCTCCATATCGAAATACTCCGGAAGCAGGCGAGATGATGTCAGGACTTTTGTCAGCAGAAGGTCCACGTCCGCATCTGAATAAGTGCAGAAACCAGCCCGGGAGTGATATGGCCTCACGCGCTGGTATATCCAGGGGTTTGACACGACGAACCGCTTCAGCGCGCAGTAAGCACTTGTCGCTGGTGACAAGATCGACATGTGGATATTCGAGTATGGAACGGCGGCTGCCTTCGGATGCAGCTCTTGCAGGAACGCTGCGTACAGCTTGAAGTTGCGCTTAATTCTGTCGGGAATTCGCAGCACGAACCGCACGATGCCCAGATCCCAGAAGGGCGCAGCCAGCCACATATAGAATCGTGTTCTATCCTCTCCAACCAAAGTGAACCGGAGAGGGCGACTGAACAGCTTGAAGTGCGCATATTTGTCCTCGGGCTGCTTCTCCGCGTATCCGTTGAACATCTCGAGTGTTGCATCGCACAGATCCGACCGCTTCACTCGCAGCAGACTCGCAGCGTGATCTACGGGGAAATGGTAGAGCGTTCCCACCGTCGCCGACAGGAGATCATCGTCGCTGCAGAGCTTTTTGCTCGGTTTCAACGGCTGCTTGAGCTGCATTCCAGCATCACCTGTGAACATGACTACATTCCAGCCCAGTTCACCGACCAGTTGTCGATAGTGTTGCACTGCCACTGCCATTATTGCTGAATTAGCGCCGTCCTGGTTTCGAATCACGGTCTCCACATCGGGCAGCGAGGGTTTGGGCAATTCGTACCGACGGCAGCCGCAGCCGGTCGCTTCTGCGACCGTTTGCGCAGTCCGGACATCTGCCAGGTTAAGCCTGTCATGATCGAGGCATGTGTGCGCTGTGAACGGAGCGTGGTCTTTGACCATTGCAGCAAGGACCGACCTGGAATCAAGTCCGCCGCTGAGCGCCAGAGCGGGACTGAGGCCTTCCAGCCGCTTGATTCTGTTCCTGACTGAGCTCCGGAACAAGTCGGAGAGAGATGATGCAGCCCGCCTGCAGTTCATGCTGCCGTCGAAGTCGCCGCCCACAACCCACCGGTGCAGCAAACACGATCTCGTTCGCCTGGTCTTCTTGAAACACCGCACGAGCGTTGCAGGCTGAAATCGAGTTATCCCTTCCGACATGGTGCGACCGCCGGTATTGTAGCCGTAAATCAGATACTCCGCCATTCCTATGCGATCAAGGGCTTGCGCAGATTCAGTCTCGATAATGAACTTCGGCTCTCGGCTAACGAGGATTCGATCCGGCTTCGAGTAGCGGAACAGAGGCAAGCTGCCGAGAGCATCATTGAACAAGACAAGATCACCGGACGATTTCTGAATCAGCACGACGACATATTCGCCGTCGCTCGCGAGAAGCCACCGCGCGATCCTGTCGTCTGCCTGATCGCTGCGTTCAATGAAGACTTCCGCGGACAGTTGCAGAAGCTCCTCAGCCACCACTCCCCGATCCTTGTTGTAGACACACCCTTCCACAAGAATGAAATACTCGTCGTTGTGAATCGTAATTCGGGGATATTGCGGGTACGCTGTGAATGAAACCACAATGTGATCGCTCTGCAGCAATCGGTCACTTTTATAGCGATCGTCGGCCTTCATCAGACCTGAAGCTTGGCTGATTCTCTTGCTCAGATCTGAATCGATCTTCCCGAAGCTGTAATAGAGAGCCAAACCGGGCATGCGCGCGATCTCAATGCTTCATGGTGGAGCAGCAGATGCTCAATAAGCGCTCAGCGCTTATACCGCCGCCGAATTCACACTGAAAAGCCTGGATGATAGCCTCTACAATAGTAGGATAGGTAATATCATGCTGCGAGGCAAGAGAAAAAATCAGCCCAGTCGGGGAGGTTATACCAAAAAGAACTCGTGCTACCCCGGCTCACTTGAAATGCTTCTTGAAGGTAACGATGAGCTTACCGAATGCAGCGTGCTGGCAGTCTATATCTAGTTGCTCTATCGACCCACTGTCTTCGATCGGAAGGGTCTTAAGAGGAAAGCAGTGTCCGATTCCAGAGTTGCTGATGTATTCCCAAAACTCAGGAGGTGGTTGCGAAGTTCTGCCTTGCCAATTCCCATGGTCCAGAAAACAGCCACTGGGGGAAGCAGAAGCACCAACCAGAAGTAAGCCGAATGGTTGCTGATCGATTTCTCCTGTCTTGGATTCGACCCTGTTGATATTGGCCATGTAGTACGCCGTGCTTGTTGCGATTCCTGACGAAACTAATAGAATGCTGTCACACTTATACAGTAGACTTTTCGAGATAACACCTTCTGGGAACTCTTGAGGCGGGATCACTCTGTAACAATTCGTGCCGCACAGCTTTTCCCACACGGAACGGTCAGAGATCGGGTTGTATATCCACCGACGTTTCATTCTCGACTTTCCTCGTTCATATCAGTCATGTGGCGAAGCCAGAAACTAGAGGACCCACTTACAGCGCTATCTTCTCCGCGATTGCTCTCCTGACATCCGCGATCTTCACTCTGTCCTGAGTCATGTTGTCTCTATCGCGGAGTGTAACGGTCTCATCTTCTTTTGTTTGCCCGTCGACGGTGATGCAATACGGCGTGCCGGCTTCGTCCTGACGACGGTATCTCCTCCCGACCGCGCCCGCGTCGTCATAGAAGCATTTGAAATAGCGCTTCAGATCGTGATAGATATTCAGAGCGGCCTCTGGCATTCCGTCCTTGTTCACCAGCGGAAAAACCGCGCATTTCACCGGTGCGATCTTCGGAGAAATCGATAACACCACACGCTTCTCACCTTTGACTTCTTCCTCTCGGTAGGCATCGACAAGCACGGTCAACAGAGAACGGTCGCATCCTGCGGATGTCTCGATAATATATGGGATGTACTTCTCCTGCCGCTGATCATCGAAGTAGCGGAGGTCTTTTCCGGTGTGCTCCGCATGACGGGTCAGATCGAAGTTGGTGCGATTGTGCACGCCCTCGAGCTCTTTCCAGCCGAACGGATACTCATATTCGATGTCGATTGCTTTCTTTGCGTAATGCGCAAGCTCGTTGGGCCCGTGTTCGTGTATGCGAAGCTTCTCTTTGCGGATGCCGAGGTCCAGATAGTATTGCCATCGCTGCTCTTTCCAATACTCGAACCATTTGTCATCCTCCGACGGGTGGATAAAGAACTGCATCTCCATCTGCTCGAACTCGCGGGTGCGAAATATGAAATTTCCTGGAGTGATCTCGTTGCGAAACGCCTTGCCGATCTGAGCTATGCCGAAGGGAACTTTCTGCCTCGATGGTTGCAGCACGTTGTGGAAATTGACATAGATGCCCTGCGCGGTCTCGGGGCGCATATACACGACCGCAGAGTCCTCCTCGACCGGACCCATGAAGGTCTTGAACATGAGGTTGAACATTCGCGGCTCAGTAAGATCGCACTTGTTCTCGATCGGGGATTTCGACGGTTTCTGCGGACACTTGCATTCGTTAAGCTGATCGGCCCTGAAGCGAGTCTTGCACGTTCGGCAGTCCACCAACGGATCGGTGAACCCTGCAACGTGGCCGGAGGCTACCCATACACGCGGGTGCATAAGTATGGCTGCGTCGATTCCCTCGACGTCGTCGCGCTTCTGCGTCATCGATGTCCACCAGAAGTCCTTGATGTTCCTCTTAAGCTCGACGCCGAGTGGACCATAATCGTAACAGCTTCCGAGGCCGCCGTAGATCTCTGACGACGGAAATATGAAGCCACGGCGTTTGCAGAGCGATACCATCTTGTCCATCAGATCATCGCTTCCTTTGTCAGCGTCTTTGACTTTCGGCTGTGCCACGATCTATCCTCCATCTCCATGTATATTGACTTGTGACCACGGCGCACAGATCAAATATGTCATTCCGGCGAGAGGGAGTGTTGAAAAAGTCTCTCCGCTGTCATTCTGAGCGAAGCGAAGAATCTGACTCCTCTTGCCTTTCATCAACTTAGAGATCCTTCGTCGGGCGGAACCCTCCTCAGGATGACATCAGCGACGGTTTTTCAACAGTCCCGAAAGCCGGAATCCAATCTGTCCCGCGCTGTCAGGAATCCCGAGGCTGTTTCACAAGAGCAGAAACGGTTGATTGGCGTAGGTCGGGTTCCGGATTGCGCAAAGCGCAAGAAGAAACCCGACACCGACTTGCCGGCCTTCTGTGTCACGCGGGGCGTGACTCCGGAGACCAACCTACTCACTTGTGGGACAACCTCTCCCTTCCTGACAGACGTTCGTCGATCTGCAACATCGTGGAAGTCATGTCACGAATTGCATCCGACATTCTCGCTGTGCTCAGACGAAATACTGGATCCCAGCTTTCGCTGGGATGACATATAGAAGGTATCCGAAGCAACGATAAGGCACAAATCATGCCTGTCATTCCGGCGAAAGCCGGAATCCAGTATTCAAACAAGGTCATCGTATAAGTCTCCCCACTCGGGATTGTGTTTCTCTATGAACTCGAGCTTCCATTCTCTCTTCCACTACTTGATCTGCTTCTGCCGCGCTATCGCAGTAGTAATATCGTCAGCTTGCTCATCGTGAACCAGCATGTGCACATGATACTTCTTCGTGAATCCTTCGATTAGTCCGTTCTTGTGCTGATGCACCCTTCCTATAAGATCGCTCGTTACTCCGGTGTAGAAAGTCCCGTTCCGCTTGTTCGCCAATATATAGACGAAGTACGATTTCGCCATGTCCTAATCCAGACTGGATTCCGGCTTTCGGGCTCCGAAACGGAGCCCTTGCCGGAATGACAACACCAGGCTGCGTAACAACAAGAAAGTCACACTTAAGCTCTATCACTTTGCATCCGGCAGAAAGCTCTTCAACTCGCACAATTCGCCGATTCGTTCCTTGAACCATTCGGTCAGTATTTCGACGTGATTCGGCTTCTCAGCGCTGCTGGTTTCGATCAACTCACCGATGTCTATGAATGCCGCGATCCTTGTCCAGTAGTAAGGGTTAGTAGTGTTGATGAACCGCCATGTATCTCGGTGCTCGATCGCTTGACTGAAGTTATGCAACGTGCCCACTGATCTCTCGCTGTCATCACCTTTTGGATTAGTCTCGACAGAGACGAAAGCCATGGGAGCGAGGCCTCCCTCCGGAACGTCCTTGCCGGTTATTATTCCGATGTGTCTCTGGTCGAAGAGAAAACCGACAAATGCATTCATCGTATCATCCCCGTCTCGCAGTGATCCATACTCCACATATCGTCCCCATCTTTGCAGTTGGGTGGAACGTGATGCGCCGCCGATTACTCTGTGGACAAGTCCGGAGAACTCGTTGTTGACGCCGTTCAGTATCTTGTCCATAACAGCAATCACATCGGGAAACTTCCTCATTGCACTTATGTCATCCGTATCGAATTTGTCCGGCAATGCCATCCTCTCCTCTTTGAGAAACTGATTGAACTCAACGAGCAGCCAGTCGTCCTTGCGAACTACACGCGTGAGGAAGAAGTCAGATAGCTCCGACCACCAAACGGTGCGGAACTTAGGAGGCTTCTTCCTGATCTCATCCTTACCCTTCTCGTCCAGGTCATTGAACTGCGTGAGCAAGACAAGGCCAATTGATGCCTTCCCCTTCAGGTACGTTGCGTAGTCCATGAGTTGGTCGAGCCCTGGTCCCGAATCGATCTTGTGCTCGATCAACAACATCATGTTGCCATTCGCGTCAAGGATCGCAACATCAGGCCTTCTCCCCGAGTCTATTCTGTACTGCGTCTTGATGTGCCACCCATCTATGCTCTTCGGTCTGTTTGTCTCATCGACTCCGAGTCTGCTCAGAATGTACTTGATGAACTCGACTTTCAACCCCGGCGTTGCCTCAACCACCCCGCACATCAGTTCGGTCACGTAATCCTCGTAGGGCGTTCTTCCATCACGCGGCGAATAGGAAATCAGCCTTTGGAAGATGCTATTCACGTCAATCCTCACTCCCCGTCAAGTGGGCATTGCCCCGGTATCCAGATGTCGACAACTGGATCCCAGTTTTCGCTGGGATGACAATTTCAGAGCCTCTCGACAATCCAGAAGGCCGAGATGACAAATACCTTCACATGCATCCACGCTAACCGCAGCCCGGCCTCATCCCTCCGGAGCGAGCTTGTCGAGAAAATCGAGCGATGCCAGCTTCGGCGAGCTCTCCGTATGAACCGCAAGATACTTGAGCAGAAGCGCCCTCACAAGCTTTCTCTGCTCTGCCGAGAAGTTCACTCCACTCAACTTATTTATATCGGAATCGAGGATCAGAGTCAGAGCCCTCCGCACGCCTTTGTTCAGTCGGTAATAACGGCTGTCGGGATCGGCGGCCTCAGGCGAAATGACACCCCCCGCCTCAGCAGAAAACAAGACCTCTTCCTGCTCGGAGAGGTCCGCTCCCGTTCTCACGCAAGTGCGGAACTCGGGCCTGAAACCTGAGAGACTCAGCAATTGAAGCAGAAACGCCGCGAAATAGAATTCAAGCCGTGATCCATGGCAGTAGTTCAACTGGTACAAGACGCTACGCAGCAGTTCAAATATCTGACGGTTCGACTCGGACTGTGTGATGATTGACTCAAGCGACTCGACGACCGCCGATGCATGAGAAAGCCTCCTCAAATCCTCCGAAAGCTGTGGGTGATTTCGAATCACCTCGACTTGCGAGATCATACCGAGCTTCTCCGGGTCCGATCTGTAGTACATGATCTCTGTTACCGTGAAAGGCTCAAGCCTGCCGACCATGGCAGACTTCGGATTACGCGCACCCTTGGCCAGCAGACTCTGACGACCCCCATCCTTCAGATAGGCATAAACCAGAAGCGAAGACTCGCCTGACCGGGCGTTCTTCAAGATCACGGCATCTGACTTATACAAGCTCATCAGGGTCGGGGAGAGAGATTCTCAGGAAGACGGATAATCAGCTCATCATCGCGGGCAAGGCCATATCGGTCGCGCGCGATCTTCTGTATATATAGCGAATCAGTCTCGATCCTGCGCAACCGGTACTCGAGATCCGCTATTTCCGCGATCAATTGACGCTTCTCGGCGAGCAGCCGCGATTGCTGACGTTGAAGCCTCAGCAGGCTGACATATCCGTAGTCTCCTCCGAAGAAGCTGTACAGCAGAAACATAGCCGCGCTCAGCAACGACAGCCGCAACAGGTAGCCACGATGAGTAGAAGTCTTCTTGCGAAGGCGACTGATCAGATTGCGCGGCGAATTGTCGACGAATATCCGTTTCAATCTCTGCGCAGTCATGTCACCTCAGGTTGTAGAACGCCGATCTTCCTGCGTAACAAGCGGCATCATCGAGGTCGCCCTCAATCCGTATAAGCTGATTGTACTTCGCGATTCGGTCTGTACGGCATCCCGATCCGGTCTTGATCTGCCCGGCGGCAGCGGCCACGACCACGTCTGCAATCGTTGTGTCTTCGGTTTCACCTGAACGATGCGAGACAACTGCCGTCATCATGTTCTCTTTGGCCATTGCGATCGTGTCAAGAGTCTCGGTCAACGTGCCAATCTGGTTGAGCTTTATCAGAATCGAATTGGCAGCCTTCAGCTCGATCCCCTTCGCCAGCCGCTTTGGATTTGTAACGAAGAGATCATCGCCCATGATCTGGATCTTCTTCCCGAGTCGCTTGTTGAGCTCCACAAACCCGTCCCAGTCGTCTTCGGCGAGCCCGTCTTCAATCGAGATAATCGGGAAATGCTTCACGAGTTCCTCGTAGAAGTCTACCATCTCATTCGATGACAGTGTTCTGCCCTCGCCTTCCAGCTTGTATTTCTTCGAGCCTTTGTCGTAGAACTCGCTGGCTGCGGGATCGAGAGCAATGAAAACCTGCTCGCCGGGCTTGTAGCCCGCCTTCTCAATCGATTTAACGATCAACTCGATCGCCTTGCGATTCGATTCCAGATTGGGCGCAAAACCACCCTCATCTCCCACAGCAGTCGACAGCTTCTGCTCGCTGAGAACCTTCTTAAGATTGTGGAACACCTCGATCCCGCATCTGAGCGCCTCAGAGAATGTGTCGAATCCGACGGGCATCACCATGAATTCCTGAATGTCAACGTTGTTGTCGGCGTGAGAACCTCCATTCAGGATATTCATCATCGGGACTGGAAGGAGATGTGCGTTCGACCCGCCAAGATATCTGTAGAGAGGCAAGCCCATGTAGTCAGCCGCGGAGTGCGCGCATGCAAGCGAAACCCCGAGCATGGCATTTGCTCCGAGGTTTGATTTGTCGTCCGATCCGTCAAGATCTATGAGAAACTTGTCAATCAGTCGCTGCTCAGTCACAGGTATGTTCTCGGACAACATTGCTGGCGCTATCCTCTCGTTGACGTTTTCCACCGCCTTGAGCACACCCTTGCCCAGATAGCGCGACTTGTCGCCGTCTCGAAGCTCTATAGCTTCGTATGATCCCGTCGATGCGCCCGAGGGCACGATCGCGCGCCCAAACGATCCGTCAGCCGTGAGAACCTCGACCTCGACGGTCGGATTGCCGCGTGAATCGAGCACTTCCCTTCCGTGAACCAGTATGATCTGCGCCATCTTATCTCCTCATTTGAACATAGTGATGCCCGTTGCGAATGTAGAATTGGCTGCGTACCCTCGCAAGATAAAACTGGGAAACAGCTTGAGTGACTACCGCTGAGAATGCGCATGACAAGCTTGTGTGCAGCACGGGGAGTTGGCGCCAGATCCCACTTCCGTGGATCATCCGGCGCTTGTTTCACGACATGAGCTTAGAATCCCAGGGAGCAATAGACAGCGGGCAGATTAGCTATCATGTCGGTGGGAAGCATGGCTGTCTGGCCATATTCGTCCGCGGCAAGATCGCCCGCGAGGCCGTGGATATACGCACCGCAGCATGCGGCATCGAGTGGAGGGAGTTTCTGCGCAAGCAATGCGCCTATTATGCCTGACAGCACGTCGCCGCTGCCGCCGGTTGCCATGCCTGCATTGCCGGTATGGCTGACGAAGATATTGCCTGACGGATCCGCAACAAACGTTGGCGCTCCTTTCAGCAAAACCACGCAGCCGAGTCGAGCGGAAGATGTTTTCGCAACACCGAGGCGATCCGCGGCGATCTCGGCAGTATCGACATCGATCAGTCGCGAAAGCTCTCCCGGATGCGGAGTCAGAACAAGGGGAGCGCGACATTCGGCAAGCTCATCGGACGCGCCCTGGAAAGCGTTCAGACCGTCAGCATCGATGATCGACGGCATCTCGAGCGACGAGATCAGCCTTCTGACAAGCTCTTTTGTTTCGTGATGAGTACCGAGTCCCGGACCGATGATCGCGGCATCGATGTCCTTCAGGTGTTTGCGAATCTCACCGAGACTGCGAAGCGCAAGGCATTGTTTCTTCCCGACTTCCGGTAGCGGTCGTGTGATGGCTTCGGTGAGTTTGATCTCGAAGATTGGATTGAGAGTTTCCGGCACACCCAGATAACAGAGCCCGACTCCCGACCGAAGAGCGCTTTCGGCAGCCATTGACGCTGCTCCGGTATAGCCACGCGACCCGGCAAGCACATAGAGCTTGCCGCATGAACCTTTGTGAGCGGTCGGGGAGCGGCGCGGAAGATGATCGCGCACGTACTGCTCGGTGATCAGATAAGTCGACACCGACGCGGATTCGATCACCTCGGTCGGGATGCCAATGTCGATTACCTCGAGCGTGCCAACATACTCGCGACCAGGATAGATGAACTGGCCGAATTTCGGGAGCGCAAGTGTAGCGGTGTGCGTTGCCCGCACGCATTCGCCGGAGACCAGACCGGAATCGGAGTCGAGCCCGGAAGGCGAATCGACAGCGACGATTGTTCTTCCCGATGCATTCATGCGCGAGATGCACGTCGATGCGATTCCTGAGACAGCGCCCTTGAATCCGGTGCCAAAGATGGCATCGACGATCATATCATATGTGCTCAGATCAGGAAGATTGGCGTCTGATGAGACTTCGACGATCGGCAAATTGATGTCCGCTGCTCGTTTGCAGTTGGTCGCTGCGTCACCTTTGAGATCGGCGACTCTCCCAAGCAGGAAGAACTCGACGTGCGCTCCCCAGCAGTGAACATATCTTCCAATGACGAATCCGTCGCCGCCGTTGTTACCTTTTCCGCAGACGATTGCGAATCGCTTGTTCGTTACATCGCCAATGAGCAATGACCTGATATGCTCCGCAATTCCGCGACCGGCGTTCTCCATGAGCGTCAGACCGGGAATGCCACGGTTGCCGATCGCCTCTGCGTCGATAGCCTGCATCTGCTTCGCGGTGACCAGTTTCATATGGGGAATATCGCGTGTGAAATGTTCACGCGCAAATGGAAAGCAGCGGTTGAAGCTGGTGCACCAGGAGGTGCGCCAGCCACGGAACATCATTTTCGTGATTGGCGTACCTCCTGGTGCGCCAACGTATTTCACTTTTGACTAAGCCAAGTACAGGACCTGTCGATCTCGATCAGGCCTTTCTCTCCGAGAATCCAGTCCCGTGCGCTTGAGCACTTCCAGTCAGTTGCATTGGCGACCAGTCCGGCCCTAACGGGGTTGCTGTGAATGTACTCAAGCTTCACTCGGAATTGTCTTTCCGAGTAAACCACAAGATCGTCGAATCTCCGCTTCCAGAGTACGAACCTGTCATTCTTGCAGGTCTCTTCCCACGGCTTGCAGATGTTCAGGTCTTTGATGCATCTCGATGTAAGGCTTTTGAACGCCTGCATGACCCGTGACATGTAAGAAATGTCCGGGAATCCGATCAGAGCGTGAATATGCGACGGCATGACAACATATCCTGCAACCGACAAGTCAAACTGCCTGACGACATCGCGTAACTGAAGTGCTGCGGCCAATGCGGCGGAGTCGTTGGAAAAGACCGGAATCCAGTCAACAACTGTAGTTGTGATGAACACAAGCGCGGGACCATGCAGATCTGATCTTCGAGTGACCGGCATGCCTGATGATATCAAGCGCGAAAGCGTGTGTCAAGCGGCAGTAAAGCTGGCGCACCAGGAGGTACGCCAGCCACAAATGGCAATATCGGGTGTGAAACGTTCACGCGCAAATGGAACGCGGAGGTTGAAGCTGGTGCACCAGGAGGTGCGCCAGCCACGGATATGGGCTCACTCGAACAAGTCGATGTTGGATGTGCGCTTGCGAGGTGAAAAGTGAGTTGGCGGAGCGGACAGAGAGGCTGATTCGCCTTTCCCGAGATACACTGCATCGAACCCGCGCTTTCTCAGGTGTTCTGCAAACTCCTCGAATCCGTGAATTGTGAAAACCCTCTTCGGTTCGGCGCGTTCGACATAGCTCACCAAATCGTTGAAATCAGCATGATCTGAGAGCGGAACTACCGCGTCGGCTCCCGACCACCGAGGGATCTTTCCAACTCCCCAGCCAGTCAGCATGCAAGAACGAACTCGCCTGAGCTGGCGCAACTCGGAGTTTGTTCGCGACATGGGAGGGGCGATGATTACCTTATCGGAGCAGGTTTGCGGATCGAGTCTCTCGAATTCGCCGAATTTCACGCCGCATTTCTGGTAAAGTACCGCCATTTCATAGACAGACTGATGCACTGCCGCCGGATAGCCCGCGTCGCCGATGATCTTCAGCGCCTCCTGAGCCTTTCCGAGCGAGTAGCCGAGAATCATGGGCGTATAGCCCGATACGCGCGCAGACTTGATAAAACCGAGCAGCAATTCGATGGACGTATCGCGATCGGGGAAGACATACTCCGGACGACCGTACGTTGACTCCATAATCAGATAGTCGCACTTTCTGATCTCAATCGGATGCACCGTGGCGCTCGGACGAAGCTTGAAGTCACCCGTGTATACGATCTTCGCTCCCTGTCTGTGGATCATGATCTGCGCGGCGCCAAGAATATGTCCGGAGGAGAACAGCTCGATGTCGACGTTGCCGATTCTGGTTTTGTGACCGAGTGGGACGGCATGAGACAGGACGCGCTTATATCTCTTCCGGAAGAACAGCACTGTCTCAGGCGTCGCAATTATCTTCTTGTGCGAAGCGATATGATCGGAGTGCGCGTGGGAGACAAATGCGAAATCGTGTCGTCTTGTCGAGTCGAGCGGAAAGCCGACGCCTTCGATTTCTATGCCGCTGTTGAAGTGGATCATACGTCAGAACATTGTCAAGACCACGAGACCAAAGGTCTTTGAAGGGTCTTGACCTGCCGTAAATGAAATTCTTCGCTCCGTTCAGAATGACAACGCCGAATCACAGTCGACGTCTGTCACAGCTTGTAGCCGATCTTTCGCAAGAACGCCGCGCGCTCCCGTTTGTTCTCGTCGGTCTCAATGCCTTTAGGTGGAGATCCGTCGATAACTCCGAGCACACCTCTGCCTTGCTCGGTAATACCGACAACTACTTCAACCGGGTTTGCGGTCGCACAGAATATCCGGCACACTTCAACGCAGTTCTTCAGGTTATTGAGAACATTCACCGGGAACGCATTTCGCATGAAGACAAGGAATGAATGCCCGCAGCCTATCTTCATCAGATTCTGTTCGGCAGCATTGACAAGCCCGGCGTCGTTGCCGGACGATCGGATCAGACATGGCCCAGAGGCCTCCGAAAACGCGAGACCAAATTGGATCTGAGGAACAGAGTTGACCATGACTTCGTGAATGTCCTCGACGCTTTTGATGAAATGCGTCATACCGAAGACAAGGTTCGTATTGGATGGCGCTTCGATTGTGACGACTTCTGTGTTCATATATGACCTCTTATTCACACATTGATGCTACAGATTGGTGTCAAGACCACGAGACCTTCGGTCTCTCAGGGGTTTTGACCTGCGATCCTTGACCCACGAGTGATGTTCTATTCATCTTCGCTCACGATCTCGACGGATCGAATCGTGTCGCCAAGCTCGATTCGATCGACTACTTCCATGCCGTGCACGACACGGCCGAAAACGGTGTAAGCTCCGTCGAGGTGCGGGAGGGCCGTGTGCGCGATGAAGAACTGTGATCCACCCGTGTCCTTGCCCGCGTGCGCCATGCCGATTGTACCTCTCAGAAACGGGACTCTGTTATACTCACATCTGATGGTGTAGCCTGGTCCTCCCCAGCCGTCGCCTCTGGGGCATCCTCCCTGAGCAACAAACGATGGAATGACTCTGTGCCAGGTTTTGCCGTTGTAGAATCCACCGCGTGACAGCGTTATGAAGTTGAGCACCGTCTTTGGCGCTTGGTCATACAGCAATTCAATGGATATCTCTCCACGATTCGTTGCAATGATCGCCGACGGGTTGGCAGCGAAACGGTCATACAATTTGGCATAGCCAACGACAGACAGATCGGTTTCGAAGGGACCGACCGACGGCGGATCATTCGTTCCCAGTTTCCTCAGAGCAGTTGCAGCCGATGAGCGCACATGCCGGTCTGGATCCTTAATTGCTCCGTCAAGCAGCCCGGATATCCTACTGTCGGGTGCAGCGCTGTCGGCCAGTGCAGCCAGGGCATCCACAATTGCGATTCGCAGATCAGGTTCCTTGTCGGCGGGTGGCAGCACGAAGCAGTTCACCAAACGGTCGACGAACGAAGTGTCATGCGTGGTCGCGATTAGGCCCGCCGCGACCAACCGAACAGTAAAGTCTGGATCGTCAAGGGCTTTCGCTATGAGTTTTGTAAGCTCCGGTCTGTCATGCATGCCAGCCGCCTCCAGAGCGGACCTTCGAACTCGACCGTCCCGATCGGCGAGCGCTTGCTTGATCACTCCAAACGACGCGTCTGTCTTGATCGTCGAGAGGCCGTCGAGAACCCGCGCTTTGGTCAGGTAGTCCGAAGTCTGCAGCAGTCGAGGCCCACTCTCAACGAAGAAATCCGGATCGAGTTGTGCTACAGCGGAAATCGCCGCGCATCGAATCTCTTTGCTCTTGTCTTCCATCAGCGGTCTGAGGAACTGGGCTGCCGTTCG
>JAGVNY010000197.1 GCA_020053015.1 Candidatus Zixiibacteriota bacterium | reverse complement strand
CGCCATGCGCAAGAAGAAACCCGACACCGACTTGTCGGCCTTCTGCGTCACGCGAAGCGTGACTCCGGAGGCCGACCTACTCACTTGTGAGACAGCCTCTCCTTTCCCGACGCACCGGTCACGAAAACGCTGTCAAGAACGGATTCCTGACAGCGCTAATTGGCTCACGATGCGACTGGGAGTCGCGTTATTACTTGAACAGCTTCTCGATCCTACCCCAATGCAGATTCTCGACGAAGTTCTTGATGAAATTCCCGCGATTGGGGCCGTCCTTGTGATAGTACGCATGCTCGAAAACATCGCAGGCGATGAGCACTTTCGCTCCCCAGATCGCTCCGAAGTGATGGAAATCAACCTGGACATTGCGGAGCTTGTTGCCGCACATCGTATCAACGACCAGTAAGCCCCAGCCGGAATTCTTGGCGCCCATCGTAGTGGCGATGAAATCCTCTTTCCATGCTTGGAATGCGCCGAATTCCTTTTCGATCGCTGCCTTAAGCGCCGGAGCCTGCGAAACATCGCCGTTGCCGCCAAGATTGTCCCAGAAGATGTCATGGAGGACCATACCGGCATGGTTGAACGACTCCTGCCGCTTCAATTCGGTGAATTCCGAGTAGTTGGCGTTCGCCTTCGACCTGTCGGCGGTCTTGAGCTTCTCTTCGATCTCGTTGAGCTTAACCACATATCCGAGATGGTGCTTGTTGTAATGCCAATCGGTTGTCTCTGGGCTCATCACGGGAGCAAGCAGCTTCTTCGCCTCTTCGTCAGAGTACGGTCTCTTTTTCAATTCGTATGCCATAAAAACCTCCGGTTTTCTATCGTATCATCTTCGCGGAACATCCCGCCATTCACGTATCAGACATTCAACTCCAATATAGGTCGATTTGTTCCATTTTCGAGAGAACAATAGTTCTGATGGGAGAAGAATCGACGCCGTTCCCTGCATATGTGCGGATATCGTAGGTCCGAACCCCAGCGGTTCGGACTTCCACAGCGCACAGCGCGCTGTGCCCCTACTGGCAATTGGCGCAGGGTTCCGGGCCGCCTGCCTGCTTACAGCTTTTCAGTTTCCCCTGAGCAATTCGCGAAGGTAGGGTCTGCAAAGACTCACGTCAAAGAGGAAGCGATTAAACTCCCACGGCTTTCGTTGATAGAGATCAGCCACGTTGTGGTCTTCTATCCATTCTTCTGGTAAGTACATAACATGAAACGACACCGAGTCTTTGTAGACAGGCTGCAACGTCAGAAGAAGTATCCTTGCAGAGGATGACCGAGCAACCACATCGATCTGCGGTATCGGGTTCCGCGCTGGTGTAAATGGGCCCTCTGCCGCGTAAGCAGTTGATCCGAGTCCAAGGACGTAGGCGTGCAGAGCGACCCCGAGTCCAGAGAGCTCACGTACGGTCCTTATTCGCTCAATTGACGTCTGCATCGTTGTTCCTAATGCGAAGTCCGGAATAAGAACATGAACTACTGATCCGGAGTCTTCTATGACATACGGGAATCGCGAACTGTCGGAAGGGTAGGTCCAACCCACTCCGGCTTCGTGCCGTATTCCTCCTCTGTTGATGATCAATTGAGCAAATCGAGAAGGGTCAAATGGATGAAACGCTTCGAACTCATAAGTAATACCAATTCCGGGAGCATGCGCGAGCTTGAGAGAATCAACATGAACATCAAGCACTAAGTCCTTCAGAGGGAAATCAAGAGCGATTTGGTGAATCCTATCAAGAGATCTCTCCTCTTCCACGTATCTACCTAAGTAGTAATCGCTCAGGTCACCGACAAGAATGGCCAGAGTGCCGACCAACACAAAAGCGAACAGCATCCACCCAACCGCTGTTATCCTATCCGATCTTGATCGTGTTCTAACAAGCGCGGCAATCATTCCGGCTACTATCACGACAGCTTGGCCTATCAATTTCACCCAGAATAGCATCATCCTTATTCCCCTTCGGTTACTATGTTGCAGCACTCTGACCTATGCCTGGAGAGAGTCCAAGGGCTGGTGCTGTCTTGTTGGTTGTTGTATGCCGCACTTCAAATCGTCGGTGCGGCACCCGGCAAGGAGAGAAAGCCCTCAGATAGTAGGATCCTCCTCCAAAATCGCAGAAGAGTGGGTCAGCAGATGTGTTGCCGTCAACTCCGAGCATGTCGGCATTATTGTTGACCCAATTACCCTCATCATTGCCGTAGAAATCGCAGCAGCCCGGCGCTACCAGCACGGTGTCATAGCTTGCGGCCGCATTGATCCCTTCCTGAATTGTCGGTTTGTTCGCTGGGACTCTGATTGTGGTAGCAGTAGCGGACTGGGGTGCTGCCAAGACAGCAGCCACTAACGCCACTGACCACAGTTTCTTACTCACCATACCGGTACCCCTCCGGGTCGCGGGATTCCTTCAAGAGATGCAGCTATACTGGAAATGTAAGGCAATGTCCGGATTTGTCAAGCGCTGGATTGAGGATCGAATATCGTAGGTAATGTCCATAGAAATGTGTAAAAGGGGTGTATCCAAGTTGTTCAAGCTGCCTTTCTACACAGGTTTTTGACGGCAGTTAGTGTTTGATTAGGTCTT
>JAGVNY010000059.1 GCA_020053015.1 Candidatus Zixiibacteriota bacterium | reverse complement strand
TCGCGCACCGATGCGCCGGTCTTCGAATCCCGGCCGAGTTCGAGCACCACCGAGTGATCGTCAGAGATACCTAACTCGGCCTCCGAGCAGATCATGCCCTCGGACTTTACGCCCAGTTTCTCGACAGCAGATATCTTGATTCCTCCGGGGAGCTCAGCGCCCGGGGCGGCAAAAGCGACTTTGAGGCCCGGACGCACATTCGGAGCGCCGCAAAGACTTGTAAGTATTGCCGAGCCGACATCGACCTTGCATACCATTAGGTGACTTGATGACGGGTGCGGAGCGCAGTCTTCCACCTTTCCAACAATGACGCCGGAAAAAGATGGGAAGAGTGGACCCTCGACCTTCGTCTCCGTGCCCGACAGAGAGAGCCTGTCAGCGAGTTCCTCCGGAGACCAGTCAAATGATGTAAGTTCTCTTAGCCAGCTGTAACAGAGTCTCACAGGAACTGCTCCAGTAACCTCAAATCGTTCTCATAAAAACGCCGAATGTCATCAATCCGATGCTTAAGCATACAAATCCGTTCGATCCCCATGCCGAAGGCATAACCGGTGTACCGTTCCGAATCATAGCCAACGTATTCGAACACTGCCGGATCAACCATGCCGCAACCGAGAATCTCAAGCCAGCCTGTTCGCTTACAGAGCGGACAGCCTTTCGCTCCGCAGCGGAAACAGGTTATATCCAGTTCTGCCGATGGCTCGGTGAACGGAAAGAAGCTCGCGCGGAGCTTCATCTTAGTGTCCGGCCCGAAGTACTCCTTAACGAATCCGCTCAGCACTCCCTTGAGGTCAGCAAACGTCACTCCCTGATCGACGTAGAGCCCTTCCACCTGGTGGAACACGATGTTGGATCGTGCGGAAATCGCCTCGTTGCGGTAGCATTTGCCTGGAGCGATGATGCGCACCGGCGGTTGCTGGGATTCCATCGTGCGAATTTGAACAGGCGACGTATGGGTGCGGAGGATGACGTTGTCAGTGACATAGAACGTATCCTGCATATCGCGCGCGGGATGATCCTTTGGAATGTTAAGAGCCTCGAAATTGTAGTAATCAGTTTCGATGTCCGGCCCAACGGCAACTTCAAAGCCCATGCCGAAGAAGATTCTGCAGATGTCCTGGATCGTGCGCGTTATCGGGTGAATTCTCCCCACCTTGCGCACTCGCCCCGGCAGAGTGTAATCGAAGTGGGCTGCATCTGGAGTTTTGACTCCCCGCGTGTTTTCCACAGCGGAGAGCTTCTCCTCGATCTCTAAACGAAGCTCGTTGGCAAGCTTGCCTATCTCACGCTTCTCATCCGGCGGAAGGTCTTTGACCCCGCGCAGAACCGTTGTGAGAGGACTCTTCCGCCCCAGAAACTTAGTGCGTATCTCGTCGACTTGAGAGGACGACTGAACTGAAGCGAGAGAGCGGGCAAACTCATCCCTTATGGATTGTATCTGGTCTCTCGCAGACATGGCATGGACTATCCAGCCTGCCTGACCATAGCCACGAGCTTCTCGAACGAAGCCATATCACGAGCTGCGATGTCAGCGAGAGCTTTGCGATCAAGTCCGATGCCGGCCTTGTGCAGCCCAGCGATAAACACGCTGTATCGAATATCCAGCAGGCGACATGCGGCGGATATGCGCGTGATCCAGAGTCTCCGGAATTCGCGCTTTTTGTTGCGCCGATCGCGGTAGGCGTATGTTCGACCCTTATTGACAGTTTCTCTGACGGTCCGCCACAATTTGCGGCGACCCCCGAAGTTGCCTTTAGCTTTCTCGAAGAATTTCTTCTTTTTCTGTCTTGACGCGACAGCATTCGTTGCGCGCGGCATTAGATCCTCCTAAAAAATCGCAGCTATCGGATTAGTTGTACGGTACAAGCTTCTTGATACGACCCGAGTCTGCCGGTGACACAAGAGCGGCTTTGCGGAGGTTTCTCTTCCGCTTTCTCGTCTTCTTAGTCAAGATGTGGCCAGTGTATGCATGGTTGCGTTTGAGCTTGCCTGAGCCGGTCTTCTTAAACCGCTTCGCAGCAGCTCTATTAGTTTTGATCTTAGGCATTAAGCAACTCCAATCGATATCTTCTACTTCGGCATCAGGATTATCGTCAGGCTCCGGCCCTCAAGCTTGGCCTTCTGTTCAACCGACGCAACTTCCGCCAATTCCTGTTCGAGTCTTTCGAGAATCTTCTTTCCGAATTCCGTATGTGCCATTTCGCGGCCGCGGAACTCGACGAAGACCTTGACCTTGAAGCCGTCAAGCAGGAACTGCTTCACGTGCTTCGTCTTGAATTGATAATCGTGCTCCTCGATCTTGGGCCTGTACCTCATCTCTTTAAGCTGCACCGTGTGCTGGCGTTTTCGCGCGACCTTCTGCTTCTTCGACAGCTCATACTTGTACTTGCCGTAGTCGAGAATTCTGCAGACCGGCGGCTTAGCGGTCGGCGAGACTTCGACCAAATCGAGGCCTTTCTCATAAGCCATTTGTTGAGCATCTCGAACCGCGATCAACCCCACCTGCTGACCGTCCGGCCCGATAAGCCTCACTTGAGGAGACTTGATTCGCTCATTGACGCGAATCTCTGGTTCTCTTTTCTTTACGATTCCTTATCACTCCTTCTCAAAGCGAGTAATTTTACTATCACTTTCTTTCCTAAGCAAGCTAATAATATCGGTAAGAGACCTGGTACCGAGATCGCCCGCACCGTGTCTCCGATAAGCGACGACACCGCTTTCCGCCTCTTTCTTGCCGATAACAAGCATGACAGGTACTTTGTGCGTCTCGGCTTCGCGGATCTTATACCCGATCTTTTCCGATCTGTCATCCAACTCTGCTCTCAATCCTTCTCTCTTCAGCGCATCGGCTGTGGATCGAGCGTACTTGTTCTGATCGTCAGAGATCGGAAGCACCTTAACTTGCACCGGAGCCAGCCAAAGAGGGAATGCACCAGCGTAGTGTTCGAGCAAAACGCCGAAGAATCGCTCCAGCGAGCCGAATATAGCTCTGTGCACCATGTACGGCCGCTTGTGAGTGTTGTCGGAGTCAGTATACTCCAATCCGAATCTTTCAGGCAGATTGAAGTCGAACTGAATGGTCGTGCATTGCCATGACCGCCTCAAAGCATCCCTTATCTTTACGTCGATCTTGGGGCCGTAAAACGCTCCGGCTCCCTCATCAACCTGGTAAGCCAAATTCGCGCGTTTAAGCGCTGCGGCCAGCGAAGCCTCAGCAAGAAGCCACCTCTCCGGCTCTCCTACGAATTCCTTCTCGGGCTTCGTCGACAGAAATATGTCATACTGATCAAAACCGAAATCGGTCAATATCTTCAGAGTGAGGTTTATGACTCCGACAATTTCGTCCTCGACCTGATCAGGTGTGCAGAAAATGTGCGCGTCATCCTGTGTGAAAGACCTGACTCTGAATAGCCCGTGGAGAACTCCGGAGCGTTCATACCTGTAAACAGTCCCAAGTTCCGCCCATCGAATAGGCAGCTCTCGATATGAATGTAACGAGTTCTTGTACATCTCAATGTGGAATGGGCAATTCATCGGCTTGATTTGGTACAACTCGCCTTCCACTTCCATGGGGCTATACATATTCTCGCGGTAGAAACCCGTGTGACCTGATGTCTCCCAGAGATGCAAACGGGCGATGTGAGGCGAGAAGACCAACTGATACCCGGAACGCACGTGCTCTTGTTTCCAGTAGGTTTCGATGATGTCACGGATAATGGCGCCCTTGGGCATCCAAAGCGTCAGCCCTCCCCCCACTTCCTCCTTGATGGAGAACAACTCGAGCTCCTTGCCGAGCTTGCGGTGATCGCGGCGCTTCGCCTCTTCGACTCGTTTCAGATATTCGTCAAGACTCGCCTGATCCGGGAATGATATCCCATAGATGCGCTGAAGCATCTTATTGTGTTCGTCGCCCCGCCAGTATGCTCCGGCCACCGAGAGAAGCTTGAACGCCTTTATTCTCCCCGTGGACGGCACGTGAGGCCCCCGGCAAAGATCGACAAATGAATCGTGTCTATAGACGGAAATCTGCTGGTTTTGCAGCTCGGAGATCAACTCGACTTTGTAGTTCTCATTCCTGCCGCCAAAGAGGTCGATTGCATCGCGGGATGAACACTCCTGCCGGCTGAACTCAAAATCACCTCTTACAATTTCCTGCATCCTTTTCTCGATGCGAGCCAGGTCTTCGTCGGCAAATGGCTGAGAGCTGTCGAAGTCATAGTAGAATCCCTCTTCGATTGCCGGACCGATTGCAAGCTTCGTGCCCGGGAACAACTCAGTGACGGCCTGCGCCATAATGTGCGAGGATGAGTGCCAGAATACCTGCTTGCCGTCTGCATCATCGAAAGTCAGCAGGACAATACTCGAGTCTTGGAGGATAGGCCTGCTCATGTCGACCACTGCGCCGTCTACCTTGGCTGCAAGGGCCTTCTTCGCGAGCCCCTTCGATATTTCACCGGCGATCCTCAAAGGAGTCACCCCCACAGGAAAGTCCCTTGTCGATCCATCCGGAAATGCGATTCTTATACTGTCGCTCATAGTTTCTTCCGCCTTGCGGCCGATAAACAAAACCCCCGCAGGGGCTTACATGGTGGGCGATACTGGAATCGAACCAGTGACCTCTTGCATGTCAAGCAAGCACTCTAACCAACTGAGCTAATCGCCCGTCACGCGAACGCTATATTTAACTCCCCTGCCCCTTCATGTCAAGCGAAAACAGGGAAGCGACTTAGAGCGCCGAAGCCATGTCAGGCATAGCATTGGCAGGACCAGTCTTCACAGACATCCACGCACGTGCCTCTGAATCCGCTCAATCTGACCGTTACGGAGACGTGGCCATTTGCACGAAAGTTTCTGCTTTTGAGTATTCCGCGAGCAACACTTCACGGAAGGCTGGTATCTGGTCATGAGCGATACCGGTAATAGTCAGCGCCTCCTCAGACAGTTGCCGGTCGGCCTGCTCGCGGGTCATGGTGTTGTCGATCGTGAGATGAGCAAGGTAGTTCGCGACATGCACAACGTAAGCATGAGGGTATTTCTGCTCCGATAGCTGCGGAAGATGGTGGTGTTGAATAGCGTCCTGGAGCTCACCGGGGAGCTTCCATTTGAGAGCAAGCAACGCACCGACATCTGCGTGAGTGTAGCCGAGCGCTTGCTGCTCAGCAATATGCAGCGGCGTGTCCTCGTTGACTTCTCGGTATGCCTTGACCAAAGCGAACTCAGTGGGCATATGGCTGAACAGCACGAGTTGGCCTATGTCGTGCAGGAGCCCAACAGAAAAAGCCAACTCAGCCTCAGTGATGCGCGAGCCCGGCATCTTTCTGACGATGAGCCTTGAGGAGAACGCTGTCGCAAGCGAATGACGCCAGAACCGCTCCTGGAATTCAGGATCGAAGCCGGATTTTCGAAACATGTCGAATACGGCTGTCGACAGGACAAGAGACCTCACAGCCTCGATCCCCATTATCACGATGGCCTGCTTGATCGAGGTTACTTCCTGGCGAAGACCATAGAAGGCGGAGTTTGACAGTTTAAGGACTTTAACGCTCAGCGCCGGATCTTCGGAGATGATTGCGGCTATTTCATATGCGGACGTTTTCGGATTGTTGATCACCCGGTTAATCTGCTCGAACACCATCGGAGGAGTTGGCAGATTAGAAATCCTGCCAATACTCTCCTGCAGCCTGTGCAAAGTCTCTTGTGCTTCTTGCATCGCAGTGGTGAAAGAAGTTCTCAATCGTTCGTATTGAATCCGAAAGTCTTCATGATCTTTGATGCTATGTCTTCAATGACTTTCTCATCGCTGTATTCACCGGATGCTATCTTCCGACGAACATCCTCGATGCGGTCTGCTCTGATGTCCGGGGCCGAACCGTCAGCGGGCATTTCCGACGCTTTCAGCGCGCCAGAGGCCGCGTCGGAATCGTCGAGCGCGCCTTTGCTAAGCAGCCGATCTGCCATGGTCCTGGCAAAGGACGGCCGAGCATACACTCCATTCTGTATGTTCTTCCTGATATTGTCAAGCTTAGCGTCTCGGTTGGCAGCCTTCGCTGTCGGCGCCGACGAGAGATCGACGCGATCAGTCCGCTGGGTGGTACCGTCTTTCTTCTTCACTTGCTCACGCCCCTGTCCTCTGCTCACGGGCAGTCGCTCTGAATGATCGTTGATTCGCATGCCGCTATCCACCATCATCCGCGTCCGTCGAGGATCCTTGCGTGCTCCGTGGAGACGTTCGAGTACCTCTCGAGATCCTGACTATTCCTGAGAATCTCTAACTCTTCTTTGATTCTGAGATACCGCTCGTTGGCGAATTCCTCGTTCTCTTTGATCATCGTAAGGTTCTTCTTGATCAAAGTTGCGATCGAATTGGCCAGCTTGCGGATTTCCGGGGAAGTCGCGGCGAGGTTGAACAGCTTACGATTGCGATTGCGGAGTTCCGCAACCTTCTGCTCGCTTTCCGCGATCCGCTTCTGGATATCCTGTATTTCCTCGAAGAGAAAGAGTATCTTCTGGTCCTTGTCGTACTTCAGCAAGTCCTTCTGCTTATCAATGGCGATATAGAGCGACTGGTAGAATCCGAATTCGTCTTTCAGAAGAGTAATCAGCGTCTTTTCGAGATCAACAAGCTGCTTGTATTCCATGTTACACCTGCACCGAAAGCGCCGGGGCCGCGTTCTCCGTTCGGTTGTTATCAACGGCGGAGACCGATTCCTGATCGATGTCTGTGCCGAGGTTTTGCCAACCGTCCTTCAGATTGACGAGTATTTCTCGAATGTCTCGGAGCACTGCCTCGCTGCGCGTAGAGTTTACTATGTACAACTGATTGATTACAAAAGCGTACAGTTTACCGAGCTTCTCCGCTATTTCTCCGCCTGCTTCAAAATCAAGCGTCGTGTAGAGATGGTAAACGATCCTATGCGCTCTTTCGATTCTGTCGGCGAACGCGTTTGCATCGCTCTTGGCCAACTCTTCCTTCGCTTGATCCAAGAACTTGATTGCTCCCGAGTAAAGGAGCACAATCAGATCCTTCTGATTCAGGCCGGCAATCTGATTCTTCCGATAGCTTGCGAGTGATTGATTCATCGCTTGAACACTTCCTGTTTAGATTAACCGATCTTCCAGTTAGAGCTGAGCTGATCAAATTGAGTCTCCAGAGTGGAGCTCTCAGCGTTGAGCTCGCTCAGTATGGTTTCAAGCTGGTAAAATTTCTTGACGAGCGCTTCGCGTCGTATGGAAAGTCTGCTTGTTTCCTGTTCGATTCTTGTCTTTATCGAGTCGATTTGAGCATTGATGGCGCTCGACTTACGGGCAAGCATACCATTTGAGCCTTTCGTCAGGCTATCCAGCAAGTCATCGAATCGACTTGCGACTCCTTTGCCCATATACACCGTCGCCTCCGACTCATTCAGGAGCTCAGAGTCGAGCAAATCCACTTGCAGCTGCAAGCCATCCGTCGTCTTGTTGTCCGGTTTGCCGGTCAGCAGTCGTCCCACTCCCGTGGCCGGTTCGCCGTTGATTGTGCCTGCCACATCGACTCCCTCAGTGACGGTTCCGAGCGCAAGGCCCAGAGTGACGAGTGCACTGTTCGGCGCTCCGGCTTCGATGAAGACGGACGAAGCGGTTCCATACGATGACGATTCTATTTTCAGGAACCCGGTCTCGCCGGTGTCGATATAGCTTACGTTGACTCCGAGGCTTCCGATATTGTCGTCCTCGTCGATCTTCGCTTGCACTTCCTCAGCGAGATCCTCGAAGCTTGTGTAGGTACCGTTGGTAAGCACGATGTCTTCAGACACAATACCATCGACCTTAAGCCGAATGGTGTTATTGGAGTCGCTTATCGTGAGTGGAGTCTCTGACGGATCCGTGACGGGAGTTCCCGTCAGGTAGCCTTTCGCGGCTGCCTGTGTGATCTTGACGGCGTAACCGAGACTTGTCGAGGCCTTCGTGGCATTTGAGGCGCCAAGGAATGTGATCTTCCCCGACGAGCTCGAACCGTAATTGGTAAATAGCTTCATGACGTCGTCGAGATTCTCCTGAAGCGCCTCGTCGAGAGCCGAGCTGTTGACGATCGTCAATTTGCCGAGAGAGCTCGTGCGTATTCCGAGGTCAGAGAGTGACCGGATGCCCGACTCGAGGCCGTCGGCAACAGTGAAGAGCTGAGAGCGAAGCTGCTGCTCAATGTACATCAGCGTGCTGTCGCCAAGCATCGCCCCGGCCTCTTCCGTCTCCGCGTTGTAGTCGAGGTAATCTCCGATTCTCTCGACAACTTCATTATATTGGTTAATGAAATCCTCTATAAGAGCCCTCGATGCGGACGTATCGCCCGTGACATCGATCTGAATGCCTGAGGATTCCGTCACCTGCTTCAAGTTGAGCGTCAAGCCGCCCACAAGACCAGAGATAGTATTCGACGAAGAGACTATAGATATGGGCGAGGCATCCCCATCGCTGGAACCGATGGAGATTATGGCATCCTGAGCCGACTGAACCGTGGGACTGAATGTCTGAACCTGGAACGTGTTCCCCGCGACCAGATCGCCTGCAGAGAATGTTAGCGAAAGGCCGTCCGATCCGGTACCTGTCAGAGCAACTTCTGTGTCGGAAGCTGAGACTGTCAGGGTGCCTGAATTCGTTCCGTCAGTCCAATTCAGGATAATATCGCCTGATCCGACCGTCTGAACGCCGGTGCCCTGCACCGTGAACTTGTAGGTCTTGTTTGAAGATCCAGTGTATTCGGCTGTTGCTCCGAGTGAGACCGTGGACGACGCCGTTGATGACCATTTCAAGGTTTCCGGAGCGTCGAAGCTGGAGGTCTCGAAATCGGGCGCGGTTCCACCCGACAAATCGCTTGTGAGGGTGATGACTCCCGCCTCGCCTGTCTTACCGGAAGTAATAACGAGTCGATATTGGTTAGATTTTGTGCCATCATTGATTATGGACGCTGTGACGCCTGCTTTGGCATTGTTGATGGCTTTCTTGATACCTTCCAAGGTGTTATTGCTTGAATTGATTGCGATGCTCGTCTCTGATCCATCACCCACTTGAATCTGAATTGAACCGGTACCCACAGTGGTGGAATCGGAGTCCGCGAACCCCTGCGAAGCAATCTGATGGTTTCGAGCGAGCTGGCTTATGGAAATATTATAGCTCCCCATCTCGATATCGCTCGAGGCAGCGGCGGTCAGGTAATCCTCATCCGACACCGTTACCGAGTACTTCTCGAAGGCATCGGCAGACTTGAGCGCAGAAGCCTTAGCTTTCAATCCAAGTAGCAGCGCAGAAATGCCGTTGTAAATCGTCAGACGTTGCGTCTTCTCGGTTTGTTGCTCTTGCATCAGAGTGACATGAGCGCTTTCGGCCTCCATCATCGCTTCGATGATCTCAGTGGTGTTGAGATTGGAGGCAAGACCGTCTATAGAACTTAATCCAGCCATGAACACCTGCTCTGAATCGGGGAGGCTTGACTTCCTCCCCGATCCGTTCAACTATACTTCCCTATCGACAATGAGACCCGTCATATCCGCCAGACGGCTTCGCATAGCCAGAACTTCGTCCGGTGGAATCTGCCGGATGACCTTGCCGGAATCCGATTCAATCACCTGTACAACGACGCAGTCCGACTTGTCATCGACCCTGAAGCTCAAAGAGACATGCCTGCGCACGAGCGCTTCATTTGCTTCTTCTGCAGCCTCCTGGACCTGTCTTAATTCATCGGAGTCGTCCTTCTCGGTCTCTGAGGCAACCTTACGTTCGAGCCCCTTGACGTCGCCGGAACCGAGGTCGTACTTCACCTTCTCATCCGATTGGGGTGACTTAACAGCATCCGATACTGTCGCAATACCCTGCCTCCACGCTGGGGATTCCGGGGCTTGAGTGACAATAGTGATCGGATCCATCTAAATCACCTCGCTATTATCAGGGAAGGAGCAAGTCCTCCTCCCCTGATAAACGTTAGGCTAATGCAAGCCGCTAACCGAATAGCGACAGCACGACCTGCGGTACCTGGTTGCCCTGAGCGAGCATTGCAGTGCCTGCCTGTAACAGAATCTGGTGCTTCACGAAGTTCGACATTTCCTTTGCCATGTCGGTATCGCGAATGCTTGACTCTGAAGCAGTCAGGTTCTGCTCGGCGATTCGCAGGTTCGCGAGGTTCGATTCGAGAGTGTTCTTCTGGAACGATCCGAGAGCACCTCTCGTGGTCGACACCTCGTTGATCGACGCGTCGATAACAGACTGAGCGTCCTGAGCGCCTTGGACTGTCGTCACGTCAATGCCTGAAAGGCTTGTAAACATGTTGCCGGCGATATTCTTACCGAGAGCGGTCGTCGCCATATTGCGCAGCGAAATATTGGCCGTCTGACCAACATTACCGCCGATCTGGAAGACGAGCGACTGATCGGTCACGCTGAGAGTCTCCGATCCGCCTTCAGATGACAGCCCGTATCTGACTTTGATGGACTGTGACCTGTCGGAATTGTAGACCATCGCGTCGATGCCACCCGTTATTGACGTTGCCGGACCGGCATCGAGTCTAACATCGTACGTCGCGGCATTAACATCCAGCAACATATTGCCCAGATTGATGCCGTTCTGCGCGTTGTTAACCGTCACATTGACCGAACCGCGTCCAGCAGTACTGGCTGCCTTGTTGTAAAGCGTCATATTGGACGTCGAATTGTACTTGATCGATGTGATGGTGTTAGTGTAATTGTCGAAGGAGACCAGCGCATCCGTTCCGGTGGTCGCGAGCGTGTCGATTGTGAGACCGAGAATGTTCTGGGCCTCTTCCTTGTCAGTGCCCATTGTAAGGTGCTGGAGGCTGTATGCTGAGCCCTCATCCCAAGTGAAGAGCTTGAGCTGGTTCGTACCATAGGTGTCAACGTCCAGATTGCTCAACTGAGTGCCAGAAATCGTAGCGATGGCGCTTACGGCCAGAGCGCGGTGAATTTCTGTCTCGAGCTGGTCGATCGACGTGAATGTCTTCGCTCCGCCAGCCGCTGCCACTGTGGAGACATCAAGAGTGACGTTGCTGTCTGTACCGCCCTCAGCCGACACCACCGTGAACTTAAGCTGGTCCTTGCTGACACCACGATTAGCGCGAACTGAGCCCATTGAGAAGATACCGGCTCCACCCGTGCCACTTGTGGCCATCGAGACGAACTTCAAGCTGAACTGTGCGCCTTTGTTTACAGACCTGAATACAAGTCTGCCTCTGCCGGAGGCTGCTCCGCTCGTGGTAGCGGCTTCGACCTTACCGGCGAGATACGTATTGCCGGAGATCGCTGCGTTCCACTTTGTGATCTGAGCTGAGAGCGTGTCGCCGGTAGCAAACGCAACAGAAACAGTCTGTTCACCCGAAACCGTACCGTCCTCGCCCTGATAGTTCAGGGTGACGCGATAGGTGCCGTCCGTGGACAAATTTACTGTACCCATAACGGCGACAGAGTTGATCGTGGCGTACTGACCGGCCGTGGCAAGCGTCAGATTGTTGCTGAACGCGTCAGTGATCCTTATCTGGGTGCTGATCTTCTGAGCTCCAGCGGATGCCTGCAGCACGTCGATCTTGTGGATGCCGTCTGTCAACTCGACCGGCGCGCCAGTACTGTTCAGCGAAATACCGTAAGAGGTGGTATTCAGCGATGCGGAGGCATCAGTCACTTTCGTGGCTGAAATCGAATGTGTGCCGGTCTTTAGATTGCTGCTGATGGTCGTCAGCTTGGAGGAGTTTGCGGTCGTGATGCTCGCAATGTTCTCCTTCGTGCCGTCGAGCAGCTTCTTCGTACCGAACTGAGTGTTGGCTGCGATTCGATCGATAGTAGCGATCGAGTTCGCAATTTCAGCCTGATCGGCTGCCAACTGGTTCGTGTCGTTGAATCCTTCGTTGGCCGCATGAATGGCCAGTTCTCTCATCGACACCAGCAGGTTGTTGATCTCGTTGAGAGCGCCTTCAGCAGTCTGGATCATGTTGATTGATCCTTCGGAGTTCGAGATCGCGCGATTCAGACCGGCGATCTGAGCTCTGAACTGCTCGGAAATCACAAGGCCTGCCGGATCATCGGATGCCCTGTTGATCCTGTAGCCTGACGACAGCTTCTCCATCGAACCCGACAGAAGCCTGGTCGTCATAGTCAGGTTACGGTGAGCATCCAAGGCAGCAATGTTGTGGTTAATGCGTAAGGACATTTGGAATCCTCCTTGAAACTCCTTGTCGAACTTCCCTGTCGACTAATCGTTAACTGGTTTTGCTCGCCAGTTTCAGCCACATCCAATGTCCGCCAAGGTCCGAGCGTTTTAGACCTTCAAGCCGCCAGAATTCGAGCCACGACTTGTTGGCTGTCAGAAGAACATCATTCTCTTTTCAGGAACTCTTGCCGCAGTACTCCTTTCTATAAGTTTATGCTTCTCATATCGTTATTCGGACATATTGGGCCTATTCTTGAGTTCTAAACGGAAGTAATCCCACTTCTTACCTTGATATTCGTCAGATCGCAGCCCGTTCTTAACCTGCGGCGTCCTGAATTCGGCAGCTTCACGCTGAATTCGGCGCCTCAGTGTTCGTCAAGATGAGGCAGCACAACGCGATCCAGGGAATGAACAATCTGCGAGTCGTTACAGAACGGCACAACCTTCTCCGCCGCAAGCGGATGTAGTTGGGTTGGACGAAACAGACCGGCCCGAGGCTCGCTGTCGGCTTTCACGAGTCCGCCGTCCGAATTCTGTTGACGGCAAAGAATTGTTGTGTAAATTTGCGAAGCGATATTGTGAATTTTGTGACAATCTCGGCAATCAGATCATAGCATGCTCGGAGTAGCTTCATAATGGTAAGAATCAAGCCCTTCAAAGGACTGCGGCCGTTACCTCAGCACGTGCAGCAAGTAACAGCCCCTCCATACGACGTCCTGAGTTCAGACGAAGCTCGCAGGATGGCAGACGGCAATGATATGTCAATGCTTCATGTCAGCAAACCCGAAATAGATTTGCCGAGCGGCACGAACATCTACAGCGAGGAAGTTTATAGGAAGGGCGCCGAGAATCTCGAAAGTCTCAGGAGGAAAGGTGTCCTGAGACAAGACGAGAGAAGTTGTTACTATCTGTACCGTTTGCAGATGGGGAATCACGTTCAGACGGGTCTGGTCGCGGCTGCATCCGTGGACGATTACCTTGCAGAGCGTATCAAGAAACATGAGTTCACAAGACCGGATAAAGAAGATGACCGCACGAAGCACATACTCTGCTCGAAATCCCAGAGCGGGCCTGTCTTCTGTATCTTCAGGGCAGACCCCGCGCTCATGAGAACATTCGACGTTGTCGTAGGTGGAAAGCCGGAGTATGACTTCGAAGCGAGCGATGGCATACGACACACACTCTGGGTGATCAATGATGACAGGACGATTGACACCGTTACTGCGGCGTTCGCGAGCTACGATCGAATCTTCATTGCGGACGGACATCACCGTTCTGCTGCCGGTGCGCGTGCAGCCCTTGCTTTGAGAGAGAAGACTCCTGGGCACAACGGCAATGAGGAGTTCAACTACTTCCTCACGGTGATCTTCCCGGAAGAGCAGTTGCAGATTATGGCATACAATCGTGTGATGAAGGATCTCAACGGGATGTCCGAAGCTGATCTCCTGGAAAGATTGGAGAGCATCTTCAAAATCGAAGCCGTACGGGATTTAGCTTACGCGGAGCCGAAGCAGCCTCACAGCTATGGAATGTACATGTCGGGCAAATGGCGCAGGCTCACAGCCAAAGACACGTCGTCCTATGCGGATGATCCGGTTGAGTCTCTTGATGTGCAGTTCCTGCAGCGAAACGTGCTTCAACCCATGTTTGGTATAGAGAATCCTCGCACAGATAAAAGGATCGATTTCGTGGGCGGTATTCGCGGGCTGGCCGAACTCCAGAGATTGGTCGACTCCGGAGGTTTCAAAGTGGCATTTGCCCTCTTTCCGACAACGGTCGAGCAGCTCATACGAGTTGCGAACGCAGACAAGGTCATGCCTCCAAAATCGACCTGGTTTGAGCCGAAATTGAGAGACGGGATGGTAATTCATCTGATCGAGTGATATCTTCCCGAAGCGTAATACAAGGAGTCAAGCGCTATGAAGATTCTGATTTCCGACGCATTTGATCCGTCCTTACCGGGCAAGCTTTCGAAGTATGGCCAGGTAACGGATGACAAGACACAGCTGTCAACCGCCGATATCGTGCTCGTTCGCAGCAAGACCAAATGCACTAAGGAGTACATCGACAGCGCACCGAATCTGAAGATGATCATACGAGGCGGGGTCGGACTCGATAACATCGACAAAGAGCATGCTAAATCGAAGGGTATCATTGTCAAGAACACGGCAGAGGCCTCCGCGATTGCCGTTGCGGAGTTGGCGTTTGCTTTGATGCTCTCACTTCCCAATCGAATAGTCAAAGCTGATACTTCGATGAAGGCCGGTCAGTGGCTCAAGAAAGAGCTGGAGAGGACTGAGCTTTTCGGCAAGACGCTTGGCCTACTCGGTGTCGGTAACATCGGGACTGAAGTAGCCAAACGCGCTCAGGCATTCGGAATGAAAGTGCTTGCGTACGACCCGTTCATTAAGAGCCACACTCATGCCGAGCTTGTATCCGATCTTGGATCTTTCGTCTCCCGTTGCGATTACATCTCTCTGCACATGCCGCTGACGGACGACACTCGTGGGATGATCAACAAGAACCTCATCTCAAAGATGAAATCGGGTGTCTACATTGTCAACACGGGACGCGGCAAGTGCGTCATCGAGGAAGAGATGGTCGAAGCATTGAAATCGGGCAAGGTTGGCGGGTACGCGACCGATGTCTGGTACAGCGATCCGCCAGACAATTCGCCGCTCGTGAACGCCCCT
>JAGVNY010000132.1 GCA_020053015.1 Candidatus Zixiibacteriota bacterium | reverse complement strand
CTCGAGAGCGACCTCAGGATGTTGTCCTCGTCGTCGACGAGCAGAATCTTCAGTGAGCGGCTCTCAGACATAAACGGTCTCCACTTCCGGCGGATCCGCCCAGTATGAAGTGACTGTCGATGCCTCAGTCGGGTCGGTCTGGGAGTCCTTGCTGCCACGTCTATCCGGGCAGGACCATTCCAGGGCAAAGAGACACACTACTCCGGCTTTGTCCGGTAGGGCGGCACACAGGATGGTCTTGCCGCTTGCCCCGTGGACGACAAGCTTTCTTGGGCATCCTTCCTCAAGCGATTTCAAGATTTCATTCACGACATCGTCACCGAATACACTTCGAGCGCTGTATCCGAGCCTGAGTTTGTCGTGGGGCAGCAACGCTATTGCAAGCCGATTTGCATATACGAGATAGTCATCGCGGTCTATTCCGACGACTGCTGTGGGAAGGTGGTCCAATATGTTGTGAGCGGTCCGAAGGGCCCGATTACGGGTTTCTAAAGCCATTGTGCGTTCGCGTACCTTTTCTTCCTGCAGTCGCGTCAGCTCCTCCAACTCGGCGTTTCGAGCTCGGATCTCTTCCGCGAGACGAGCGTTCTCTTCCGCGAGCTGCTTCTGTTCGATCGCCTGAAGCACAGTCGTATAAAGTTCCTGGTCGTTCCACGGTTTGGATATGAACCGATACACTTGACCGTCGTTGATTGCCTCAACAACCGTCGCAACATCAGCATAGCCGCTCAGGATTATGCGGATAACATCCGGGTAGCGCTCCCTGACCGTCCGGAGGAGCTCTATCCCGTTCATTCCCGGCATGCGGTAATCGGAAATCACGAGATCGACGTGTTCGGTATTGAACAGCTTCAGCGCGTTCTCGCCAGAGTCTGAAGTGAGCACGTGATACCCGGTCCCGTTCAGAAGACGGCGTAACGACTTGAGGATGTTGACTTCGTCATCAACAAGCAGTATAGTGTACGCTCGGTCGCTCATTCCCCGATTCCCTTTCTCGGCAGCGTGATCACAAACTCCGTACCTTCGCCAACTTCGCTCCAGACATCGATGAGGCCGCCGTGTGTCTTGATGATATCGAATGCCAGGCTGAGCCCGAGTCCGGTGCCTTTTCCGACATCCTTAGTCGTGAAGAAGGGCTCGAATATCCTCGGTAGATCCTCGGTACGTATTCCCTTGCCGTTGTCGCTGATTGACACATAGAGGCTTGTCTCGTCAGCCCAGGTGCGTATGCGGATCAGCCCGTGGTCGTGCTCGATTGCATGCCCTGCATTGACGAGCATGTTCAAAAACACTTGGTTCAGCTGGCTCGGTCTGCAATTGACGCGCGGAATGTCGCCGAACTCACGTTCGACTTTGCAGTGGTACTTCAGTTCATTCCAGACGATATTCAGTGTACTTTCGAGGCCTTCGTTGAGATCCGCTGTTGTGACATCTGCTTTGTCAAGCCGCGAGAAACTCTTAAGATCCGCGACGATCTTCCTGACTCTGCCTGCTCCCTCGATAGACTCGTTTATTGCATCATCGAAATCCTTGAGCATTTCCTGGTGTTTGGCATCACTATCTGCACTGGCCGGACCGGACGTCAGCCGGGCCGAAACTTGCTGCAGGTATCTCTTCATGGTGTTGAGGTTGGAGGTAATAAAGCCCATCGGATTGTTGATCTCATGTGCTACGCCTGCCGCAAGCGTTCCGATTGCTGCCAGTTTGTCGGATTGGACCAACTTCTCGCGCGAGTTATGCTGGTCCGTGACATCTTGAAGCAAACCGACCAGTCCCGACACCTGACCTTGCTCGTCATGCAGTGGCACCCGTGTCGTAGATACCCAGCGCTCTTCGCCGTTGGGGAAGATCACGCGCTCTTCCGCCGTGGTCATTTCCCGGTTCGAATCCATCGCAGCCTGGTCTGCTTCATTCAATTTGCGGCCGAATTCGTTTCCGAAGATTTCCTGAGTGGTACGGCCGACGATCTGCTCGATCTGACGATCCGCGAGCCGAGCCAGCTCCAGATTGCCGGTGATATACTCGTGATTCACATTCTTGACGTACATGACAGCCGGTACAGTATTGATCATCGTGGTATAACGCGAAGTTGTCAGGGCTAACTGATCTCGGGCCAGCCGACTTTCGGTGATTTCGCGGACAACCGTTTGTATGACCGGTTTGCCGTCCAATTCCAGCGTGTTAAGCAGCACATCGGCAACGAAGACTACAGTGTCGGATATCTTGTGTGTCCATTCGAAGTGATTATTGCCTTCCGCCATCGCAGCGGAAATCAGTTCATTGGCCAGAGCCATAGAATCCAAACCGCGAGGCATTACCGGCGGCGACTCCCCAGTGGGCTGTAACGAGCAGAATTGCTCCTTGGTGTCGCAGCCGAACATCGACAGGGCCGCTCTGTTGCAGTCGATGAACCCGTGCTCATTCAACAGAATCACTGCATCGCTGGTTGAATCGTAGAGCGTCCGAAACTTATTCTCCGAGCGCTGCAGCGCTTCCTGCGATCTTGCCTGTTGCACGACAAACGCGATAGTCGTGCTCAGAGCATCCAATATGGAGTCCAGAGCTGGTGAGATTTCCTGCTTGGAAAAGAGCGCAAGAACCCCCAGTATCTCTCCGTCAGGTACCCGGAGTTGATATCCTGCAAAGGAAACAAGTCCCAGATCACGCGCCCACTCAGGGTTGTGAATCATGGGGTCGTTTTGCGCGTCGTTTGTGATCAACTTATGGTCTTGGCCTGACGCAACTTGGCCTATTTTGTAGCAGCCGAACGGTACCCGGCCGTGGCCTTTGCCATCGATGTGAGTATACCTTCCGGAGCTCGCGCGCAAATGCAGACAGCGGTTACGATCGCCGCACACATGAGGCCCCTCATGCAGCTCGGAATGAATGCAGCCCTGATCGCACAAATCGCCGGGTTGAATCAGCCAGATTCGACAGAAGTCGGCCCCAAGAAGCTCAACGATGCAATCGGTTATCTGCGTCAGCTTCTGATCCAGCGGAGCCGGCGTGAGCAACGACTGCTGAAGGTGAGTCACACCCTGCCTCCAAGTGACCATCTTCTCGCGCTCCGTTTCCGCACGCATGCGATCAGTAATATCGCGTCCAAAGACGGCTACGCGCGTCACACATTCCTCGCCATCGAGAAGCGGGTAGAAGATGTTGTCAATGATCCTGTCGTCGCGCGCGTCTTCGCAGCGCAAAGGCTGACCGGCGCTGATGACCTCGGCCAGCCAGGCTCTCCGCCGCTCGGAGACATCTGGTGGCCACAGATCGAATATGCACTTCCCGATCATCTCATTCTTGATCCCACTCAGCCTGCGCGCTAGTTCATCGTTCAGCGTCAGTATGACTCCCTGCGAGTCAATCAGACAGACGGAATCAGTCGTGGCGTTGATCAGCGTATGAGCCGTTTCCTCACTCGCTCTCAACGACTCTTCCGTCCTCTTGCGCTCAGTGATGTCTATGATGATTCCTATAATTCCAGCGATGCCGCCGTGGAAATCGGAATAGGTGGCCTTGTGAATTAGAACATCTCTCGGTGGTTCTCCGTCTCGCGGTAATCGCACTTCATGGATGTCCGAACCTCCTCTTGTGAGCAGCTCGCGGTCTCGTTGCATGGAAGCTCGTGCGACTGTTTCCGGAAAGACCTCGGTTGCGGTTCTGCCTATTATGTGAGAGCGTGGTTTGCCCACGAATTGCTCCATCGCACTGTTGCAACCGAGGAACATCTCGTTCCTGTTGCAGAAGAACAACGGACTTGGCACCGCATCAATCAAATCCTGGAGAAAGTGGTTGTGCTCGCGCAGCATCGTCTCATAGTTTTTGCGCTCTGTGATATCTCGGACAATGCCGATAGCGCACCACTTGTCGTCGATCTTGGTCGCCGAAAGAGAAAGCTCCACGATAATCTCGCTACCGTCATTCCTGAGTGCAGGTAGTTCAAGCGTCTTGCCTACCGCGCTTCCCTCGCCCGTCGCCCGAAACTGTCCGAAAGCCTGGAGATGCTGCGAGTAGAGTCTATCGGGGGCCAGCAGTCTATGGACGTTTCGGCCCAACGCTTCTTCCGATGTGTAACCGAATGTCGTCTCTGCGGCCTTGTTCCAACTCGCGATATTGCCGTCCGAGTCCATGACAATTATCGCGTCCTGAGCCGCGTCGTTGATGACGCGAAAACGCTCCTCGCTTTCCCGCAGACGACGAGATGCCTCGCTTGCGGCGGTGATGTCGTCCACCATCTCGATAGCCGCGACTAACTCTCCGGACGAGTCATGGATTGGAGACGAGATAATCCGATAGTTCCTCACGCCACTCGGTGTCGGTGTTTCGGTTACGGACTCGTGAACCTGCCCGTCTTTAAGAGTCCTGTGAGTAGGACACCAGGGACAGATGTCCTTCAGTGGCGGGTTGTTGAACGCGCAATAACACTTCGGGCGGAGCGACGGGTCAATTGTTGGAAACCACTTTTGCATCTGAGTGTTCAGCGCGATTATCTCCATCGCAGGACTGATCAGCGAGATCCCGACCTGGACGTTGTCGAAGATGAACTTATACAGCTCGCTCGCAGAATAATCTTGCTCCTGTGCTGTTGAGCGTAGAACGCCTGCAGCCAGATCGCAAGGTTGGACTTGGTTAGATACTGATTGAGTCCTGCTTGCCGCTGCATCTCTGTGCATAATCTGTTGCGACTCTGTCATCGGGTCTGCTCCGTTCAGTTTGCCTCTCATCACCACGAACGGCGACTGTGATTTAGCTTTCCGTGCTCGCAATGGACTGCATTGCCCTTCTGTGATTATCGGAAATCGGGTCACCGCGTTTAATCTCCAACCAGCGAAAGTCTGACCCTCGGTGCGTCAAGACCTGCTTGGGAATCGCATACAACGCCTTCTAATGCTCCAGCATGAGCGTGCAAGAGCCGCATTTCACTTCGTCGGCGACTTCGGAAATTAGTTCCCCTGTGAAACAGACCTTCAAGCTCCGCTTGTCCCGTGACGCTCAGTGAACGGTAGAATGAAATCGCCCGAGATTCGGGCGGTTTGCTTCAGCGCCTAAGCTGGCTGATTTGCTCCTGATGCAGTTCTTCACACTTAGTCTGAGCTCTCGAACATGACTCGGACCACGGATCATAACTCTCCGAATGAACATCTCGGACTGAAGACTGTTCTTTACATCTGACCATAATTGACTATCTTCAGCAGCCTGCTGCGATAGGCTCACCGGACAAACAGGTAGGGATTGAATACAAATGGATCAGGCAGTTATCTCACGAATCAGGAACATCGGAATCGTCGCTCATATCGATGCCGGCAAGACGACGACGACCGAGCGCATACTCTTCTTCACCGGGATGATATACAAGCTCGGCGAGGTGCACGACGGTCAGGCCGTCATGGATTTCATGAAACAGGAGCAGGAGCGCGGAATTACCATTTCATCGGCAGCTATCACGACCAACTGGAACAACCATCAGATAAACATCATCGATACACCGGGGCACATTGATTTTACGGTTGAGGTAGAGCGTTCCCTGCGAGTTCTGGATGGCATCGTAATGGTCTTCTGTGCGGTTGGCGGAGTTGAACCCCAGAGCGAAACCGTATGGCATCAGGCTGACCGGTACAAAGTGCCGCGAATCGCCTTTGTCAACAAGATGGATCGGACAGGCGCCGACTTGTCACATACTATTCAAATGATGAATGAGATGCTGGGCGCAAATGCCCTCGCGTTTCAGATGCCGATCGGTGAAGAAGAGAATTTTGAAGGCATTATCGATTTGGTGTCGATGAAAGCTACCTACTATGACCAACTCCAGAGTGTGGAAAAGGACATTCCGGAGAGCCTGCTCCCCAAAGCCCGGGAGCTGCGCGACCAGCTGATCGCGACTCTTGCCGACTATGATGATGATCTCATGAGCAAATACCTCAACGAGGAAGAAATCGTGACTGAGGACATTATCTCTGCCGCACGTTCGGCCGTCTTGGGGATTTGCGTCACTCCGGTCTTCTGCGGCTCGGCTTTTAAGAACAAAGGAATCCAGCTCCTGCTTAATGCTGTCGGAGACTACCTGCCGTCACCGATCGACCGTGGCATTGTCCAAGGGGTCGACATAGATAACCGGGAGATGACCATCTCCCGTCGCCCGTCAACGAAGGGGCCGTTCTCTGCACTTGCGTTCAAGATTATCAACGATCCCTATGTCGGTCAGCAAACATTCATACGGGTCTACTCGGGAGAGGCAAAGGCAGGAAGTTATGTTCTGAATTCCACGAAGGGCAAACGCGAACGTGTCGGGCGGATACTGCGCATCCATGCCGGAGACCGCCAGGAACTCACAGAGATAAAGGCCGGCGATATCGCCGCCTTGATCGGCATGAAAGCTACTTCCACGGGCGATACCCTGTGTTCGGTTGATGACCCGATTGTGCTTGAGAGCATCTTCTGCCCGGAAACGGTGCTCGATCTTCGTGTTGAGCCCGCTGACAAGAAGGATCGTGAGAAGCTTGGAATGGCGCTGAACAAGATCGCGCTGGAAGATCCCTCCCTGACCGCCAAGTTTGACGAGGAAACCGAGGAGATGATCATTTCTGGCATGGGCGAGTTGCATTTGGAAGTAATCGTTGATCGCTTGAAGACAGAACATAAGGTCGAGGTCAAGGTCGGGGAACCAGCGGTCGCTTTCCGGGAGACGATCACAACGGAGTTTCAATATGATTACAAATATAAGAAGCAGACCGGCGGCAAGGGGCAGTTTGCCCACATTGAATTTCGCCTGGAGCCCAATTCAGGCGGGGGAATTGAATTCGTCAATCACGTCATCGGCGGACATATCCCGAAAGAGTACATCCCGGGAGTGGAAAAAGGATTTCGCGAATCGGCCCAGAGAGGCCTGCTTGCCGGTTTCCCTATGGTCGACGTGAAGTTCGTCCTCATCGATGGCTCACACCATGACGTCGATTCAAGTGACATGGCCTTCCGAATTTGCACGGTGCGAGCCTTGAAGGAAGTCATTCACAAAACCGGACCCCGGCTCCTGGAACCGATGATGAAAGTTGAGATCAACACGCCGGACGAGTACATGGGTGATATTCTTGCGGACATCAACCGTCGTCGAGGCAACATAGAGACCATTCGACGATTCCGCAAGGGCGCTCAGAAACTGGGCGGGACAGTCCCGCTCAAAGAGATGTTCGGCTATGCCTCGACCCTTCGCACGCTCTCCAGCGGGCGCGCAAGCTTCTCGATGGAGTTCCTGAACTACACATTGCTTCCGAGCGGTATCGAGGCAGAAGTCATCGAAGCGCGGCAAGCGGAACAGTTGGAGAAGCAGCGAAAGGCATAGACGCAAGCGGAGCCGGGAGAGCCAATTTCCGTGCGGCGTTCTTGCATCGCTACGCCATCTTCTCGCTGTGCGGTTCCGGAGCCTATTCAGATTCGATCCCTGCATACGTGTCAGGAATTCATCCAGCGTCGGAGATGCGCCGGAATCCATCGACTCCGAAGACATCAGAAGGAGCTCTGTTGCCCTTTGCTCAGATCCTCCGGCTGATCTGGCAGACGGGATGACCTCCTCCTTTAACTCACCTGTAATGCGCTCGCTTGTGATTCAGCTTCCGGCTTCTTCGACGAATCTGTGGTCCTGAGGCGCCGTTTCATTCAGAAACGACTCACAAATCTGCTGCTAAGCTCTGTTGACCATTAACCGATGACTATATCGAATAGGTTCGATCAACCTGAAACGCGGAAAATCGCATGGCAGATATGTTCCAACGAGAAGCAGCACACTCACTCAGTCTCTCTTTGAAGACCATCTTGCCGATCTTCCTTTTGTTGCAAACTGTGTCCTACTCTCAGACCGGGACCGTAGTCTGGCGATCCGGCGGTTCGTCAACTCCAAAGAGCAGTGTCTGGGACGGGTCATCATTCTCGGCTCCGGGAAACACTGTGCTTGCTGGCAAGTGTCGGATATTCGCTGCTGCCGAGGACCCCACTCACGACCGGATAATCGTCCTTGGTGTTGACGACGATGAGGAAGTAATCGGATTCATGAATAATGGACCCGCCTGGCAACCGCTTCCATTCACACCCATGGCCACGGTAAGCGAATCGTTCTGGTGGGGGTTCGATGTGGAATTCGCACATCTCAGCGGTGATGCAATCGTAGTCTGGAACAACGGAAATTCCGGCACGCGAGGAATATCGTATCGCATTCATGATGGATCGGCATGGTCAAGGGAAGATACGTTAGTCACACCTTTGGCTGGCGAACCTCAGCAAATGCATTTGGCTGCGAGTCCGTTGTCTGATGAGATGGTATTGGTTGTCAGCAATTCGAGCAGCTATGACTACGTCTTCGTGTGGGATGGGTCGGACTGGATCGACACTCTCGTGTTGCACGCGAGCAGTGGCGATGACAGGACCGATATATCAGTTGCGTACGAACAGCAGAGCGGCCGAGCAATGGTCGTGTACGGCATTAATGACCCTCAACCGAAGTTCAGAATCTGGAATGGTTCGAGCTGGAGTGCAGAATCCGCGATTTCAAAGCCGGGTGGGGTAGGTGGACGGGTGCGATGGACGACACTCGGCGCCCATTCCGCCAGCAATAGAATTGTCCTTGGGGTGCTGACAGACGCCAACCAGGTATGGCTGGCGGTCTGGAATGGCACGGCATGGGAAGAGTCATTCCTGGCCTCGATTCTCGCAAACGGTACCGACTTTCCTGCCGTTGCTGTCGCCTTCGAGTCGGAGTCAAACGAAGCCCTTGCCGTATACAGCGCAGGTGTAACGCCGGTCAAGTACAGGACATGGAACCCAACGTCGAAATGGTCACTAGAATTGCCTGGTCCGGGTTTCGGCTCTTCAGCGAACACTGTGATTCTCGACGCTGCGCCTGCCTCGGACAACATCATGCTCTCCATGCAGGATGATAACCATGACCTGAATTGCGTCTTGTGGAATGGATCCGGCTGGGGCTTTCCGACAAGGCTTGAGACTAACACTGAAGAGAACAAAAACCAGCCATTCGTCTTCGTCTGGAATATCGACCAAGCAGCCAACTCAGCTCCAATCTTGGATTATATAGGTTCGCGAAGTGTATCAGAGGGATCAAATCTCAACTTCGAAGTCACTGCATCTGACCCTGATCTCACGACGACGGCTCTCGTGGCTCAGAACCTGCCAACCAATGCGACCTTTTTCGACAACGGCAACGGAACCGGATCATTCACTTTCAATCCTGACTTCACGCAGTCAGGAACATACAACGTCAGATTCATCGCCTCGGATGGCTCTCTCGCAGACAGCGAGCTTGTGGCGATCACCGTCAGCAACCTTGATCGCGCGCCGGTATTGGCAACCATCGGTTCGAGATCAGTGACCGAAGGCGCAACCCTCAGCTTCGGCGTATCGGCTACAGATCCTGACGGGACCACGCCATCGCTTTCTGCCGAAGATATCCCCACGAACGGAGCATTCGTAGACAACGGCAATGGTACCGGCAACTTCAGTTTCAGCCCGAGTTACACACAAGCTGGCGTCTACAACGTCACTTTCGTCGCCAGTGATGGAACGCTGACGGACGTCGAAGTCGTCCAGATAACCGTCAACGCGGCTCCTCTAAGCTATATCATGGTTGCGCCGGATTCGGCAACCGTATCCGCAGATTCCACGCGGACGTTCAGTGTGACGGGCTTTGACGCCGGTGGCTATGAAACCTCTCCTGGGACGATTAGCTGGAGTTTGACGAGCGCCCTGGGCACCATTGGTGCGGGTGGCGTGTTCAACGCCACTACCGTTGGCATTGCCCGCGTAGTCGCGGTTTCGAATCTCGGTGCAGTCGACACGTCCGCCTACCTAAGAGTCGTGCCGGGGCTGCTGTCGGTAATCGAGATCAGTCCGGAAAGAGATACGATCTCCGCAGATTCGACAAGACTATTCACGGCTTCCGGTACTGATGTGGACGGTAACGCGGTCGCCAGCTTGGGCAACCTGGCGTGGGCTGTCCTAAACGGAATCGGCTCAATCAACTCCTCCGGGCTATTTACCGCAGTGAGAACAGGCAATGGCTTTGTCCGAGTCATGAGCGATATCGGTCCGACGGCTTTGTCGGATACGATCACGGTCACTCCTGGAGAGATCTCATACATAGGTGTTACGCCTGCATCGACTGTGGTCACGGAGGGATCGGCCTGTCAATTTCACGTCTACTCACATGACTCTGACTCCAATCTGATTGCGGATGAGACGTCCGGAGCAGCTTGGAGCACAACAGATCCGTCGGGCGCAATCACAACCGGAGGACTCTACACCGCAGGCGGTAACCCGTCTCCGCCGTCGTACTTTGTGAAATCCGTACTTGGCACTTTTCGGGATTCGAGTGTCGTCACTGTCGTTTCGAGTGGTTCGATCAGTTACGTTCGAGTCGAAACGCTTGGAGGCAGTCAGTACAATGACACCACACTTGCGACCGATGATGACGGCACAGAATTCTATAGCAGAGCCTACTCATCCGCCCACAGCTTGATCGGCGACATCTCCGCGACATGGTCACTTATCAGCTCTCAGCCAATCGGATCGATCCCAAGCGGTCCCGATACATGGTCACCGATTGCGTTGACAACCCCCGGCACGGGACGAGTGGTGGCCACATACTCAGGGGCGATTGCGGACACGACCGGGATTATCACGTGCACACCGGGTGCACCGTCTGACGCCGTAATATCTCCGAACACAGCTACAATTGCTGCCGACAGCAGCCTGCAATTCGCTTGTACGTTCTATGACGCTGATGGCAACGCGACTACACTGTCCACAACAATGACATGGAGTCTGATTGGAGATATCGGTACTATATCCAGCACAGGACTGCTTACACCTTCACAGACTGGGATCGGCTACGTCGTCTGCTCCGGATCTGGGATCGCAGACACCACGGGTGCAATCACAGTGGTAG
>JAGVNY010000086.1 GCA_020053015.1 Candidatus Zixiibacteriota bacterium | reverse complement strand
TTCCGGATTGCGCCATGCGCAAGAAGAAACCCGACACCGACTTGTCGGCCTTCTGCGTCACGCGAAGCGTGACTCCGGAGGCCGACCTACTCACTTGTGGGACAGCCTCGAGATTCCTGACGGCGCTTGGAAACCAAATGAAAACTGCCGGGAGTTATCGCCGGCAGGTCATCATCGATATCGATGCGAGAGATCAGGATCCGGATTTTACGAATTTGGCGTAAGCATGGGCAAGCTGAGATTTCTTCCGAGCTGCGTTGTTGTCGTGGATGACATTCTTGCGGGCAGCGCGGTCAATCATGCTATGAGCATTCTTGAGCGCCTTGAGCTTCTTCTCAGGCGTCTCCGCGGAGATGAAGGCCTTGATCGAGCTTTTCATCCTGGATTTGTCGGCCTGATTACGTCTCCGGCGTTTCTCACTCTGCCGGATAGCTTTCTTTGCGTGCAAATGATGCGCCAATCAAAACTCCTTTAGTAGTTGCGAGTACTCAAACCAAGAGCCGAATATAATGCCGCGACCGGAAATGTCAATGGAAAATGAAGTCGATCACCCGCGACTTGCGCGCTCCACCTTCAAGGTTTCATTGGGCACTTTCGCATCCAGAGTCCTGGGTATGCTTCGTATGAGCGTTATGTCGGGTCTTTTCGGAGCCTCTGATGCCAATGACGCCTTCGTCGCGGCCTTCAAAATTCCTAACCTCCTGCGCGATATGTTCGCGGAGGGTGCGCTGTCGGCCTCGTTCATACCGGTGTTTGCGACAAAACTGAAGGAGGCGGGACGGTCGGAGGCGCTTCAGACTGCCAACCTCATGATGAGTTTCCTGCTGGTCGTAGTCGGATTCTTCGTGATTGTCGGCATAATCGTCGCTCCGTCAATAGTTTCCGCGCTCGCTCCCGGATTCGACGAGATACCGGGCAAGTTCGACCTGACAGTCAAACTCGGGCGAGTGATGATGCCCTTTCTGCTTGTCATCTCCATCGCAGCTCTGTTCATGGGAATGCTGAACGCGCTCGGAAAGTTCGGAACCCCCGCATTCGCTCCGGTCATGCTGAATCTCGGCATGATTGCAGCCGGGTTCGTAATCTGCCCGTTCGTCGATCCGCCGATCCTCGGCATGTCGATCGGAGTGCTGCTCGGAGGCCTGGGACAGTGTCTCATTCAGTTACCGCAGTTGTTGAAATCGGGGTTCAGATTCCGTCCCAATTGGAACTTCAGGAATTCGGATCTTGCTCTCATCGTCAAGCTCTCCGCGCCGATGGTGATCGGGCTCGCCGGCACGCAGGTGAACGTATTCGTCATCACGAACCTCGCGTCACAGCTTTCGGAGGGCGCGGTCTCATATCTCGACTACTCTTTTCGTCTTCTGCATCTTCCGCTGGGCTTATTCAGTGTGGCCATCGCTACTGTCTCGCTACCGAGCGCTTCGAGACTTGCGGCCGGCAAGGACTTCGAAGGCATGGCTGCTCTCTATCTCAAGACGCTGCGGCTCGGGCTGTTTCTTGTCCTGCCGGCAGAGGTCCTACTTCTACTTGCGGGCAAGCCGATAGTCGCGCTGCTTTATCAGCACCATGAGTTCTCGTCATCAGACACGATCAGCACTGTGTCGGCGCTCCTGTACTACTCTATCGGTCTTGTAGCGTACTCGTCGGTGCGAATCACTGTGCCAATGTTTTATGCGATGAAAGAGACGCGGCTGCCGGTGATAGTGTCGCTCGTCTCCGTTGTCGTGAACATCATACTGTGTTTCTCTTTGACAGATATTCTCGACTTCAGGGGATTGAGTCTTGCAGTCTCATGTTCCGGCTGGCTTAACTTCGTCCTCCTGTTCTTACTGCTCTCTCGCAGATTGCCGGTCTTGTCTAATCGACGCACACTCATTGCGTTAGGCAAGATAGCCATACCGTCGATTGTGGTTTCTGCAGTCGTCATCCTTGCTCAGACGGTCTATCCTTGTGACATCGAGAACGGCACGAAGGCGCTGTGGTTGCTCTACACCTTCGGACTGCTTGGATTGTCTGCTGTACTGTATCTGGGTGTCGCCAAGTTGATGAGCATGCCCGAACTCGACTCGCTTCTCGGACTGGTCAGGAAGAGGCGATGACCCGCTATCCGGCAGCCCTCGCATGCGTACCGCTTGTAATAGGCATACTGATAGGCAGATCGGTTCACCCTCCTGACTTCGTCATGTTCTGCGCGGCCGCCATCAGTCTTGTTCTTGGCGTGGTCGCCCTCTACGAGAAATGGCGAACTGTCGCAATGGTTGCAGGCGCTCTGTGTCTACTCTTGCTCGGTCTGTTCAGATTCAACCTTCTTTCGGGGAATCACCCTCCTAATCACATCTCTCGATTCAACGATCACCCTCATCGCGTTACGGTTTCGGGAAAGGTTGCGAGAGAAGTCGATTTGCGCATTGACAGGACTTATCTCACTGTCGAATGCGACACCATCTGGCTTGCGAATGGCCCCATCGGGACTTCCGGACTTCTTCTGATCCGCATTGCCGAGCCTGACTCACGGTTCAGCTACTCGGATCGCATTGAGGTTACCGGCTATTTGTCGTCACCGGTAGAACGGCGCAATTTCCACGGCTTCGATTATCGCCGCTATCTGATGCTCAAGCAGATAGGCTCGTACATGAGCGCGAAGCGTCATGACATTCGGGTTCTGGAGAAAGGCGCTGGAGATTGGCTGCTGACCGGGCTGATAATACCGCTCCGAGAGCACATCCTCGCCATGTTCGACAAGCACCTGCACGGCGACGCTAAGCCCCTCGTGGCAGGATTGTTGATCGGCGAGACGAGATTCATACCGCCCCGTGTTTACAATTGGTTCAAAGACACCGGCACCCTGCACTTGCTCGCAGTTTCGGGCTCTAACGTTGCAGTCGTTGCAGGCACGATGATGCTGTTGATGCGACTCGCAGGGCTTCCGCGCAGGCTTGTGCTCGGGTTATCACTCGTTGTAGTATTCGTTTTCTGCCAACTCTCTTTCAACCAACCGTCGGTTGTGAGAGCGTCGCTCATGATCGCTGTCGTGCTTGTCGGAAAGATCATTTACCATAAGGCACGCCTTCTGAATGTGATTTCAGTCGCCGCCTTCCTGATACTGCTCTTCGACCCGATGATGCTGTATGATGTTGGGTTTCAATTGTCATTCGCTGCTACGTTTAGTCTCATCTATTTCCTTTCCGGTGTAATGCCAACCGCAAGCGGAAGACCCTCGTTCTGGCGAACGATCCTGAATTACGGACTGATGATCCTGTTGTCGTCCTTGGTTGTGCAGCTTATGATCGCCCCGATACTCGCTTACTACTTCGGCACAATTCCACTCGTGACGTTCGTGTCCAATCTTTTGCTTGTGCCAATGGCCTCTATTGCCGTAATGCTCGCGATCCTCCTTTCGGTGTTCGGAGCAGTGCCCTTTCTCTCTGTTGCGCTCGCTGTGCCGACCGATTGGCTGCTTTCGGCAACTATTCGATTGGTGGAGTTCTTTGCGTCTTTGCCGATCGCGAAATTGACCATCTCTGCACCGGAAGTGCCGCACATCGTATTCTACTATGCTACGCTCTTTGCTCTCTACGCAGTATACAGGTCGCGGCGCAGTCTCAAATTCTTTCTGATCGTGCTACTGATCTGGGCAAATCTGGCGGTATGGGAGACGGCTGTGGCTTACTTGCGAGATGCCCCTACTGTCACTATTCTGGACTCGGGTCAGCGGTGCTCGCTTTGCATCCACACTCCTCAGGATTACGACCTTGTGATCACCCATACCAGATCCCAGGCCTCCTTTGATCATGTGGAAAAAGTTGTTGCGCCGTACCTGGCCGGAGAAGGCATACGGTCCCTCGATGGTTGGGAGACATTCGCGACACCTTCCGACTCGAATGACTCGACCACTGAGATTTCGAGGCCACCAGTGCCTCTGTCTGAGTCAAGCTACTTCAGTGTCGACTCAAGTGACTCGGTAGTCGCACGCTCAATTTCCGGGGACAATTCTGTCAGATTCTACAGGTCAGCCGATGGGATTGAAGTCGCCGACTTCAACTTCTCGGGGAATCGGCTACTTTGGCTCTCAGCTTGGTCGTTGCTTTCGGTGGCTGACTCGACGCCCGCACAGATTGTGGCTTTGCCATACCCGGCAGGGCCGGACTCGGCTTGCTTGGACCATTTGCGAAGACTCTCACCCGAGCGGGTTGTGCTGTACAACTACCCTAATCGCTGGAACCATGTTGAGGCCGATTCGCTCTCGTTGGAGCTTGAGAGATACGGCATGTCGCTCTTAACGGTGCAGAAATCGGGAGCCATTAAGTTTGTTTTTCAAGATGAGAGCATCGATGTAAGTCTCGCTGTGTCCGAGAAATAGACCCGCTGTCACTCCTTCCAAGTAGGAGAATTCCCACATTTTCACTGCAAACTCTCTGTAGAGTAAGCACTTTTGCTGAGTCAGTGTAAAGATATACCCCCTCCTGCCCGATAAAGATAGAGTAACAGTATGCAGTAACAGATAATTGCATCTGGACAGGTATATGAGTTTTACCGGCAATCTGAAGACTGTCGCGTTCCCGGACATATTGCAGCTCCTATCTACCGGCAAGAAAACCGGTATTCTCACAATAACCAAGGGGCCTGCACAGAAAGAGATTTGCTTCAAAACCGGGAACATCATCTACGCTACCTCGAAGAACGCCTCGGAAGATTTCCTCGGTACACTCCTGCTGAAGCGCGGACGCATCAACAAGACCGAGCTCGAGCGCGCCCTGCTCCTGCATAAGAGCACTGGCAAGCGGCTCGGTATGGTGCTTGTAGACATGGAGTTGTTCTCTCGAGAGGAGATAGCCGATTGCCTCAAACTCCAGGTGGAAGAGATTGTCTACAACTTGTTCTCGTGGGACGAGGGGGAATTCATCTTTGCCGAAGGCAAGTTGCCTCAAATCAAGGACATCTTCGTCGAACTGGCCACTATGAACGTGATTATGGAGGGCACCCGCCGGATAGATGAGTGGCTCGAAATCCAGAAGACACTGCCGCGAGACTCGGAAACTCTTCGAATCGTTCTGAACCCCAGAGTGAAGGCCTCCGACATCACGTTGTCGCTCGAGGAGTTTCAGGTTCTGTCGATGGTCAATGGTGATCGCACCCTTCCGGACATTATTGAGTCATCGCCGGTCGGTGAATTCGCCACTTACCGAGGCATTCACAAGCTGTTGCAGGCCGGTCTGATCGAGGCTGCTGGAGCAAAAGTCACCGAGGTGAAGGATGATCCGAACGAAGAGGAACAACTCTGGTGGCTGGTACTCAGGCTCTACTCCGCTTGTTTCGATGCAGTGCGCAGAACTCTCGAGCGAAAACTCGGTCCCGACAATGACCGTGTCAATGAGATGCTCTCAACTTACCGCAAAGGGGTCTGGGCGTACTTCACAGGCTTGGGATCATCCGACTTCAGAACCAATTTCACCAATTTCCAGCGCACAGTGCAGAAGATACCGAAAGAAGCTCGCGTTCACAAACTTCTCTCCGGTCTGAATCACATCCTCGCGGAACAACTCGCTTTCGTGAGAGACATCCTCGGAGAGAACGTACTTCGAACAGTCGAATCAGAGATCAAGAAGGAAGTCTCGATTCCGCTTGCGGAGCGAAGGAAAGTGAGCGCCAAGTACGACTTGGAATCCGATATCTTCCAGGTCCTCAAGGACAGCAAGAGATCTTTAGTAGTGTGAGGTTTAGGATGAAACGTGCACTTGCATTGATACTCACAATGGGAGCATGGCTCGTCCCGACGACGGCCCAGGCTGCGACCAAGCTGGAAGGGTCGGCGTGGACGGGTGCGATGCTGGCAGCGGTCATGTCGCTTCTCATAGCCGCCTGTCTGTTCATGGCGCTGAGAATATTCTCTTTCCTGAAGGGTGGAGAAATGGCATCAGCATGGCAGATCATGGCGGTCTCCTTCGTGATTCTTGTCATAGCGGAGGTCATAAGTCTCATCGGCTCGCTCCAGGTTGCGAATGTAAGCCCCAACACTGTGGCTCTCATTCGCTTAATCGGAGTGGCGACCGTGATGGTCGGCGTATCGAGAATCAAGAGAGTCCTGAGCTAACGCCGCACCGCCAGATACCCAATGGGGAGTAACATGATTCACGAAGCCGATATCGACGAGCGGATTGAGAAATGCGAGAGGATTCTGAGAGAGAATCCTCATTCGCAGGTCTTCGCCGCTCTCGCCGAGTCTCTCCGCAAAAGGGGAGAATTGGATGCCGCATTCAGAGTCTGTATGCGGGGGATCAGGCTGCATCCTGACTACGGAGCGGGACGGCTTGTTATGGCACGCATCAGCTATGATCGCAAAATGTACGATTGGGCCGAAAGAGAACTCAGCGATGCCATCAAGCTTGACGGCCGTACGAGGTCGACCGACCTTCTTGAAGTCGAGATATTGATCAAGAGAGGCTTTTTCTCGAAGGCAAAAGTGATACTTGATAGACTCAGATCTGCCGACCCCGACAACGACTATTACCGCACACTTCTAAAGGATATCGATGAAGGAAAGGCCGCAAAGAAGGCCAAGCTGGCCGAGACGGAGGAATTCTACAGGCTTAGCGCCAAAGAGGACAGAGCATCCGAAGCACAGCAGATAGCAGACCAGGGAGAACTTGACCACGAAGTGACATTTGACTCGACGCTTGAGATTCTGTCGAAGTTCCCGAAGGTGGAAGCTGTCTTCTATGCGAGCCTCGCAGGACTTGTCGACAAGTCTGTTGCTCCTGAGTCAATCGATCTGGATGCACATGCTGCCTCGCTTGGCGAAATCTGTCGCTTCGTTTCATCTTCGATGGATTCGGTCAACTTCGAGCAGTGGCAGGAGATACTCGTCGAAGCGCCATCACGAAAGTACCTGCTTTGCAGCCTGCACGAAAGGATTCTCATACTCTTGTGCCGCGAAGACGTGAATCTCGGGTCATTGAAACTAAGGATTGCGAAAATTGGCGAATCCCTCAGGAAAGGGTAACGGGAACACTATATGCGTATTCAGGCTCGCGAAATAAGGCACACGGTGCTGCTCTTTCTCATAGTAGCCATTGTGCCGTTGATATTCTTCCCGAACGACCTCGGCCTGAAATTCGGTGTCTCAATGCCGCTATACCTGCTTGCAGAGCTGGTCTACTACGGCATCGTGATATCGATCTTCCTCGACAGCCCGTCGGCGAAGGATACAGTATCAGCATCAACATTCTGCCTTGGATTCAGGCTGCTGGCGGGCCTTGCGTTTGCCAGCCTGCTTTTCCTCATGAACGCTGTCTCTCCCGTCGACGCGTTCGGTTCAGGTCTATGGGAGTACAAGCCCGCCGTTCTGCTTCACACTCTGACGATGCCGTTCGTGCTGATGTCAGCGATCAGATCTGTGCTGCGGGCTCAAGCCGTAAAGCAGAAGACCAGAATAATCCTGGGCTCTCCCGGCGATATTTCCGCGTCTTCGGCAAGACCTGACCGCGTTTATCCGAGACACGATTCGCTGCCCAGACCCGTGATCCGTCCGGGGACCGTGTTTACAGGACAGGCTCCGGAAGGCGGTGATATCCCGGTGAAGGGTTTCGACGCAGCCGTTAGACACGTTTTCGAGCTGTCGGCTGTCAAGTTCTGCCTGCTGGTCGACGAAGATGGTCTGCCGGTGGCGTTCGCGGGAGATGAGGAGGCGCTAAGAGAGATATGGTCGGCGATGGGGAGACTGCTTGTCGATCAAATCCAGTCTTCGTTGCTCAAAGCAGGGGATCTGGTGTTGCAGGGTTTCGATCTTTCTCTCGATACGTACCGCCTCCATGCCGCGACGGTGTGCGGACTTTGGTTGGTGGTCGGAGCAGACCGGCAGTCCGAGGAATTGGAGAAGGTGCGGATAGCTCAGGCAGTTGAGATGATCAGAAAGACATACGAACAGAAGTATTCCGAAATAAAGCGAAGAGAAGTTCCGGAGGCAGATTATGTATGAGGTCCTTGAGGATATCAATCGGACGAGCGGAGTGACCGGCAGCATGGTCGTCGGCCACGACGGGATTGTGATTGCATCAGATCTTGATGCCCGATATCAGGACGACACGGTCGGAGCGCTGGCTGCGTCAATCACGTCCAACGTCAACAAGTCACTCGGAAAACTGAGCAGTGAGGAGGCTTCGCAGATAACGATCGAAGCCGCGAATGGCAAGATATTCATGGCTTCTAATGACGTGGGAATTCTCGTCATAACCGCTGACCGGAGCGTCAACATCGGTCTTGTCAGACTCGAAATGAAACACGCAATGTCAAGAATCAGGACTGTCTGAAAAGGTAGCCTATAACATGGTTGTGATAAACTACGCGACCCGTGAGGTCAGCTGCAAGATCGTGTTCTACGGGCCGGGATTGTCCGGCAAGACCACGAATCTTCAATATATACACGGAAAAGTACCATCCAAAACGCGAGGTGATTTGATCAGCCTCGCCACAGATGCTGACCGCACGCTCTATTTCGATTTCCTTCCGATCAATATCGGTGACATAAATGGGTTCACCACGAAGTTTCAGCTCTACACCGTTCCCGGTCAGGTGTTCTACAATGCCACGAGAAAGCTCGTGCTGCGTGGCGTTGACGGTATCGTCTTCGTCGCGGACAGTCAGCGCGCCAAATCGGATGAGAACATAGAGAGTCTTAACAATTTGAAGGAAAACCTCGCTGAGTACGGCGTCGATCTCAAGACCATACCGTTCGTTCTCCAATATAACAAGCGTGACTTACCGGAAGTAATGACAATTGCCGAAATGAACGCACTTCTCAACGACGGAAACTGGACGGTGTTCGAAGCCTGCGCCAATAAAGGAACCGGAGTGTTCGACACGCTGAAGTACGTGATCAAGATAGTGCTGGAGAAAGCGAAGAAATCGTCTGCGACCAAGGGCACAGAGTCCAATCCGATGGTGGAGGACGCACAGTTGCGCAGCGGTTCTGCGTCCAGCCTTGAGCGCAGGGATGCCATATCGCGAGATGTGTCCGGTGTGGAACAACAGGGAGAGCTTGTTGGTCCATCCGAATCCGACATTCGCATTGCGGCAAGAACTGCGACAAACGACAGATTAGCGGCTCTCGCCGAGTCCTCAATCGGTTCACCGCACAAGACTTCAGCAGCGGAGGCTCCCTCGGTATTGGCTGTAGTCGAAGAGCCGGTCGAGCTCGAAGATGTTTCATCAAGGACACCGGTTGTTACCGAGGAGGACCTCGAGCGTGGAGCGGAGCAGATAACGAGTGTCGGGAGACAGGGCAAGGCCACACCAGATGTAGATACAGCCGCTTTGGCAGACGCGGATACCAGATATCTCGGCAATCGCGCACCTAAGCAAGAAGACGATTCACCTGATATGGTCGATCCCGGCGAACGGGATGCATTCTCTGTGCCATCGATGCAAGAGTCATTGAGGAAGAAGCCGAAGAAATCAACAGGGTTTTCGCTTTTCCGCTGGCTTTTCAGGAGAGGTTGAAACCAGGAGGATATGCCGTGACGGACGACAGTCTAATCATCTACCAGGCCGAGACCGACAAGATCAATCTCGCTCTGAAGAAGCTCTTGAAAGGGTCAGAGGCCAAGTGCGCGCTGCTGGTTGACAAGGACGGTCACCTTGTCACTCGTCAGGGATTCACGCAGTCTCTCGACACGACGTCGCTTGCGGCGTTGCTCGCCGGCAGTTTCGCGTCGACACGCGAAATAGCGAGATTGGTCGGAGAGCCGGAATTCTCGGTGCTCTTTCATCAGGGAAAGCGCGATCACATCCATATGTCCCTTGTGGGTGACCGCTCCATACTGGTCGTCGTATTCGACGATCGCACGACCATCGGAATGGTCCGGCTTTACGCGAAAGAGGCTTCGGCCGAGCTCGAGAAGATATTCTCGGCAACTCTGCAGAAAGGAGCATCCGAGCAGATCGGGCTTTCGGATGAATTCACGGCTACTGCAGGAAACAAGCTCGAGGACATTTTTCACGACTGAGATTTGCCGAATCCGGACTGAGAATCGAGGAAGGACAGTACAGGGATGACGAGCGAACTCGGCTCAATGCTGCTTAAGGCCGGCAAGATTAGTGAAGGCCAGTTAACAAAAGCAATTGAGCTGCAAAAAACAGGGCAAGGCCGGCTCGAGGACATTCTCATCCGTCTCGGAATTGTAGCCGATGAGGAGGAAATATCGCACTTCATCGGCAAACAGCTCAACATAGGAGCAGTCAGGCTCTCCGATATTGAGCTGAATCCGGATGTCGTCAAGCTGATCCCGGTAGACATAGCCCGCAAGTTCAACGTCATCGCCGTTTCCAAGATCAACCGAACGCTCGTCGTTGCGATAGGCGACCCGAGCAACATATATGTACTCGATGCGATTAAGTTCATTACCGGCTGCAACGTTCAACCGGTCATATCGCCCGAATCCGCGATCTCCAAGTCCATTGACCAGTATTATGTCGAGTCCGACGGTTTCTCTGAGATTATCAAAGACATCGAGGAATCCGGTCTTGAGGTGATTGAGTCTCGTGACGACGGCCCGTCAGATCAGGATCTTCAGTCCCAAGTCCAGGACAAGCCGCTCGTCAAGCTCGTGGATTCGATAATATCCGATGCCATTCGCAAGGGAGTGTCGGATATCCACTTAGAATGCTATGAGAAGAGAATTCGTGTTCGTTTTCGCAAGGACGGCAAGTTGATGGAGATGGCTCCGTTGCCGTTCAAGTATCGGTCCGCAATCATATCGCGCGTTAAGATTATGGCTGATCTCGACATATCCGAGCGACGTCTTCCTCAGGATGGCCGCATAAAGGTGAAAATTGCGGAGCGGACGGTCGATCTGCGAGTGTCAGTGCTGCCGACTATCTTCGGAGAGAAAGTCGTAATGCGTATTCTCGATCCGAAGTCGCTCATGGTGGACATGACCAGGCTAGGGTTTGAACCGCATTCTCTTGAGGCGTTTGACAAGACAATTCACCTGCCGTTTGGAATTATCCTCGTCACAGGTCCTACGGGATCTGGCAAGACTACAACTCTGTACTCAGCGCTAAAACAGATCAACACCGTCGATGTGAACATCATGACTGCGGAGGATCCGGTCGAGTTCAATTTCGATGGTATTAACCAAGTACTGGTACGATCGAATATCGGGCTGACGTTTGCGGCCGCCCTTCGTTCGTTCCTGCGTCAGGATCCGGACATCATAATGGTCGGCGAGATTCGAGACACGGAGACGGCGGAAATCGCTATCCGCGCCGCGTTGACCGGTCATCTGGTTTTCTCCACGATTCACACGAACGACGCTCCGTCGACCATCAGCCGCCTTATCGATATGGGCATACCGCCGTTCCTGGTGGCCTCTGCGACGAAGCTGATTATGGCGCAGCGTATGGTGAGGCTTATCTGCCAGAAGTGCAAGGAACCTATCAAGGTGCCGCCGGAACAGCTGATTCGAATCGGAGTGCCAGAGAATGAAATAGAGGGATTCACCGTATACGAGGGTCGTGGGTGCAAGGAATGCAACGATACAGGGATGTCGGGAAGAAACGGTATCTTCGAGGTCATGCCGATTACTCCAACTATTGAGCGGATGATTCTCGACGGCGCCGCAGTTCCGGATATAAGAGTACAGGCTTGCAACGAAGGGATGTTGACGTTGCGACAGGCGGCGCTGCTCAAGCTAAGCCGCGGGATGACGACGATGAAGGAAGTGTTTGCAACATCGGCGGGAGGCGGGCATTGATGTCGGACATATCGTCTGACATTTGGTGAGCTGCGTCCAAATAGAGGAGCTGTCATGGTATCATTAAGAGAACTTCTGGAAATAATGATAAAGAAGAACGCTTCGGACCTTCATCTGACAGTCGGCGTTCCCCCTGTGATCAGAATCGACGGCCGGTTGACGAAGCTCGATATGGACGTTCTTTCGCCCGAGATGACCAAGAAGCTCGCCTATTCAATGATGAATGAGAAGCAGAAGCTGCAGTTCGAGGAAAACAGCGAACTCGACATGTCGTTCGGGATCGAGAATCTGTCACGTTTCCGGTGCAATTGCTTCGTTCAGCGTGGCAATGTGGCGGTGGCTCTGAGACAGATTCCCTACAAGGTGAAGAGCTTCGAAGAGCTTGGCGTGCCCAAGACAGTCTCCGAATTCTCCAAGCTGCCGAAAGGTTTGGTGCTTGTCTGCGGTCCAACTGGCAGCGGTAAGTCGACGACGCTCGCGGCTCTAATCGACAAGATCAACCGCGAGAGGCAGGAGCACATCCTCACGGTCGAAGACCCGATCGAGTATTTGCACAGACATCTAAACTGCGTGGTTAACCAGCGAGAGGTTCACGCGGATACACAGTCATTCGGCAACGCCCTGAAGTATGCACTTCGTGAAGACCCGGACGTAGTGCTAATCGGCGAGATGCGCGATCTTGAGACGATAGACTCCGCAATCAAGATATCCGAAACAGGCCATCTTGCATTCGCGACCCTGCACACGAATTCCTGCGCGGAGACTGTCAATAGAATAGTCGACGTCTTTCCGACGAATCAGCAGGATCAGGTCAGAGTCACACTTTCATTCGTAATTCAGGCTATCGTCGTTCAGCAGCTCATTCCAAGGATTGGCGGAGGGAGAGTCCTCGGCTGTGAGATATTGGTGGCCACTCCCGCCATCCGGGCAATTATCAGAGACGACAAGATTCACCAGATATATAGCATGATCCAATCCGGCGCCAAGTACGGAATGAAGACTATGAATGAGTCGCTGGCCGAGCTTTATCTCAGCAGGAAGATCACGATAGGAGATGCGCTGTCCAGAAGCACCGACCAGACGGAACTTAACGAGATGATTTCCCGCAAGACGGCGGGAGTTGCCGTATAGAGCATTCTACGCATACGCGAGGAGGTTGCCTTGCCCGTATTTGAATACAAAGGAAGAACTGCCACCGGTGCGGCTGTCCAGGGGCAGATCAAGGCCAAAAGCAAAGCCGATCTCGAGCGATTCCTGCGAGGCAATCGCATTCTGGTGACCTCGGTAGGAAAGAAGCCGTCCGAGTTGAACATCAGGATCGGAAACGGCATCAAGAAGATCCACATCTCACGATTCACGCGGCAGTTTGCCACGATGATCGGAGCGGGTCTTCCGATGGTGCAGTGCCTTGACATTCTTGCTGAGCAGATGGAAGCGGCTGAACTCCGCAAGATCGTTGCTGACGTGAAGGAGTCCGTTCAGGGAGGAACTACACTTTCCGAGGCGCTTCGAAAGCACAAGAAAGTCTTCGACGACTTGTATGTGAACATGGTTGAAGCCGGTGAGGTCGGCGGCGCGCTCGACACGATTCTCGTGCGACTCGCCAACTATCGCGAGAAGGCGGACGCTCTGACGCGGAAGGTTAAAGGAGCGATGGTGTATCCTATCCTCGTGTCGATAGTCGCGATCAGCGCCACTCTCGGAATGTTGAAGTGGATCGTCCCGACGTTCGCCAAGATGTTCCATGATCTTGGAGCGCAGCTTCCGGGACCGACCGTCGCCGTTCTTAACATCTCCAAGTTCGTGAACGATTACTTCGTGTACATGATCGCCGCAATCGTCGTGGCAATCGTGGCTTACAAGATGATCGGCAGAACTCCCAACGGAAGGCTGCAGATCGACAAGATGAAGCTGCGAATACCGGCGATCGGGACGCTAATCCGCAAGTCGTCGGTCGCGAGATTCTCGAGAACTCTCGGTACCCTGATTTCATCCGGTGTATCGATTCTCGATGCTCTGGACACGACGGCCAGAACGGCTGGTAACCGGGTTGTGCACGACGCAATCAAGAAGGCGAGTCTTTCGATTGCCGAGGGCGACACGATTACGGGACCTCTGAAGGAATCGGGCGTTTTTCCGCCGATGGTCATTCAGATGATCTCGGTTGGCGAGAAAACGGGCGGTCTTGATGATATGTTGAACAAGATCGCGGACTTCTACGACGACGAGGTTGACGCTGCGGTCGCCGCGCTCACTTCTATGATCGAACCTGTGGTGATCGTGGTCATGGGCGCCGTCATCGGCGGCATTCTGATAGCGATGTATCTGCCGATGTTCGACATCATCGGTCAGATCAACTGATATAGGCTGATCCAATCCGGAGCATCTCCCTCGACGGGGATGCTCCGCTCATTTCTGGGTATGCGAAGAGACACAACTCATCGTACGGAGATCAAGAACTCCTGGTTCATGCCGCTCCGGTTAGTCGTGTTCCTGATAGTCTTCGGGAGCATCGTCATCTCGCTTCGCTCCAATCTCGATCTCTATCAGCCTCTATTCGGATATAGCTCTATTACGCTCCTGTTCCTTCTCTCCACGATAATGCAGCGGAACGCGCTGTTCGTGCGTAGTCACAGAGTGATTGTGCTGTTGCAGCTTCTATCCGAGCTTGCAATCGAGGCGCTGATCGTCTACTCCTCGGGATATCTGTCAAGCCCGTTCTCGGGGCTGTTCGTGCTGACTATTGTCTCGGCAGCTCTCGCTTATCGTCTGGTTGGCACACTCTTCGTTGCGACATTTGCCTCGGCAGCCTACGCTCTGGCAATCTGGTCCGGAACCGGCGCCATGATCACGCAGGCGTTCAGCCTCCGCGTGCTCGAACAACTCTACCTCACGAACGATGACCTGTTCTTCACCGTGTTCATCCATCTATGCATTTTCTATCTCGCGGCCTTCATAGCCGGGTACCTCGCAGACAGAATCCGGGCAAAAGACAAGGAGCTGCTGAAGGCATCGGAGAACCTGAAGCAGGCGAGACTCGAGACGGATGAGATTCTCAAGCACCTGCAGTCAGGCCTGATTACGGTGGACAATCTCGGACGGATTGTCTATTTCAACCACGCCGCCGAAAAGATTACCGGTTACAAAGAGTCCGCTATAAAGGGGAAGAACTGCCTGGAGGTCTTCCAGAAGCGTATGCCTCTGTTTGCCGAGAAGATATTCAGCGTGCTCAAGTCGTCGCAGCATGACATTCGGAGCGAGGTCGCGATAACAAGGCTCGACGGCTCCGAAATCCCTCTGGGAATGTCCACATCAGTGCTCGGAGACGATAGATACGGTGTGCGCGGCGTGGTGGCGATATTTCAAGACCTCACACACGCGAAGAGCATCGAGGAGCGGATGAGACGTGCAGATCGGCTTGCGGCAGTTGGCGAACTCGCAGCAGGGATTGCGCATGAGATACGCAATCCGCTTGCAGCTATATCTGGCTCTGTGGAGGTGCTGAAAGGAGAGCTCGAATGTGTTGACGAAAACGGCAGGCTGATGAATCTGATTCTGAAGGAATCCTCCCGGCTTAATCACATTTTGAGCGAATTCCTCGACTACGCGCGCGTTCAGCGTCCGACGTTCGTCAAAGTCGAGGTGAACCATCTGGTTTTGGACGTATTCGAGATCGTCAGGCATCACCAGTCCTACCATGAGGGCATCTCTCTCGAACACCGCTCAGCGAATACGACAGAGTATATCTCTGGCGATGAGGAGATGTTCAAGCAGTTTCTGATTAATCTGGTCGTCAATGCAGTCGAGGCTATCGGTGAGAAACGTGGGAAAGTCACTGTCACGGTCGAGAGGTCCGAGGGCATAGTCGCTCAAGGTGAGCTTCAGGGTTTCGAGTGGATCAGGCTCTCAGTCGCCGATAACGGACCCGGGCTTGCCGAAAAGGATCGGAAGCGAATGTTCGAACCATTCTTTTCGAGCAAGAAGAACGGTGTCGGGCTCGGGTTACCGATAGTTAAGAGGATTGTCGACAGCCTTGGCGGCAGGATAGAGGTGGGATCGACTTCGACGTCCGGCGCAGTCTTCACTGTCCACCTGAAGCGGTACATCGACGGCCTTCCGACGTCGCTGCAATCATCCGCACCGGCTCACAGAATCTCCGAGCAGCACATTCAGGCATTCGCCGAAATCACGCCGATCGCACACTGATTGTGTCGTAGAGCCGTGGGCGAAGCGCTGCTTGCAGCGCATACAGATATCTGCACGCTGTGAGCGATGTGTCCGGCAGATGTCCAGAGGTTGTCCCACAAGTGAGTAGGTCGGCCTCCGGAGTCACGCTTCGCGTGACGCAGAAGGCCGACAAGTCGGTGTCGGGTTTCTTCTTGCGCATGCGCAATCCGGTACCCGACCTACGACAATCGAGCATTCCGCTACTTGTGAGACAACCTCTCCACATCTGCCGAGAACGAATGTCTGGCCGGGAGCGAAGCTCCGGGTTTCTGAATGTGCTGGCAGAACCTCGATATTGAATTTGCAACACCTAACAGCAGAGTCTCAGAAACCCGGAGCAAAGGGAGCTTGTTGAAAAACCCAGAAGCATCCGAGAAGTTGCGACGGGTCTTGCTCCTCAGCGAAGCGGGGAGTGTGACCCGGCGTCTTCGCAAGTAGTTGCGGGCAGGTCACAACCACGACTTCGTCGCGGTCAAGACCTGCCCGAACATCCTGTCGCTCTTACGGGCAATAAAGTCAGGAGTCGAAACCGCAAGGGTTTCGACCTACTACCTACCCCAGTTTCTTCTGAAATCGCGAGACGGCGAGTGAAAGAATTGCTACGCCGAAAACAAACAACGCAAGCGCCTGCGGCCAGAGCTCAGCGAAGCCGACACCTTTGAGAAATATGCCACGAACGATCACAAAGAAATATCTCAGCGGCAAGAGATACGTGTACCATTGGATGACATCAGGCATGTTCTCGATCGGGAATGTGAACCCCGAAAGGAATATCATCGGCATCATCACGAAAAACACCGAAGTTATCATCGCCTGCTGCTGGGTTTTCGAGACGGTCGACACCAGAAGGCCGAGCCCGAGCGTCGTCAGAAGAAACACGATGCAGAGGACGAATAGCAGCGCGATACTGCCCTTTACCGGGATGTTGAACCAGAACGACGCCACGGTCAGAATCAGCACAATATCCACGATGCCTATGATGGTAAACGGCATCAGCTTGCCGATTATCAGCTGGTACGGCTTAATGGGAGTCACGACCAGTTGTTCGATCGTACCGATTTCTTTCTCCTTCACGATCGCAAGCGAGGTAAGCACCATCGTGGTCAGCATGAGAAGAAGGCCGAGAATTCCTGGCACCATGAAGTTCTTGCTCTTCAACTCAGGGTTGTACCAAATCCTCAACCGCTGAGATACACCCGATGCCGCTAATTTCTCCAGCCCCGTACCGGAGATTCTCTTTAGAGCAATGCTCACGGACTGGTTGGCGACTATTGATGTCGCATGACTCAAGCCCTGAGTGCCGAGCAGCGCATCTGAACCGTCAGCGATTACCTGCAGCGAAGCTGACCTCCCTGCCTTGAGATCATCGGAAAACCCTCGCGGAATGACTATCGCAATTTGCGCTGAGCCGTTGTCTATGAATCTGTCGATATCCCGAATGTCCGTCACGAAACTCTGCGTGTCGAAATAGCCCGAGTTGACGAATTTCTCGACAAGCATTCGACTGTCCGACGATCTGTCCATATCGCAGACTATGGTCGGAATATCCCTTACATCGAGATTGGCAGCATATCCGAGAATCACGAGCTGTATGATAGGCGCAACGAAAATGATCGGCAGCATTCTTCGATCCCGACGTATCTGAAGGAACTCCTTGCGGATGATGTGAAGAATGGTCCTCACGTTAGGATCCTCCACCACCGGGGTTCGAATGCTTGGGAATCCGGCTTTGCGGCAAGTACAGCTGAGCCTTCAGCCGTCGCGCGCTTATGCCAATAGTCAGCGCAGCGAAAGCGATCATTAGCGCTATCTGCTCCCAGAACGCGGTGATGCCGACACCTTTGAGGATGATCGCCCGCAACGCAGCCATGAAGTACCTTGCTGGAACGAGATATGTAATCACCTGAACGAAGACGGGCATATTGCGAATCGGGAATATGAATCCCGAGAGCACGAACGATGGCAACACGGTGATCATGGTTGCCAGCGTAAAGGCAACCTGCTGTGAAGACGACACCGTGGAAATCAGCAATCCAAGCCCCAGACATCCGATCAGAAAGATCAGCGTCACGAGCAGGAGAAGCAGGTAGCTTCCCTTGACGGTAACATCGAACAGAACGTAGCCGACCAGAAGTATTACGAAGGTCGCGACGACTGATATGGCGATGTACGGGATTGTCTTCCCGAGGATGAGTTCCAGCGGCTTCACCGGCGACACCGTGATCTGCTCCATAGTGCCGCGCTCCTTCTCTCTCACGATCGACAGCGATGTCGACACAACGGCGGTTACCATGAGAATGAAACCGATCAACCCCGGAATAAGAAACTTGGCGCTTCTCAACTCCGGATTAAACCATATTCTCGGACGGAAGTCGATTGGCGGCGTGTAGTGGCTCACTCCGGCTCGCAACATTGATTTCAGGAGAATCTCCTCGGAGAACCCTCTTGTGACTGCCGTGACATAGCCTACAATTGCTGGCGCGGACGTAGCGTTGGTTCCGTCGATAATCGCCTGGACTGTCGCCGACTCTCCTCGGGCCATCGTCTCGGAGAAATCAGGAGGGATTACGATGGCGACAGCGGCCTTGCCCTCGTCCAGAAGAGGATCAATTTCGTTCTCGCCCGACAAGTAGTAGCGATAGTCAAAATAGCCAGATTCGACGAAGCTTTCCACGAACTTGCGGCTGTCGGCAGATCTGTCATAATCGCAAACGGCCAGCTTGATGTGCTTGACGTCGAAATTGAGTGCATATCCGAACATCACAAGCATGAACGAGGGCAAGAACAGGAGAATCCCGAGTGTTCGCTTGTCCCTGACGATCTGCCGGAACTCTTTCTTCACGATCGGTCTGATTCTGCTTTTCGGTTTCATCATATTATAGCGCTATCTGAATCCGGAATCCTCATGTCGACGCTGCGTCGCTCTTGGACTCGATCAGGTGAATGAAGACGTCCTCAAGCGATGGGACGATTCGTTCGAATCGCCGCATGGCGATACCCTGATCCGACAAGAGCTGATGGACGAGTCGCCCAATATCGTCTTCACGCGAAGCGCTGACATGAAGATGATTGCCAAAGATGGAAGTGTCGCCAACCCAGTCCTGCTGCTTGAGCAACTCGGTGGCTGTTAGGACATCATCGCAGTCGAGCTCGTACATAGGGTTGCTGATATACTTGCTTTTCAATTCGCGCGGACTTCCTGTGGCCACAATTCGGCCCGCATGTATCAGCACTATATTGTTGCAGTATTCCGCCTCGTCGAGGTAGTGGGTCGTCACGAACACCGTCGATCCTTCGTGAGACAAGGTGTTGATCAATTCCCAGAAGTCGCGTCTTGCCACCGGATCGACTCCGCTTGTCGGCTCGTCGAGGAACACGATCTGTGGTCTGTGAATGACCGCGCAGCCGAGGGCGAGTCGTTGCTTCCATCCACCCGGAAGATCACGGGTCATCGTACCCTCTTTGCCGTCCAGTCTGGCAATTGCGATGACCCATTTCATCCTGTCACATAAGACCGAATCAACGAGTCCATACGCGCCGCCGAAGAAAGTGATGTTCTCCCTCACCGTGAGATCATCATACAGGGAAAAGCGTTGCGACATGTATCCGATGCTTCGCTTGACTTTCTCCGACTCGGTGTTGATATCAAACCCTGCGACCTTTGCTGTTCCCGAGGTGGATGTCAGTAGTCCGCACAGCATCCTGATGGTAGTAGACTTGCCCGCGCCGTTTGCGCCGAGAAAACCGAAGATCGACCCTCGCTGAACATTGAAACTGACTTTGTCGACAGCGACGAATCTCCCGAACCGTCTGCTGAGCTGATTTACTTCAATAGCATGCTGCGACATTTGCACATCCATTTCCGGAAGCACTGAAATCTACTTCACCGTCCCAGCGCTCGCTTAAGAGCTATTCCTGCCAACTCCTGGGACACACGCGCTGTCGTGTATGAGGTGCTCGCCTGAAGCAGGGCGACCTCCGCATCGAGCAGATCAGTATTTGAAGCCAGGTCTACGTGGAACTTCTCTTTTGTGATACGAAGGTTCTCGCTTGCCTGAGCGACAGCGTTGCGTGCCACTGCAATACTCTGCTGAGCCTTCATGAGATCGAGATAACGTGCAGTGACCTCGAGTTCAACTGCGTCACGAAGTTGATCAAGAGCATCAATCGCTTGTTCCAATTGCGCCTGCACCTGCCTTGTCTGATGGATCGTCTTCCCCCAATTCCAGGCTTCGAACGACAGCGCCAATCCGATATCCCAGGTGTTGTCCCACTCATCGCGAGTCGGCAGTATCCGCGAGTTCGGTCGGAGACGATAATAGTTGCCTGTCAAGACTACCTGCGGAAACCACCCTGCGCGAGCAGCCGCCACGCCTGCCTTGCCGGCTTCAACACGTCGATTGATGGCGTCGATTTCCGCTCTGCCCGACAGTCCGATAACGATCAAGGAATCGAGTGAAGGTGCCGAAGCGAGTTCGTCCGACAGCGATGAAGCGATCTCAGTCCGCGAGTTCAAGGGAATGCCGATCTGGTTGTTGAGATTGATTCGAGCCATCCGAACCGCATTGTCGGCTTCGATCTGCATGAGCTGTATCTGTGACTTTTGTGTCTCGATCTTCAGCACATCATTAAGTGCGAGCAGATTCTGATCCATGAATCTGCGGGCGTCCTCCAAGTGAGCAGACACCTGCACCAGATTCTCGTCGACGGCCTTCTTGATCTCAACAGCTTTGAACAGATTCCAATATGCAGTCTGGACGTCTGCGACAAGGGTCAGGCTATCAGATTCAAAGTCGAAGGAAGAGGCTGCTGCGTTCTTCCTTGTCATTCTCAAGTTGCTCAGCAGTCTCAGACCGGTAAAGAGCGGCTGTCGGATATTCAGCGTCAAGCCGCGACTTTCCTTGACAGATTCTGAGAGCGTGAAAGAGCCAGGCAGTCCCGGATAGGGCGGAAGATCAACTTCAAATGGCGGCACTTTGCTGAGGCGAGTGTAGAATGCTCCGACGGTAGCGGTTGGAAGAAGTTGCGTCAGGGCCTCGCCTGCCTTTGCCCGTGCCTGGCTCACCTTAATCCGGGATGTATGCAGTTTGCTACTGTTACTGATAGCGGCATTAACACACTCGTCCACCGTCATGGGGCTGTCCTGACCATTCGCCGAAGACACTCCGATTCCCTGAAAGATGACAACAAAACAGGCTATTATAGCCGCGAGAGTCCACCTCTGTAGCGTCGTTGGTATCAACTGCCTGAGATAGTGACTCGCTGCAATCTTGAACTTCTCGAGTCTCACGTATTTCATCTCCAATCAACTCCCTCTGACCACGGATATGAACACGTTCTCCAGCGAAGGTGTGATCGCTCGAACGCTCTCAACGGCTACTCCGTGCTGACTCAAGCGCTGTCCGATTTCCGCGGTCATTCGCTTTCCATCGTCAACAACGACATTGAGTCGGTCCCCAAATGCCTGAACTTCGTTGATCCCCGGGATTGTCCGGAGCATCTCAGTTGCTGATCTGACGTTGTTAGTCACCACTTCCAGTACATCTCCCTTCATCTTGTCCCTGATCTTTGTGGGGGTATCGCACACCATGATACTGCCCTGGTTCATCAAGGCAACACGAGTGCAACGCTCGGCTTCATCAAGGTAAGGCGTCGTCATCAGGACCGTCATTCCTTGCTTGAGCAAATCAGAGAGAATCAGCCAGAAGTCTCTGCGCGAGACTGGATCGACACCTACTGTCGGCTCATCTAAAAAGATGATCTCCGGCGTATGTACCAGCGTGCACGCGAGCGCGAGTTTCTGTCTCATTCCTCCCGACAGTCTTTCGGCAAGTCTGTCCCTGAAAGGCAGAAGCCGAGTGAAGGCGAGAAGCTCCTCCCTACGAGACCTGAATCCCGCGACTTGATGAATCTCCGCGAAGAACTCGATGTTTTCATCGACGGTCAGGTCACCATACAAACTGAACTTCTGTGACAGGTAGCCTATCTTCTTCTTGATCGCATCCATCCGCGAGTGAATTTCCAGCCCAAGAACGCTCGCTTCGCCCCGGTCGGCAGATATCACGCCACAGAGGATTCTGATTACCGTCGTCTTTCCTGCGCCATCCGGTCCAACCAAACCAAACATCTCTCCTCTGCGAATGGAAAGGCTGACGGAGTCTACAGCAAGTATCTTTCCATAGGACTTCGACAATCCGTTGATTTCGACTGCTTGGACAAGACCGATTGGCACGTCGGGATTCCTCACTCTGCGATAATCGATGCGTCAGCCGGCATCCCCGGCTTTAGAAGCATTTCAGGATTGGGGACGTCAATCTTCACACCGAATACGAGCTTGACTCTCTCATCCTTCGTCTGGATGTTCTTTGGCGTAAACTCAGCAGTGGGAGATATGTAAGTAACTTTCCCAGCGAAAGACCGTTCCGGGGCGGCATCGATCCTCACATCCGCACTCTGTCCGATCTTCACCCAGGCAAGCTCAATCTCGCTGACGTAGATCATCAAGGTAACAGTGTCGAGCTGAGACACGGTTGCGATGATCGATCCACGCCCCACAAGCTCACCGAGCTCCATCGGCTTATTGGTGACGAAGCCCTTGGCAGGGCTTACAACGATACAATCTGCTATCGTCTTAGCAACGAGATCGCGCGCCGATGATGCCTGTTTCAGTTGAGCCTCAGCCACCTGAAGTTCTTCGGGACGAGCGAACTTCTGTAGTCTACGAAGCGCCTGTTCGGCTGAAGCATGCTGCGAGCTCGCAACAGTAAGTCGAGCGTCGGTATCATCCTTGACTTTCTTGGTCACCGATTGCGATCTGAAAAGCGTATCCATTCTCGCGGCATCATCCCGTGCGATATTCAGAGCCGCTTCAGCTTGCCGCAACACCTCTTGAGCGCGCCTGATATCCTCAGATCTCGCGCCGTTGGTGAGTAGCTGAAGTTGCGCATCCGCAGCTTCCACAGCTGCCGATGCCTGTGCAAGCTGCAATTCGAGAATCGAATGATCGACTGCTGCCAAGGTATCTCCAACTTCGACCTGAGATCCTTCGTCGACCAGAAGCGCAGTCAGCTCACCGGTAGCCTTCGAAGCAACATCAACTTCCGTCGCTTCGATCGTCCCGGATTCCGAAATCACGTGACGGCCGGAACTCCCACCGCATGACGCCACAAGAAAGGCAGCAACCAGCGTCAACAACCCCACATCGAGCAGTTTCGCTTTGGATTCGTGCTCAACCATCATCTATTCTCCTGCACAGTATCATTATTGTCATTGTCACTTCGCAGTGCATCTCTAACGGTCTCACCAGAGACGAGGGCCCCTTCAAGGAATACCTTCAGAGCAGCATCGGCCAACTCTATCATCGAATGCGAGACCCTGACAGCTACGTCTACATTAATCACGCCATCGACAATACTTACGAAAATCAGCATCAGCAGATCAAGATCGATGTCACGCCTGATGCGTCCCTCAGCTATGCCGGCCTCAAGGAGGCCGCGAAATCTATTGAACACACTCTCTCGCCTGAATGACTCAAGTTCCTTCCACACTTCCGGAGCGCTCCGCCGAAGATCGCGAACGAGAGGTTGTCCTATTCGAGAAATCCGTGAGCTGATGATCTCGAGAAATCGTCGAAGCTTCTCCGCAAACTCGAGCTCAGAATCGAGCACGATACCTCTAACCTGCAACTCGATTTCCTGAGCTGTTGCCATCACCACTTCTCTTAGCAGCTGCCGCTTGGATGGAAAGTACCGATAGAGCGTCTTCTTGCTTATTCCCAGCTCGGAAGCGATGTCGCTCGTCGTCACAGAACTGTACCCATAGGCGAAGAACCGATCTCGTGTGACCTCCACGATCCTCGCGCGCATCAAGTCAGCGGGCAAGTCTGTCGAAACACGGGACATAATGATACCTATATGGTATTATCGGTTTCCAAGAAACTACTCTTTATACATTGCATGAGATATTTGTCGCTTTTTACAAACCATGTTGCTTATTCAAGCGATACCACATTCGTACTTGCAGTTTCCAATATATACGATTACCGCATCAAGTCAAGTGTATTCTGCTTAATCACGCGTGCTAACACCAAGCTTTCTCTCACTCACCGTCAGACATCGAGCAGTTTGGTCCCTGCGAAGGTGCGAAGTTTGTGCTGCGAACCCCTTCGCAGTTGTAACAGATTGATAATTAATAGGTTAACAAACGCGGATATCGGCTTGCGAACCTTGCTGCGAAGTTTGAGGGGGTTTTCGCGGGTTTCGAGTCTCCGACAGCTCTTCCGTCGTTGGAGTTATCATGTTGTACCACAATCTCTTATCCTGTTCCATGTGGGATACTCCCAATATGGCACAGATGTTGCAATCAGAAACAGCGACATCTTGCTCAATGCAAGGGGTTGGCGCCATGGGGGTGGTTGACCCATGGCCGTCTAACGTTCCTTTCTCTGCTTCCCTCTGTTGCGGGCGACACCGGGTCCGCGGGGCAGCCGTGGGATTGTGCGATGGGCACCCGGACCCGTGTGTCGCAGAACAGGGAGAGATTAGGGAGGTGATAGGAAGCGATCCTTCAAGACGCGAACAACGGCACAAGTCCGGAGGCTTCGGGCGTGGTGTGTCCATCGCGGCGCACCATGCCGAAGCCAACGGAATACGCTGGTGTGTCTTCAACAACACGATCAACTTGCGGCGTTAGATAAAAAACTTGAAGGATGAGACTTTCTGAAACGGGGTATCCCACATTTCAAGTGGGTTTTATGGAAAACCCGAAGAGGAGGAAGCTACAATGAAAACGAAATGG